>JAKSLT010000002.1 GCA_024401055.1 Bacteroidaceae bacterium | reverse complement strand
CAAAAGTTTTGCCTGCGGCGCTACATAAATTAGGAATAAATTTATCAAAAATTTTAGAGGGTTGGAGTGGGAAAGAAGGCGATTGTTTGGAAAGGGTAGTTTTTTTGTCGGCTATCGCCGAGAAATAGTGCCGCCCTGCGGGCGGGAAATAATAAACCGCTTCGCGGGAAATAAAGCCCCTCTCCACCTCCCCCCATTAGGGGGAGAGCCTTTTACCTCCCCATCCCTCCAACTCCCCCGAGGGGGGGAGAGCACAAGAGCGAAAGAAAACAGGACTTTCCCCCATCGGGGGGATAAGAGGGGGGTCATTTCCGGCGAAGCCGCACTATTTCTTGCGAAGCAACGAAAATTACCTCCGCCTCCCCAAAAAAAGTGACAAGAGGGCGGCTCCATAAAAAAGAAAGCCCGCCGGCAGACTGGCTGTCGGCGGACTTTGAAAGTGTGTGGAGCAGTCCCTATCGTTGGGACTTTTCCCGAGAGAATTTATTTGCGGATAAGCTTCTTGCCGTTCACGATGCTGATGCCGCGAACGTCCTTAGCGATGCGCTGACCCTGAACGTTGAAGCGCAGAGCGTTGTCGGCAGGAGCGATAACGGTACCTATGCCAACGATTTCACCGAACTGGTTGGGATCAACCTCTTCGAAGGTGTACCAGGAGCTGTAGGTGGAGTTGCTTACCCAGTTCCAGCTGTCGCCGTGGTTCATGGAGCCACTGTAAACCTCGATGGTGAGGAACTTATAGTGGTTGGAACCGTCGTAGGCCTGCATGGACATAGCGCCATACTGGGGAGAGTTCTTACCGGAGATCTGCCAGTAGGTGTTGCCTGCCTTGGCATTGTCGGTAACGCCCTTCCAGCAGAGATACTGATCCTGATGTGCGAGGTTGGTGAAGCGAACGCGGTCGCCGAGGCTCTCGACTTCGAGGTCGGAGTTGACGATCTTGTACTCTTCAAGACCCTTGCAGGTCCAGGCGTACTCAGCGGTGAGGGCGTCCTTGACTTCGCTCCACTTGTTGAGGGTGAGGGCGCCTTCGCTGTAGTTGAATGCCCAGCTGTACTGGTCGGGAGCGAGGCGGATGATGTAGGTCTTGTCCTTCTCGGGCAGTACCCAGCCGGCAGCCTCGTAGGCAGCGATGAGGTCAACGAGTTCGGCGGTATACATGCGGATGCTCATGCCTTCTTCGTTGAGGAGTGCTTCGAGAACATCGGCGTTGTTGCCGACGAGCTCGAGAATCCAGTTAATGGCGGCAACGTCTTCGCCTATGTTGAATACTTCGTCGTAAGGCTTGTAGCCTACCTTACCGGCAACGGTGGAGGTGAGTTCGTATTCGTAGGTGGTTTCGTTGAGCTGGCCTTCAACCTTGTTGGCCTCGAGGATGGCAGTGGCCTGTTCGAGAGCGGCCTTGAGGTCGGCGAACATTTCTGCGGCGGTCTGGGGAACGTAGTTCTTCACGGCGTTGGCAGCGTGCTCGAGGATGCCCTGAGCTTCTTCGTAGTCAGCGTCGGTGGAGGTTTCGTCAGCGAGTACGCCTTCAGCCATCTCGATGGCGTTGTTCAGTTCAGCAACGAGGTCTTCGGGAACGTCGGTGGTGTTGAGAGCCTTGGCTTCTGCGATAGCAGCAGCGAGCTTGTCCTTAGCGGTAAGTTCGGCAGTGCCGTAGGCGGTGATTTCGAAGATACCGTGGTGGGTAGCGTAGTTCTTGTCGCGGTAAGCGGCAGCGCCTTCGTTATCGACGGTGTCGAAGCCGAGGTACTTGCCAGCGTCGGCGGTGCGGAGGGCATAGCCGCCTTCTACCTCTTCAACAACCCAAGTCTGGGCGTTCAGAGAGGACATGTTCCAGGTGTTAGCGGGAGATGCACCTACATAGAGGCCGTCTTCAGTTGCGATGGTGTAGCCACCTTCAACAGCGGTGAAGTAGAGAGCCTGAGCGGTCTTCTTCAGAACGACGTCCTTCTTGTTGTCGGGAGAATCGGGAATAACGTTGAGGAACATACCGCTGTCCTTCTCCTTGAACTGATAAGCCTTGCCTTCAGCGGGGAAGACGTTGAGCTCGAATTCGAAGATACCGTGGTTGGTAGCGTAGTTCTTGTCGCGGTATGCGGCAGCGCCTTCGTTATCGACGGTGTCGAAGCCGAGGTACTTGCCAGCGTCGGCGGTGCGGAGGGCATAGCCGCCTTCTACCTCTTCAACAACCCAAGTCTGGGCTACCTTAGAGGACATGTTCCAGCCATTGCTGAAGCCACCTACATAGAGGCCGTCAGCGGTCGTGATGGTGTAGCCACCTTCAACGGCGGTGAAGTAGAGATCCTGACCCTTCTTCTTCAGCACGACGTCCTTCTTGTTGTCCTCAGAGTCGGGGATAACGTTGAGGTACATGCCGCTGTCTTTCTCCTTGATGAGATAGGGCTGACCGGTGAGGGGGAACTCGGGTTCAATGGGGCCGACGGGCTCTTCGCCGACGGTAGCTTCATAGAAGTACCATGCTACGTCTTCGTCCCAAGGCTCCATGGCGAGGTCGGAACCCTGCTGGCCTAACTTGAAGTAGTAGTTGCCGCCGTCACCGCTGGGAACAACGCGGTTGAGAGCGAGGATGTAACCTTCAGAGCCTGCGCCCTGAGTACGCCAAGTCTCGGTGGAACCGGCTGCGAGGATGGTAACTTCCATAGCCTCGGCCTTGGTGTTCGTCCAGTAAGCGTTGGTGCCGCAGTAGTTGTGGATGTCGTAACCGTCGAGGCCGGGATTGCCCTCGAAGTCATCATTCTTCCAGTAAGCCTTTTCAGCCTTATTGTAGAGGTAGTAGGTAGGAGCACCGTCCACATTGTTGCCTGTAGATTCGATAGTCCAAACAGCGTCACTGGCATGACCGTCGAATGAAGCCTGAACACCATGGTTGGAAGCATAGTTGTTTCTGCTTACATTCTTCAGTGCATAGGTCTTACCTGCAACGGGAGCGGAAGCCTCGGAAGCGAGAACCCAGAAACCTTCTTCGGGTTCTTCGGCACCTATGGCAGCGTTGTAAGCGCTGAGAGCATTGACGAGAGCGTCGATGTCTTCCTGAGTGGCGTTCTCAACAGCCTTGGCAGCGTTGATAGCCTCCTGCAGGGCAGCGGCTACAGTGGGATTCTCAGCATTCTTGCTGGGCTGCACAGCTGCGAAGAGCTGGAAGTCTGCAATATACCAGAATACCTTATCGCTGCTCTTTTCCTTAGCATAGAAACGGAAGTACTTGGTAGCCTCGGGAACGTTGAATACGCCCGTGACGGTCTCACCCTTTTCCTTATAGGGGAGGTCAACTGCGTCGATGTCGGTATATTCAACACCATCGGCACTGGCCTGAACGCCCAGAACGGTAACCTGAGCATCAGTTACGTTGCGACGGATGATGGTAACAGCAACCTGACCTTCTACGGGTTCAGCAAGCTCTACGTCGAAGCTGTGTTCACCTTCGGGAGCGGTGCCATGCCAGTCGGAGTGCCAGAAAGTGTTTACATCGTTGTCGATGAGAGCACCGAAGTCCTTACCTTCATCGGAGTCGGAGTATTCAGAGGAGAACTGAGAAGCCTCGGTGATGAGACCTTCAGAGAGCTCTGCGGGAACATTGTTCTCTGCATAGGCAGCTTTTGCCTCAGCGATAGCCTCGGCCAGTGCGTCGTTGAGTTTCTGTTGCTCAATGACGGCGGCGATAGCCTCTACGAGAGCGGTCTGGTCGAAGTCGGCAGCTACCTCAATGATGAAGCTGTTGCCGGCGTCCTTAGCATTCCAAGTGTCGCAGAGATACTGCTTGCTGCCACCCAGGTTGAAGTTGTGAGCGGCGTCAAAGAGCAGACGTACGGTGGTGTCGTCAGCGTCGGCGAACTGGACAGCGTTGGCAGCATTCTCAGTGAGGCCAGAGATGCTGACATACTTCTTAGCGCCTACGCTGTAGAGGTAGTATTCACCTTCGTAGCCTACGAAAGCAAACTGCTGGAATACGTTGGTCTTGTCAGCAGCGGTCTGACCTACGCCAGTCTGACCAGTACCACTCAGCGTGGCAGCGTCCTCGGAAGCTACGGTGAGACCACCGCGGGCAGTGGTGTAGATGATATAGGCCTTCTTGGCGCTGATATCCTCAGGACCGAGAACGAACTGCTTGGGTTCGGGCTCGGGCTCCTCAGCGGTGTCGGTGAGAGTCCAGAGAGCCTTGGCGGGCGTGATGGTGCCGTTGGAGCTGCTGAGGGTAGCGTCGATGGTGAGGCTGGTGGGCAGTTCGGTGCCGAGGCTGATAACGTCGCCGCGGTCGGTCTTGTTCTTGGCCAGGCCACTGTAGATAGCGTAGTAGCCGGGATAGCCGGAGGTGATGTTATGGATAACCATAGCGTAGGTCTTGCCGAGTTCGGGCTGCTCTACGAGGGTGCACTCGCCGGTGGTGGCGTTGGTGAGCTCATAGAAGTAAACGGAACGGGCGTTGTAGTCCTCGCTCTTGGAGAGATAGCCGTTGGAGCCGGTGTTGACGAAACGCTTCACGGCGTCGATGCTGCTGTTCTCGAGGGTGTATGCCTTCTCTTCAGTCTTGACGGGAGCGATGGTCCAGGTCTGGCCTTCGTCGAGGATGTCGATGTCAGTGGCGCCGATGCCGAAGAACTTGCCTTCGCCGTTCTTCAAGTAAACGCCGTCGAGGGCCTCGCGGGTGTCGGTGCTGACATAGTGTTCGAAGGTCCACTTGCAAGCGCCGAAGATGGTGCTGATGGTATTGTCGGTGATGGTAACGGCTATGCCAGCGGTGCGGAGGTCAGCACCGGTCTTGCCGTTGGTGCCGTTGCTGAGAGCGTAGTCAGTACCGTTCTTGTTACCTACGATGAGGTATTCAGCGCCTTCTTCGATGGTGGTGGCCTTCACAGCGGAGGAGCCGTTCACCTTGAAGAGCTGGAGAGCGTTGGCGGCCTTGTTGTTGGAGAAGCCACCGTTGCTGCCGCAGCTTACATAGTTGAAGCCGAAGAGCTGGATGTTGAAGGTGCCTTCCTCGGGCTGCGTTACGGTGCAGACGAGCTTGTCAGCCTCTTCTACGGGACCGAAGTTACCGTTGGAGGTGCTGGTGCCTACGAAGCCGAAGTATTTGCCACTGGCCTCGTTCTTCACGTAGAAGTCGCCTTCGGTGTAAGATACGGGTTCTTCTTCTTCAGCAATTTCGTCGAACTTGAACTGATAGCTGTAGCCAGTGGTGCGGATAGCAGCACCCTGCCAAGCACCCCAGCCGATGGTGGTGTTGTCGTCCTTCACGGCGAGGTAGAGGAAGCGGGTGTCGGTAGCCTTGTCGGGCCAGTAGTTCAGGTTGTCCTGTACGTTGAAGAAGTTGTCAGCGTCAACGTCGTCCTGGGTGAGTTTCACGGCGTGGCCGGCCTCAGTGGTGGTGGCCATGAAGGCGAAGTACTTACCGTTGTTGACGAAGCTAACGTTGATACCGCCGTCGGCGCCGACGGATACGCTCTCGGCAGTCCAGTACTGATCCTCTGCGGGATATTCAGTGCTGCGAGCCAGCTTGGTGTTGGTGCCGTCGTTGGTGAGGTAATAAACAGCGTCGTTGGCGTGGCCTACGCTGCTGATGACATACTTCTTACCGGCGGTGATGGGGAGTTTCTTGAAGGTGATGGTAACCACGCCGGCGGTGATGTCGATGCTGTAGCTGTAGCCTTCAGCCACGACAGCGATGTCGGCAGTGTTGAGACGGTTCTCCGTGGTGAATTCAGCGCCGTCAGCGCGGGCTTCGCCACCGATGGTTACGGTAGCACCAGCGGGAGCGTCAACGAGGGCGAGGGTGTAGTCGTAGTGGTCGGGGATTTCCTCGAACTGTACTACACTTGCGCCGCCGTTTTCGGTAAGGCCGTAGTCAGCCACGTTGTACATCGTAACCAGGTGAGAGTTACGGCTGGTGTGAGCCAGATAGTACGTGGTCTGACCGTGGATGTAGAAGCGGTAGTAACCATTGTCCATCTTCACAACGTCGAAGCCGGTAGCCTCACTGTCGCTCAGCAAGAAGGCTGCGCCTGCGCTGAGAGAAGCGGGAGCAAGGATGTGCTTGCCGGTGGTGGCGTTTGTGAAAGTGTAGCCGTTGGTAGCGTCGCCGCCCATCGTCCAGTAAACGGTGTTGCTGTAGCTTTCCAGTTCATTGCGGGTGGCAATGTCGCCGTCGTTGCAACGAATTTCGTTGGCCACGCCGTCCTTGTCTTCCCAGAAGTACTGCTTATCAGCGTTGTTGAACCAAACGGCATACTTCTTACCAACGGTGAAGGGAATGTCGGCGGGAGCTGCTTCTTCATAGCTGTAAACATAGTTGAAGCTCCATGCGCCGGTGCCGCCGCGGAGACCGCCGGTCTGGCCGAAGGTCTGGCCGTTGAGGTACTGACCATTGGAGATGAAGCGAACCATATTGGGGTTGAGTTCCTTGGCGATATCGGGATAGATATCATCAAAGCCACTAACATCGCCGTAGCCAGTCTCATCGGGGCCGACGATGGTCCAGATGTTGGCACCGGCCTGGTCGGTGATGGTGAAGTTGCTGCCGCCAGCGCAGGCGAGGTAACCCTGGCCGGCTTCGGCAGCGTGTTGACGGAGATAGTAACCGCCTTCGGCGGGGATTACTTCGATAACTTCAGCCTCCTGGGGAGCGCGAACGCCGGCAAGGGTGCCGTCGGCAGAAGCGTGTTCGGTCTGAGTGCTGCCGTTGATGTACTTGTCACCAGTGGTGGTGACGCCAAGGATACCGATGAGGGCGATGCCCTTCTCGGCAACAGCCTGGCGCAGAGCAGGTGCGGTGAGGTACTTGGGTGCCTCAGGCACGATGGGTTCTGTACTGCCGGCATACGCCAGGGTGATGGTGAAGGCAGGATGCGTGATGTCAAGCATCTTCACGGTGTGCTTGAACGTCAGCGCGCCTTCAGGCATCTCGATGGTGTAGTTGCCTGCAGCCGTTGCGGTAGCGCCGGAGACGGTGAACCTTACGGTGTCGTAAGCCGGTGTGGTAACGGTCACGGTGCCTACGGTGGTACCGCTGGCATCCTTAAGAGCCAGGTCGGAACCCGTGTAGGTGGCCGTGTAGGCCGTGTTACCAGTCACACCTGCGAATGCCACATCGTAAGTACCGTTGAGGCTCTCCACATTGAACGTAGTGGGCGTGGGAGTGCAGTCCTTGGTGGCTGCGCTGGCCGACCCACTCACGGCAAACAGCACTGTCAGAAGCAGTGTTGAAAGCCATGTGAAAGTTTTGTTGAAACTTTTCATGTGATTTGGTTTTTGGGTTAATAAATAAGGTGAATTAAAAAATGTGTTTTGTTTCTTACGTTTGATACTTACGCATATACGTGCCGCGCGTATGTATAAAATGCGGTGCAAATTTAAGTAAATTTATCAAAACAGCAAATTTTTTCGCTTTTTTTTAGCACTCCACTTGGCAAAACGCACTAAAAACATGCGCGAAATCTGTTTTTTCCGTTTTGCCGTGATAATCAGTAGCGCGCCCGTAACGATTTTTCCAAACTGTAAAAATTTTTGACAACGCGAAAAAAGGAGAAAACACGGCAATGTGAGGACAGAATGCGGATAAAGGCGAACCGCGCGCGCCGGTTTCCCATCATTTTGCGCCTTCTTCCCATTTAATTTTCCGTATCTCCCATTTAATTCGCACTACTTCCCTTTTACGAAAAATTAAATCAGGACTAGTGCAAATTAAAGGAGGACTAGTGCAAATTAAATCAGGACTAGTGCAAATTAAAGGAGGATTAGGCGACCCCCTCCCCGCTCCCCCAAAGGGGGAGTGCTGCAAATAGGGTCTGCAATCGTTCTTTGAAGTGCCTCAAAAAGTGGTATTTAGGGGGGCTTACTGCTTTTTTCGAAAATTTTCTGCAAAAAATCATTTTTCGGCGGGTCTTTTTCGCAACTGAAAGGGGACTAGGCGCGCACGGAAGAACATCCGGCGGTGCGGGTACGGAACTAACTATTTGTAAATAAATCGTTTAGAGTAGTTTTCGAAATTCGCGTATTTCCGCATGAGGCGTCGCGCGGTGGCCTCCGCGGCCGAAAAACGGCCGAAAAACGAAGCGAAAATGTAAAATATTTTGACAAAAATTTTTCAGTTACGGTCGTCGGATTGAAGTAAAAAAAGAATAGCGCGGTGCACAGCTGGCCGGTGCCGGTGCCGGAATGGAAACGCGCGGTGCGTATAATGAGCATGCCGTAGGCATGATATAAGGTAGCCAGCCATAAGGGCGACCGAAGGGAGGACGCAATGGCTGGAAAACGGAGGGGAGAAGGACGCCTGCCGTCAGGTAGGCGATACATCAGGCCTCAGCTGGCTTCATGGCAAGGCCGTCTTTTATCGCCTACCTGACGGCAGGCGTCCCGCGCGACGCAAAAACCAGCCATTACGTTCGGCTTACGCCTCACTCATGGCTGGCTACCTTATATCATGCCTATGGCATGTTGCGTTATCCTTGACAATGAAGTGCCCCTACTTGAGGACTTTGCGGCCGTTCTGGATGAAGAGGCCGTGGGCAGGAGAGTTCAGTTTGCGTCCAGTGAGGTCGTAGGTTGCCTGTCGTCCGTTGTCCGTTGTCTGTAGTCCGTTGTCTGTAGTCACTTCGCTGATACCTTCGGGTTCTTCCACGTGGCAGCGGGCGGCGTTGGCCACGTGGCCGTCGCCGTCAAGCACGAGGACGGTGACGAAGAGAAGATTCTTCTTCACGGCGTTCATCAGCGTGCTGCTGGTGGGAAGGGTGAGGGTGTAGGAGTGGGTGAGGGTCTTGCCGGCGGCAATGGTGGAGGTGAGTTTCGTGGCCTGGTTGCTGCCACTGGTGCTCCAGGAGGAGGTGAGGGCTACGTCGTTGTAGGTGAGGAGGACTTTGCTCTGGCCCCACTCGCCGCCTTTGCAGAAGAGGGCGAAGAGGGGCATCATGTTGGAGGCTCCGGCTTCGGCCGTGGTCTTGGAGGCGTAGTAGTTGTCCTGACGCCAGGCGGAGGTGGTGCCGCGCAGGGAGTCGGCCGTGAGGACGTAGGCCACGGTGTAGTTCTTGGCGGCGCCGAGGAACTCGAGGTTAGTGGTGGCCTTCACCTTGGTTTGCTTCTCATCGGTGAAGGAGGCGCTGACGCTGAGATCCACGCGGGGAGCCACGGCAAGGTATTCATCCACGGTGGCACCGATGCCGTAGCCCGAGCCGAAATAGGGGTCGGTGGTGAGCTGACGGTCCACGCAGCAGGTGGGGGCACCGGCCCAGCCGGGGTTGTTGTAGCGGGCGCAGTACATGGGATCGGCCTGTGCGTAGTTGTGGACGGCAATGACGTAGGCGCGGCCGTCGTAGGCTTCCTTGAGGTATTCCATGCCGGCGTAGCCGCGGGGACAGTTGCCGCAGGTGGTGCCGGTAAATTCTTCCACTACGGTGTGGCGCGGAGCCATGCGGGTGAAGGCGTCCTGCGTGAAGGTGATGGGTGCGGAAGTGACGGCCTCGCCGCCAGCCTTGGTGACTTGGAAGGTGGTCTTGTAGGCAGCAGCCTTCTCGGGAATGGGCACGGCCACTTCGAGTCCGAACTTCTGGTCGATGCCGGCGGGCACGGGCTCGGAGAACTTGCGGTGGGTGGAGTAGGTCTTGCTGTCAATGGTGATGTCGTAGTCGATGTCGGCCACTTCCTTCTGGCTGTTGCTCTGGAGGTAAACGATGGCGCGTCCCTCGGTGCCTACAGCGGCGGGAGTGCTCTCCACATCGGTGGCATTCACCTCATAGTCGGGGAGTTCGGCCTCCACGACGAGCTGTATGCACACGGCACCGGCCTGATTGCTGGCGTTGAGCCACGTGTACTGTCCGCGGTCGGAGTTGTAGGCATAGACATAGAAGCCTCCGGAGGCCATGTCGGGCCAGTTGCAGATGCCGTAGTTGCTGGCGGTCTGCACGTAGGTGTAGGCTATCAGGCAGCCCTCGGGGTCGATGGTCTGGGGCTCATCGAAAGGAATGTAGTTCCAGCCTTTGGCACACGGCGTTTTGGGCCGCTGGACGTACTGGCTTTCAATATCGCTGTTGAAGAGCGTCACGCCCTTGATGGTGACGGTCTGGGGGATGCAGAAGCGAATGCCGATGGCCCTGACGTTCTTGAGTTTCTCATAGGAGTCCTTATAGATGATGGAACCTACGAGAACGTCGCCCATATAGGGGCATGAGCCGTAATTGTAGTACTCATCGCTCTGCGAGTTGCCGATAAGATACTGACCGGGCTGCAGGGTGATGCCTTCGTGCTCGGGAGCCTTTAAGCTGTTTGAGGCTTTGATGGCAGCGGGCTTGGAAGTAATGAGGTAGTTATCGGCGTCGGGGCTTTGAGCGAGGTCGATAAGTTTCTGTGCCATGCCGGCTGTAGCGGTCAGCAGGATAGTGGCAAGTAAGAGAATCTTTTTCATATATCTAATAATTTGCTAATTTTCAAATTTCCTCATTTGCTAATTTGCTAATTTGCTAATTTCCTATAATTTCCATGTGGCTCCGTCCTTGGTGTCCTTTATTTCGAAGCCGAGGGCGGCGAGCTGGTCGCGTATCTGGTCGGAGGTGGCCCAGTCCTTGGCTTCCTTGGCCTTTGCGCGCATCTGGAGGAGGAGTTCTACGGCACCGCCGAAGGCCTTCTCACGCTCGGCGCTTCCGGCGGCGGCCTCGAGTTGCAGGCCGAGGATATCTACGGCCCACGTGCGGAAGAGGTTGAGGAGGGCGTCGGCTACTTCGGGGGTGATGCTGGCCTTGCGGTCGGCCAGGGTGTTGATGGTCTTGCAGGCGTCGAAGAGGTGGGAGATGACGATGGGGGAGTTGAGGTCGTCGTCCATAGCCTCCCGGCACTTGGCGGCGAGGTCCTCCACGTAGGACATCTCCACCTGCGGCTGGCCCTTCACCTTCTGACCGTCGGCAAGGCGGGAGATGGCCTTCCAGGCTTCGCGCAGACGCTCCAGTCCCTTCTCGCTGGCCTGCAGGGCCTCGTTGCTGAAATCGACGGTGCTGCGGTAGTGGGCCTGGAGAATGAAGAAGCGGATGACCATGGGAGCATAGGCCTGTTCGAGGAGGGGATGGTCGCCGGAGAAGAACTGGGAGAGCGTGATGAAGTTGTTGTAGGACTTGCCCATCTTCTTGCCGGCGATGGTAATCATGTTGTTGTGCATCCAGTAGTGCACCATAGGTTTGCCCTGTGAGGCCACGGCCTGTGCAATCTCGCACTCGTGGTGGGGGAAGACGAGGTCCATGCCTCCGCCGTGGATATCGAACTCCTCGCCGAGGTATTTGCGGCCCATGGCGGTGCACTCGCAGTGCCAGCCGGGGAAACCGTCGCTCCAAGGAGAGGGCCAGCGCATGATGTGCTCGGGCTGGGCCTTCTTCCAGAGGGCGAAGTCGGCCTGGCGGCGCTTCTCCCCTACCCCGTCGAGCTCGCGGCTGGCGTCCTTGATGTTCTCAAGGGAGCGGCCGGAGAGTACGCCGTAGCGGAGCGGCGTGCCGGCGTGGTCGTGGTCGTATTTTTCCACGTCGAAATACACGCTGCCGTTGCTCTCGTAGGCATAGCCGTGGTCCATAATCTGGCGCACGAGTTCTATCTGCTCGATGATGTGGCCGGTGGCGTGGGGTTCGATGCTGGGAGGCAGTACGCCGAGGGCCTCCATGGCCTTGTTGAAGCGGTTGGTGTAGTACTGCGCCACCTCCATCGGCTCAAGCTGTTCGAGGCGGGCCTTTTTGGCAATTTTGTCCTCGCCTTCGTCGGCGTCGTGCTCAAGGTGGCCCACGTCGGTGATGTTGCGGACGTAGCGCACCTTATAGCCCTGATGCTGGAGATAGCGGAAGAGTAGGTCAAAGGTGATGGCGGGACGGGCGTGGCCCAGATGGGCGTCGCCATAGACGGTGGGGCCGCAGACGTACATGCCGACGCGGCCTTCATGAAGGGGACGGAAGAGTTCCTTCTGGCGTGTGAGAGTGTTGTAGATAAACATAGGAGGACCCACCCCCTATCCCTCCCTATGATGGAGGGGAGTATTTACTCGGGTGGGGAGAGTATTATTAAGTTAGGTTAAAAGAGCGGCAGGAACTTGCCGAAGGTGATTTGCGCGATGGAGAGAGGCTTGTAGTTCATCTGGTAGCCGTTGGGGGCGCTGCACTTATCTTCCCAGAAGAAACCAATGCGGTCGTCGGTCTGCAGTGTGAGGGTGCTGTATCCGCTGGCAGCGTAGGACACCTGCATGCCGCGGCTCCAACCGGCGGCGATGTCCTTGGCCCAATAGGAGGTTTTGGGGGCAATTTCCTTATAGTAGAATCCCACGTTGGCGCGCTTGGGGCCGAACGGTACGGTCTGGAAGAGGAGCCACGTCTTCTTGTTGTCCTTGGCGCGGCGGGCCTCCACGAGGATAATCTCGCCGTTGCAGGCGTTCTCCTTGGCTATGACACCGTCGGGCATCTGGCCGCTGTCGGCGTATTCCTCGTCCCACATACCGTAGGCAGGATTTTTGAGGGAGGGCTTCTTGAAGTAGTGGAACACGTTGAAGTGGCGGCCACCCCAGGCGCGGCTGGAGAGGATGACGGAGCCGTCGGGGAGTTCTTCACACTTGGGTTCGTCGCCCTTGGGAGCGGGCGAGGTGTGTATGTCGCCGAGGGCATGCCATGTGCGGCCGAGGTCGTCGGAATAGATGACGCGGTTACCACCGGGGCGGGCGCAGAGAGCGGCATAGAGGCGATAGTGGCTTCCCACCTTCACCATGCGGCTCTGGCAGATGCGGCCGCTGCCGAAGAAAAGACTCTGCACGGGGCCCAGTTCGCTCGCATCAAAGAGACCGTATATCTGTTCCGTGATTTCCTCGGGAGCTTGCCATGTGCGGCCACCGTCGTAGGAATAGATGCGGGCCACGCGGTTGGGGTTCTGGCGCGTGGTGGTGGCGTGGCCATAGACGGTGTTGCCGGTGACGCAGATGAGGAGCACGGTGTCGCTCATGGCATCGGCCACGAGGGCGGCATCGCCGTAGCCACAGCGCGTGGAGCCCTTCACGCCGTCACCTTCCACGAGGGAGAGTTCCTTGCCCCATGTGGTGCCTTTGTCTTCGGAGAGGCGATAGTGTAAATCTACACGTCCGAAGCCGATGTCAGCGCCGCAGTGGCGGTAGTCGCTCACGGCAATGAGGCGGCCGTCATGCGTGGTAGTGATGGCGGGAATACGATAGGGCACACTGCTGCCCTCGGTGGAGAAGAGCGTGGTCTGGGCAAAAGATTTTGGACAGCAGACAGCAGACAGCAGACAGCAGATGATGGTTAAAACCTTTTTCATAGTACGATAGTGTTAGATATTATTTTCGATTAATGTAATAAGATGCTCCACGGCTTCTTCCTCGGGTATATTCTTTTCCACGCAGGTCTTGCCCTTGTAGAGGCTCACCTTGCCGCGGGCAGCGCCCACGTAGCCGAAGTCGGCGTCGGCCATCTCTCCGGGGCCGTTGACGATGCAGCCCATGATACCAATCTTCAGGGTGCGGTAGCGGGGGTCAGCGGCGGCACGCTCATTGATGGCGGCCTTTATGCGGCGGATGGTGTCCTGAAGGTCGTAGAGCGTGCGGCCGCAGCCCGGGCAGGAGATAAACTCCGGCTTCGTCGTGCGGGCCCGGGCGGCCTGAAGGATGCTGGCGGCCACGGGTATCTCGCATTCGGGCTCCTCAGAGAGGCTCACGCGGATGGTGTCGCCAATGCCGTCGATGAGGAGGGCGCCGATGCCTATGGCACTCTTCAGGCGGCCGTCCTCGCCTTCGCCGGCTTCCGTCACGCCGAGGTGGAGCGGATAGTCCATGCCCTCACGCTCCATCTCTTTGCAGAGCAGGCGCACGGACTCCACCATCACCACGGTGTTGCTGGCCTTGATGCTCACCACCACATCGCTGAACTTCTCTCGCTCGGCGATGCGCAGGAACTCCATACAGGACTCTACGATGCCTGCCGGCGTGTCGCCGTAGCGCGACATGATGCGGTCGCTCAGCGAACCGTGGTTCACGCCGATACGGATGGCTGTGCCGTGCTCGCGGCAGATGGCGAGGAAACGGCAGAAGCGCTCGTCGAGGCGCTGGAGTTCGGCGGTGTATTCGGCATCGGTGTATTCCAGATGCTTGAAGGTGCGTGCGGGATCCACGTAGTTGCCGGGGTTGATGCGCACCTTCTCCACGATGGTGGCGGCCACGTCGGCCACATTAGGGTTGAAGTGTACGTCGGCGCAGAGGGGCACGTGGCCGTAGCCGCGGCGGTTGAGTTCGGCACGGATGTTGCGCAGGTTCTCGGCCTCGCGGACGCCCTGCGTGGTGAGGCGCACGAGTTCGCCGCCCGCCTCGATGATGCGGATGGCCTGCTCCACGCAGCCCTCGGTGTCCATCGTGGAGCACGTCGTCATGCTCTGGATGGCAATGGGATGGCCACCGCCGATGGTAAGGTGCGGGCCGATATGCACGGCGTGGCTAATTCGTCTTGTACTCATATTTTATTTCGGATAAGTCAGCATTGGCCTTTACAATCTTTTCCTTCAGGCCTTCTTTCTGATGGCGGAGTCGTGTGGCCAATTCGGCATCACCCTGTGCCAGTATCTGCACGGCCAGAAGTGCGGCATTCTGTGCGGCGTTTACGCCTACGGTGGCCACGGGAATGCCGGGAGGCATCTGCACGATGGAGAGGAGGGCGTCCAGACCGTCCAGCATACCCTTGATGGGTACACCAATGACGGGCAGCGTGGTCTGTGCGGCTATCACGCCAGGCAAGGCTGCGGCCATGCCGGCAGCGGCGATGATGACGCGCACTCCCCTACCCTCGGCCTTACGGGCGAAATCCTCCACCTCCTCGGGTGTGCGGTGGGCACTGAGGGCCAGCACCTCGAAAGGTACCTGAAGGTCGTTCAACTGCTTACAGGCTTTTCCCATGACGGGCAGGTCGCTCGTGCTGCCCATGATAATGCTTACTTTTGGACTCATATTATATATTATGATAGGTTCTATTTCTTTTAGGGTAGAGGATGAGAGGGGATGCGACTTCGGGATGAGTTCTTACAGGAATAGAACTATCGACCATCCGCACAGCAAGCCGATGAGAGAGCCGAGGCCTACTTCACCCAACGTGTGCTGGCGCAATATCATGCGTGCGGAGCACACAACGCCGCACATCATTACGCTGCCGGCCAGCCACCCAGAGGGGTTGAAACCATATACCAGCGATAAGGCCATCAGCGCCCCCGTGATGCCCGCGGCGCCCGCAGCGTGGGTGCTTACCTTTATCCATATATTAGCGATGGCGCAAGCTACCTGCACCAGCAGCGCACCGACGATGATGGCTTGGGAGTATGTCTGCGCATGAAACACGTTGTTGAGTACATAGAGCAGAGCCATGTAGCACATAATGCTGATAAGATATGGTACTACGCGGTGTTCGCGCTTACCTATCTCCTGTTCTTTCCAGCCTTGGATACGCACGTAGAGACAAATAGCCCAGTGGGGCAGAAGAATCGTAAAGAAATACACCGTGAGCAGCAGGATGGCCATCACCGACCACGGGATGGCGTTCATGTATGAAAAGATGAGCAGCAGGGCATAGCCCAAAAGCGCCAGATACCATGGCGCAAAGATGTTGCTCACTGCTTTTGCTGTCCAGATGATGTATTTATTCATATCAAGACTTATGTTTATGGCTTTTATACGTTGGAAATGAAAAGCAAGTGTGTGCGAGTATTATTTTTTTCGTTGAATTGCGGGTAAGAATCCCATTTGCGAGCGATATTTTGCCACTGTGCGGCGTGCTATCTTGTAGCCCTTCTCCTGCATGAGACTCACGAGCTGCTCGTCGGAGAAAGGGTGCGAAGCGTCTTCATTCTCAAGAATGTCGCGTAGTGCCACCTTTAGCTGTGTGCTGCTCACCAGCTGCCCATCCTTCTCCATAGTCTGTGCGTTGAAGAAGCGGCGCAGGGGATACATTCCGTAGGCCGTCTGCACGTATTTGGAATTGGCGGCGCGGCTCACGGTGCTGATGTCCACGTGGAGACGCTCCGCCACGTCTTGCAGTCGCAGGGGCTGGAGCAGAGACTCGTCATCTTCATGCGTGAAAAAGTCATGCTGCCGCTGGGCGATGACCTTCATCGTGTCGAGCAGCATGGTGCGGCGACGCTGAAGATTGGCGATATAGGCCGTGGCGCGGTCCACCTTGTCCCTGGCATACACATAGGCTTCTTGCTCCGAGCGCGAGGGTTGTGTAAGGATGGCGTGGCGTTCCACGATGTCGAGGAATTCGCGGCGCACCTTAAGCCGTGGATCCTGATGGTGGGAGAGAGCAATGTCGATGTGTCCGTTTTCGTCCACGCTGAGGAAGAAGTCTGGCGTTACGGCGGGAGCCTCTGTGCGCGTGGCCGTAGTGAGGGCGGCACCGGGACGGGGATTGCAGTGGCGGATGTGCGTCTCGGCAGCGGCGAGTTCCTCGGAGGAAAGATGAAGGAGATTTTTCACGCGCTCCAGCCGGCGTGACGAATAGTCATCCCAGGCTTCGCGGAGAATACGAAGGGCCGTGCGTAGGCTGTTGGCCACGGGAGCATCGGGAACTGTCTGAAGACGTGCATCAATCTGCAAAACAAGGCATTCGCGCAGGTCGTGGGCACCGATACCGGTGGGTTCCAGCGTCTGAAGAAGTGCCACGAGGCGATGCACATCGTCGGCGTTTACGTCGAGATAGAGCCCGATGGCCAGCTCGTCGGCCAGTGTCTGGTCGTCCTTCTCCAGATAACCGTAAGTGTTGAGGGAGCCGGCGAGGTAGTCCATCATCTGCTGTTCTATGGGCGTGAGGTTGAGTAGCGCAATCTGCTGGGCGAGCACGTCGGCATCGGTCTCGGTGCTGGCCAGACGTTCTTCCAGATTGTTGTCGTCGGGCTCATTGCTACGGCGCACATAGCCCGTGTCAGGCACATCGCGCAGAAGGTCTTCGGTGGAGAGCGTGGCGTCGGAGTAGCCGTCGGCGTCGTCATCGCGCTCGAGAGCCGGATTTTCGTCCTGTGCCTTCTGTATCTCGTCGTCCATAGCCTCCACAGGAAGTTCCAGCAGATGCGAGAGTTGCACCTGATGTTGCGTCACGGTCTGCTGCACTTGCTGCGTGGCCGTAGTCTGCTGGATTACCTGTTTCTGCATGTATGGAAATCAGTGCGGCTTTTTTCCACCGCACTCTTAACTTTTAACTTTTAATTTTTAACTCTTCATTTTAGTGTGCTTCCAGCCAGTTCTCCCCCACCCCGTCGTCGGCGATGAGGGGTACTGCCATTGTGTAGGCGCCGGCCATCTCCGTGAGTACGATGTCTTTGAGGCGCTGTAGCTCATCGGGAGGGCAGGAGAAGTTGAGTTCGTCATGCACTTGCAGGATCATTCTGGCGCGTAGACCCTCTTCCTTCAGGCGGGCGGCGATACGAATCATGGCCACCTTGATGATGTCGGCGGCTGTGCCTTGGATGGGAGCGTTCACGGCGTTGCGCTCGGCAAAGGAGCGCACGGTGCCGTTCTTGGAATTGATGTCCTTCAGGTAGCGACGCCGGCCGAAAGCTGTAAGGGCATAGCCGTTCTCGCGGGCCCGGGCCACGGCAGAGTCGATGTAAGACCTGACGCCAGGATATGTCTCAAAGTAGTTTTCTATGAGTTCCTTGGCTTCCTGACGACTCACCTCCATGCGTTCCGACAGGCCGAAGGCAGAGATGCCGTAGATGATGCCGAAGTTGGCCGTCTTGGCCTTGCGGCGCATGTCGCGCGTCACGTCATCAACGGAGACCTTGAAAATGCGCGAGGCGGTGGCGGCGTGTACGTCGTGGCCGGCGCGGAAATCCTCTATCATCGCGGTGTCCTGACTGAGATGAGCCATGATGCGCAGTTCTATCTGAGAGTAGTCGGCAGAGTAGAACACCTCGCCGGGTTCGGGCACGAAGCAGCGGCGGATTTCCTTGCCGTCTTCGCCGCGCACGGGAATGTTTTGGAGGTTGGGGTTGCTTGACGACAGGCGCCCCGTAGCCGTCACGGCCTGATTGAAGGAGGTATGGATGCGGCCCGTTCGCGCGTTGATGAGTTTGGGGAGGGCATCCACGTATGTGTTTTGCAGTTTCTTTAGGGCGCGGTGCTGGAGTATGAGGCCCACGATGGGGTGCTTCGGCTTGAGAGCCTCCAGTACTTCTTCGGAGGTGGAATACTGCCCGTTCTTGGTCTTTTTGGCCTTCTCGCTGAGCTGCAACTCGTCAAACAGTACGTCGCCCACCTGGCGCGGCGACGTGAGCAGGAACTCATGGCCGGCCTGAGCGTAAATTTCTTTTTCCAGTTCGTCCAGCCGTTGGCGGAACGACTGTCCCACTTCGGCCAGAGCCCGCGTGTCGAGACGCACGCCGTGGCTCTCCATCTCGGCGAGCACGGGCAGAAGGGGCATCTCGATGTGGCGGAACACGTCATAAACGCCCGTCATCTTCATTTGTTCCTCCAATTCAGGCTTCAGGGCGAGGCATTCGGCTGCCAGCGTGGCGGGGGACTCCCCCACCCTGTCTTTGAGCGCGTAGTGCTGCTCGGGGTCGATAACGTAGTAAGCCAGCTGCACGTCCCATAAGGCGCACTTTACTTCGGCACCCAATCGGCGTAAGACTTCTACCGCCGGCTTCAGATTATAGCCCACGAGTGTGACATTTTCATTTTGGAGGAGTGGCTGGATGGCTTTGGCGATTTTTATGGAGTCATCTCCATCGTCGTCAAAGGAGGCGAACAAGGCACCGAACTCTTCTGCGTCGGAATTTTCGTGAGGAAGATGAAGTTGCCAACATTTTATGGAGTCATCTTCCTTCTCGGTTGCAGCGAGCCCTAAACTTTTGATTTTGGTATCTTGAGTGGGCAGATTATCAAGTTGAATTGAAAAACCGACAAAATGTTTTGTCAAAATATTTTCAATTATTTGCTCGATATCTTCTTCGTTCTCAATAAGAACAGGCTTTTGGAAACTCTGTGAAACGGCCAATTCCTTGGCTTCATTTTGAACGCCTGTACCCTCGGCCGTTTTTATGGCCGTATTTTGACCACAAATTCGGCGACTCAACTTTACAAATTCGTGTTCGCCGAAAATTTGGAGTAGGGAGGGCGTGTCGGGGTCACGACGGAGGAGAAGGTCAAGGTCGAGAGTGATGGGGACATCGGTGCGTATGGTGGCGAGGAAGAGGCTCGTCTTTATATCGTCGATGTGTTCTTCCACTTTCTTGCGAAGAGCTCCCTTAATCTCGTCCGTTCGTGTGAGCATATCCTCGATGGAGCCGAATTGCTGGAGTAGGGCAGTGGCCGTTTTGGGTCCTACGCCGGGGCAACCGGGAAAATTGTCGGCTGAGTCACCCATCAGGGCCAGCAGGTCCAGAACCTGATGTGTGTGTGTCAGACCATATTTCTCGCATACTTCTTTCGGGCCGAGGCGTTCGAAGCCGCCTTTGAAGCCGGGCTTGAGCATGGTGATGTGGTCTTCCACCAGTTGGCCGTAGTCTTTGTCGGGCGTCACCATAAAAACTTCAAGGCCGGCATTAGCCCCTTGTTTCGCTAACGTGCCGATGACGTCGTCGGCCTCAAAGCCCGCTACCTCCAGCAAGGGGATGTTCATGGCAGCCAGAATCTGCTTGATGACGGGCACGGCCCATTTGATGTCTTCCGGAGTGCTCTCGCGCTGAGCCTTGTAGGGCTCGTAGGCCTCATGGCGGAAGGTGGGACCGGAGGGATCAAAGGCCACGCCTATGTAGTCGGGGCTCTCTTTCTGGATGATGTCCCACAACGTGCTCACAAAACCGTGTACGGCGCTCACATTCTGCCCTTTGGTATTCACCAGCGGGCTGTTGATAAGGCCGTAGTATGCCCGGTATATCAGGGCGTAGGCATCAAGCAGATAGAGACTTTTCATATTGAGCGGTCTATGACGAAATTGATGTATTTTTCCAGTGAAGCTTTCACTTCGGCATTGTGGAATGTGCTGAGAAGCTGCAGGGCCTCCTGCTTGAGCCGCTGCATTTCGTTTTCAGCGTATTCTATGCCACCGTGGGCCTTGGCGAAGGCTATGAGATGGCATATTTCATCGGGAGTAGCTTTGTGCTGGCGCACACGGAGCGCTAACTCACGCATATCTTCATCGGAGGAAGACAGAAGGGCATGGATGACGGGGAGCGTGAGTTTGCCTTCTGCCATGTCGTTGCCGCGCGGTTTTCCGATGGAAGGGTCGTCAAAATAGTCGAAGATATCATCCCTTATCTGGAAAATAAGGCCGATGATTTCCCCTAGGCGCGTGAAGCGTTCCCACACCTCATTGGCGTGGCTTTCAGCGGATTCTAATCCCTTCTCAGCAGGTACACTGGCCAGGTAGCCCAGCTGTGAGCAGGCCCGGAACAGGGCTGCCGTCTTGTATTTGATGATGCGATAGTAATTCTCCTCGGAGATGTCCTCGCGCTGGGTATTGCTGAGTTGGAAAATCTCGCCTTCTGCCAGATTGCCACCGAGGGCGGATATGATTTGCACGATTTTCAGCTTGCCGGTCTCGCCTGCGGCGTGCAGGGAACTGGCCAGGAGAAAGTCGCCCAGCAATACGGCCATCTTGTTGTCATACACGTTGTTGACACTCTTTTGTCCGCGTCGCTCGCTGCTCTCGTCCACCACGTCGTCGTGTACGAGTGAAGCCGTGTGGAGCAGTTCCAGTGTCACGGCGCTCATCAGTGCGCTCTCGCCCACCTCTCCGCGTTCCTTGGCAGTGAGGAGTACGAGGATGGGGCGCATCATCTTTCCCTTTCTCCCGCGTATGTAGGCCAGAGCCTGATTGAGGAAAGGGTCGGGGTGGCTCAGTGCTGTGTCAAAGAGCTTTTGGTAGGCTGCAAGCTCCTTTTCAATGGGTTGTCTGATGTCTTCTAATATGCTCATGCGAGGATGGCGTCCACCAGTTTCTTATAAAGTGAGGAGGTACCTATACGGAAGAGGCCCAGATCGATAAATTCCTGACCCAGAGTCTCACGAACGATGGTGTAGAAGTCCACGGCTTCTGCGGGCGTCTTGATGCCGCCGGCAGCCTTGAAACCTACCCATTTTCCGGTCTCTGCGTGATAGGCCTTGATGGCTTTACACATCACATAGGCCGCTTCGGGAGTGGCTGCTACGGCTACCTTGCCGGTGCTGGTCTTGATGAAGTCGGCACCGCTATACATAGCGAGGATTGAGGCCTTCATGATAGCTTCGGCGGTCTTCAGTTCGCCGGTCTCAAGAATGACTTTCAGCGGGGCATCGCCGCACACGTCTTTAATCTCGCTGATTTCGTCGGCGCAGGTCTCATAGTCGCCGTCCTGGAAGGCGCCTACGCTCAGTACCATGTCAATCTCGTCGGCACCGTCTTTCAGGGCGAGGGCCGTCTCTATCGTCTTCACTTCGAGGAACGTCTGACTGGCAGGGAAACCGCCGCTCACGCAGGCCACTTTCACGCCCTCCGTCTGCAGGGTAGCCTTTACGGCGGCGGCAAAGCGGGGATATACGCAGATGGTGGCAATAGGCTTGAGTTCCGGATGCTCATCAAAGAAGTCATTCACGCCTTCTGTCATGCGCATTACAAAAGCGTCGTTGTCGGTGCAGGTGAGAGTAGTGAGTTCTACTGTAGTAAGCAGATACTTCAGTGTGTCGGCATTGTCGTACTTGGCACGGTTCTCATTGATAAGGGCCACTACGGATTTGTGTACTTGCTCGTCGTTGAGCGCGGTCTCATACTTGGCAAAAGCTTGTTCGTATTTGTTTGTCATATAGCGTAATATATAATGTTTTGTCTGTTGTCGATACCACGTAGTCCCCCACTGTTGTATAGGGGTGCTGAGGGCCGTTCCTTATATCAAAATCAAGGGTAGGGTAGTGGCCCTTTCGGGACAGTTCACACTACAGGCGGTGCAAAGTTACAAATAAGCGGGCGAATTACAAAGCAAAGTAATACTTTTCTTTGTTTTATTAGCAAAAGTAACCAGGGATACGGCCCAAAGTCACAACTTGTTATTTGGTTTCGTGTAACGAAAGGTACAATTTCTGACCCTTTTGTGGTCCAAGAAGTATCTGCAATTCTTCGAGGCTTGCCTCTTTTGTGCGCTTCACACTGCCAAAATGCTTGATTAGTAGGTTTTTAGTCTTAGGCCCTACGCCTGCAATGCCGTCCAGTGCCGAAGTCACCTGACGCCGTGACCTCTTCTGCCTGTGGAACTGAATGGCAAAGCGGTGCACTTCATCTTGCATCTGCGTGAGCAACTTAAAAAGCTGGCTTTCAGGAGGAAGACCTACCTTTTGTGGAGGAAAACCATAGAGAAGCTCGTGAGTGCGGTGGCGTCCGTCTTTTGCAAGGCCGGCGATAGGTATGCTCAGGCCGAGGTCATCTTCTACGGCGCGGCGAATGACCTCCATTTGGCCCACGCCGCCGTCGGCTATGATAAGGTCGGGCAGGGATTCTCCCTCTTCTTTCAGGCGTGAGTAGCGGCGCAGCACCACCTCGTGCATGCTGGCGTAATCATCTGGCCCCGTCACGGTCTTTATGTTGAACGTGCGGTACAGTTTTTTTGCGGGTTTCAGACGTTCAAACACCACGCAGGCGGCCACGGCGTCGTCGCCCGATATGTTGGAGTTATCAAAGAGTTCGATGCGCAGTGGAAGGTGGGGTAGGGCAAGGTGATTCTGTATCTCTTTCATCAGCCTCACCTGTTTCTGTTCTGGGTTGAGTTTATCGGCCTGTTTCAAGCGGTCGAGACGGTATTGCTTGACGTTTTGCAGGCTCAGTTCCAGCAGTTTTTTCTTGTCGCCACGTTCCGGTATCGTCTGTACGGCATAGCCCTCTGGAAGATCCACGGGAAAAGGCACCACAATCTCTTTATTCGTACTCTGCCACCGCTCCCGCATCTCCACGATACCCAGGGCCAGCAGCTCTTCGTCGCTCTCGTCCAGACGGCGCTGATAGGAGAAGGTAAAGGCCTGATTTACGCATCCGTTTACGAGGTGCATATAATTGATGTAAGCCGTTTTGTCCTCGCTGACGATATTAAATACGTCCGCGTTGTAAAGGACGCCGCTCACCACCTCACTTTTGGCCTGGAAGCCCTTCAGAAATTCTAGTTTTTGCTTGCATTCCTGTGCCTCTTCGAAGCGTAATTCCGCCGCCAATTGCTTCATTTCCGCCTTCAGTTTCCTTTCCACTTCCGCCGTGTTGCCGCGCAGTATGTCCTTGCAGTGTTCTATTTGCCGGAGATAGTCTTCGCGTGTCTGTTTACCCACGCAGGGGGCTTTACAGAGGTGCATGTGGTAGTTGAGGCATATCTTGTAGCGTCCGTCCTTCACGCCCTCCTGTGTCATCGGCGTTCGGCAGGGTCGGGGCTGGTAGAGGCGCTTGCAGAGGTCCAGTAAGGCCCGCATAGTAGGGATGTGGCTGTACGGCCCATAGTATGTAGCCCCACGGGCATTCCTGTTGCGCGTCGAAAATATACGGGGCAGCCATTCATGTGTGAGAGCGATGGAAGGGTAGGTCTTATCGTCCTTCAGAAGGACGTTGTACCGCGGCTTATAGCGCTTGATAAGGTTATTTTCCAGCAATAGAGCGTCCGTTTCGCTGTTCACCACTATATATTTAATGTCCCTTATCTTGCTCACGAGTATTCTCGTCTTCGCGCTCGTTTGGTCGGGACGGAAATAACTGTTCACCCTTCGCTTCAGGTTCTTGGCTTTTCCCACATAGATAACGGTACCTTTGTCGTCAAGGTACTGATAACATCCGGGACTCTCAGGCAAGTTGCGGACGATACCTTTTAGTTTTTCATTGAGGAGCATAGGGAAACAGTTTTGGGAAACTTCAAAAATAAAGCCGTTTTACTTTTAGGACAACTTCTTAAAATTCACGAAGTAAAAGTTGCCCAAAACACACCACTTAATCTTTAGATGTTTCACGTGGAACACTTGCGAGTATCATGAGTGCAGCTATGTCGCTTTGGCTCACTCCGGGTATGCGGGAAGCTTGTCCGAGGGTTTCGGGGTCGATGTTTTGGAGTTTTTGGCGGCCTTCTGTGGAAAGGGCGTTCAGGGTGGTGTAGTCGAACTTTCCGCGTATTTTGATAGTCTCCAACTTGTGCATTTTTTCGGCCAGGGCGCGTTCGCGCTCTATGTAGCCGTCGTATTTTATGAGGATTTCTGCGCGCTCGATTATCTCGGTGAAAGCGCTTGTTTCGGCGATGAGGGCTCGCTTTTCTTCGGGCAAGTCCGTTTTTTTAAGGAGTGAGGGAATGAGGTCAATAAGGTGTAGTTCGGGGCGGGCAATGAGAGTAAAGACTTTTTCTCCGCGCTCCAGCAACTTGCTGCCTATGGATTGTAAGAAGTCATTTGCCTCGGCGGGACGCAGGGTGGTGGTGCGGCAGAGTTCTACGAGGGCGGAGATCTGTTCTTGGCGTTTGCGGAAAGTCCGTGATTGTTCGTCGGAGATTAGTCCGATGGATTCGCCTATCGGCGTGAGACGCGCGTCGGCGTTGTCCTGCCGTAGGAGAATGCGGAATTCGGCGCGCGAAGTGAACATGCGATAGGGTTCATCGACGCCCTTTGTGACCAAATCGTCGATGAGCACGCCGATGTAGGCTTGGTCGCGTCGCAACACGAGGAGTTCTTCGCCTTTTATGAGGCGCGCAGCGTTGATTCCTGCGATGAGTCCCTGCCCTGCGGCTTCCTCATAGCCCGTGGTGCCGTTCACCTGTCCGGCGAAGAAGAGGCCTGGCGCTTTTTTCGACTCCAGGGTGTGGCGGAGCTGCGTGGGAGGAAAGAAATCGTACTCTATAGCGTAGCCGGGGCGAAAAGCCACAACATCGCGGAAACATCGGATAGTTTTGAGTGCTCTTAGCTGAATATCGAGTGGTAACGAACTGGAAAAGCCGTTGAGGTAAAGTTCATTAGTGTCGCGTCCCTCGGGCTCAAGGAAGAGAGGATGAGAGTCGCGGTCGGGGAAGGTGTGGAGCTTTGTCTCTATGCTTGGACAATATCGCGGACCTATCGAATGAATCTGGCCATTATAGAGCGGACTGTCGGGGAGACCTTCGCGCAGCACGCGGTGGGTTTCTGCGTTGGTAGATGTAAGCCAGCATACTAAGCGATTATTTTCGGTGGAAGCGCAACTTTCTGCGTTTTTGTTGGCGAAAGATCGCTGCGAATCATTGGAGGGTGATTCCAGAGAAGAGGCGGAGGATGGGGAAGAGGGTATGCTTTGCGATGAATCTGGCGTTGCGGATTTAGCGGTGGTTACTGAGAGAGAAGGGTGGGGGAGAGTGGAGAACCGACCGCTCTCGCCGTGCTGTTCTTCCATGTCCTCAAAGTGCACACTCCTCGCATCGATGCGTACAGGAGTGCCTGTCTTCATTCGGTCGTAGGTTATGCCGAATTTCGCGATAGAATCGGTAAGTCTTGTGGCAGCCGGCTCTGCACAACGTCCGCCGGGCACCATGGTGCGGCCCACGTGCATCAGACCGTTGAGGAAGGTGCCTGCCGTAACGATGACAGCGTCGGCCAGGAACATGGCGCCCCATAGCGTTGTGACGGCATAGCGGGGAGGCATCGGCTCGTCCGATAACTGGTGCGCGCCTTCTTGAAGATGAGCCGGCTCTGAAGGGGAAGTAGATGAGGGAGCAATGTCAGGTTCGCCGCCTTCTGGTGTAGCGTAAGGGGAAGGCGCGTTTTCTTCGGTGGATTCAGCCGGCGGAGTAAGAGGCAATATGTCAATTACTTCGTCTTGCCAAATATGCAGATTCTCGGTATTTTCGAGCAAACGGCGCATAGTGCGGGAGTAGAGGCGGTTGTCACACTGGGCGCGCGGACTCCACATGGCTGGCCCCTTAGAGCGGTTGAGCATGCGGAATTGTACGGTGGTTTCGTCGGTAACCTGTGCCATTACTCCGCCCAAAGCGTCGATTTCGCACACGATTTGTCCTTTCGCAATACCGCCAATGGCGGGGTTGCAACTCATCTGCGCGATTTTGTTCATGTCCATCGTGATGAGGAGCGTACTTACGCCCATCTTGGCACTGGCATGGGCCGCCTCGCAGCCGGCATGCCCTGCGCCAATCACGATTACGCCGTAACGGGGGTTTTCTTTTTTGGATAACATTTTCTTTGAATGAGGCGACAAAGTTAACAAAAAAGGATGACTTTATACCTCAGAAGGCCGAAAAAGTGATTGGCAATATGCTTTTGTTGCAAAAAATCACACAAAAAGGGCTTATAGTTGAGTTTGTGGGCACATTTTTATAATTGCGAAACTGTAAAAAATTTTGACAAAAGGAAAAAAGTGAGCAAACGAAGCCTTGCTAAAACCGCCTCCCGATTCATTCGTCACTTCTTCCCATTTAATTTGTCCTAGTTCTCTTCCTGTAGAAATTAAATGGGAAGTAGTTCGAATTAAGTCGGCATTAGTTCAAATTAAATGGGAAGTAGTTTCAATTAAGTCTGGATTAGTTTTGAGCGGTCCGTGGGTAGTTTTGCGTGCTAAATGGGAAGAAATTGCGGATTTTGGAGGAATGTAGATTTTTGCGCGTTGTAACAGTAAGAAAATCTGCGATTTGCGCAACTCTCGAATGGCTGCGATATTCGCGTCTGGAATTTTTTTGGCGCAGAATATCGTCAGGAAATGGCAGTTTAGAGGGTCGAAACTGTAAAATATTTTGACAAAATTGGGAAGAAATTAAGGCCTGCGGCGCTGCATGAATTGGGAATAAATTAGGAATAAATTTTTTAGGGGTGTGGGGCTGGGTATGCAGTATTGGGCTTTATGGGATAACAAAATCGGGGGATAGGAGGGGAGAAAAGGGATGAAGAAGCGTCGTGGAGCGCGGAAAAGCGTAATTTTACATACCGAAATGTGGCTGAAAGGAAAAAAAGTCGTAACTTTGTACGCCCAAAATCAAAGTGAAAGATGGAAGACTGCATCAGTATCAGGCGTGCGCGCGTAAATAATCTTAAAGATGTGAACCTGGACGTGCCCCGCGACAAGTTCGTGGTGTTCACGGGTGTGAGTGGCAGCGGTAAGTCATCGCTGGCCTTCGACACGCTCTATGCGGAAGGGCAGCGCCGCTACGTGGAGAGCCTTTCGGCGTATGCGCGCCAGTTTCTGGGGCGTATGCATAAGCCTGAGTGCGACTATATCAAGGGCTTGCCGCCCGCCATCGCCATCGAGCAGAAGGTAAGTTCGCGCAACCCGCGTTCCACAGTGGGGACGAGCACGGAAATCTACGATTACCTGCGCCTGCTCTTCGCCCGCATCGGGCGCACCTTCTCACCCGTGAGCGGCAAGGAGGTGGTGCGCTACACGGTGGACGACATCGTGGACGCCGCCCTGCGCCACACGCCGGGGGAACGTTTCCTGGTGCTCTCGCCACTGCATCCGGCCGAAGGGAGAACGATGGAGGAACAACTGAAAGTGTATCAGCAGCAGGGTTTTAGCCGTGTGTTCCAAGAGGGTCGGATGGTCAATATCGAGGATGCCGACGTCGGGAAAAAGACACGGCTTCTTGTGGCCCGCTGTGTGGTGGATGGTTCGAAAGAGGGACGACAGATGTTGAGCGAGAGCATAGATACCGCGCTCTTTGAGGGTAGGGGAGAGTGTGCTCTGCATTTCATGGCCACCGAGGAGGAAGAACGCTTCACTACGCGGTTCGAGGCCGACGGCATAACTTTTCAGGAACCTACGGATCAACTTTTCTCGTTCAATTCGCCCGTTGGGGCGTGTCCTGAATGCGAAGGCTTCGGCCGCGTGATGGGCATTGACGAGGCACTGGTAATACCCAATTCCACGCTGTCGGTGATGGACGGTTGCGTGCAATGCTGGCGTGGTGAGAAGTTGGGCGTGTGGAAAGACGAATTCATCAGAAGAAACGGCCCCAAGGGATTCCCAATTTTCAAACCCTACTTTGAACTGACGCAGGAGGAGAAAACGTGGTTGTGGGAAGGCACGGAACCCGGTCAGACACCGAGTATCGCCATGGAGGACGAGGAAGGCTGGCGCCCGAGTATCAATGCCTTCTTCGCGGACGTGCAGGCGCACCAATACAAGATACAGTACCGCGTGATGCTGTCGCGCTATCGCGGCAAGACCCAGTGCCCGTGCTGCCGGGGACTGCGCCTGCGCCATGAAGCCCTGTGCGTGAAAGTGGGCGGACGGAACATCGCTGAACTCTGCGATATGTCCGTGGCCGACCTTGCCGCATGGTTCAGCGCGCTGGAGATAAGCGACAACGAGAGACAGATAGCCTCGCGCCTGTTGACGGAGATACGTACACGACTGAGGTTCCTGTGCCAGGTAGGGCTGGGCTATCTCACCCTGTCGCGCCTCAGCAACAGCCTCAGCGGCGGTGAGAGCCAGCGCATCAACCTTGCTACGTCACTGGGTTCCTCACTCGTGGGCAGCCTCTACATCCTCGACGAACCCAGTATAGGTCTGCATCCCCGGGATACGCAGCAGCTCATCGACGTGCTGAAGGAGTTGCGCGACCTGGGGAACACCGTGGTGGTGGTGGAGCATGACAGCCAAATCATCGGTCAGGCCGACTGGGTGGTGGAGATAGGCCCCGGTGCCGGCCGCAACGGCGGAAGCATAGTCTCCTCCGGCGTGCGGCGCGAGCCGTTACCCATGCTGCCGTTGAAAGAGAGCGTGCGGCCGTGGAACCGCAGCCTCATCGTGAAGGGTGCGCGCGCCAACAACCTGAAGGGCATCGACGTGGAGATACCGCTCAACGTGATGACGTGTGTGACCGGCGTGAGCGGCAGCGGCAAGAGCACGCTGGTGCGTGACATCCTGTATCGCGCCCTGAAGCGCCATTTCGACGAACCTGCGGAACGACCGGGAGAATTTCTGGCCTTGGAGGGCGATCTTGACGCCCTCGGTAGCGTAGAATTCGTGGATCAGAATCCCATAGGGCGCTCGTCGCGCTCCAACCCCGTGACATACCTCAAGGCATGGGATGAAATCCGCCGCCTGCTGGCAGACCAGCCGCTGGCAGAGCAACTGGATCTGACGCCTGCCCATTTCAGTTTCAATGCAGAGGGCGGGCGCTGCCCCGAGTGCAAAGGCGAGGGCACGGTAAAGGTGGAAATGCAGTTTATGGCCGACCTCGTGCTGGAATGTGAGGCCTGCCACGGGCAGAGATTCAAGCACGACGTGCTGGAAGTGAGATACCGGGGCAAGAACGTGAACGATATTTTGCAGATGACCGTGGATGAAGCCATAGATTTCTTCGGTGAAAACGGCGAAAAGCGCATTGTCAGGCGTTTGTTGCCGTTGCAGCAGGTGGGTCTGGGCTATATCCAGCTGGGACAGAGCAGCAGTACGCTTAGCGGCGGCGAGAGCCAGCGCGTGAAGTTGGCGTATTTCCTGAGCTTGGACAAGACAGAGAGCAGCGCTGCCGCGAGCGACAATAAACCGAAGACCCTGTTTATCTTCGACGAGCCTACCACGGGTCTTCACTTTAAGGATATACAGCGATTGATGGATGCGTTCAACGGATTGATAGAACGCGGACACAGCGTGGTGTGCATCGAACACAACCTCGACGTCATCCGTCAGGCCGACTGGATAATCGACCTCGGCCCCGAAGGAGGCGAAGAGGGAGGGGAAATCGTGGTCTGCGGTGCCCCGGAGGAAATTGTGAAGAAGGGGAAAGGATATACGGCGAGGTATTTGGATAAACTTTCCTAAAGACCCACCCTTAGCCCCTTCGGCATTTTTGCCGTCGCCAAAAGCAGAGGGCGGGGAACGGATAGGTGAGAGCGATATAAGAAAGAAGAGATGTGCCAGGCGGTGCGTCTCTTTTTTTCTGGAGGAGGGGAGGAAAGGAAATTTTGGGGGAGAAAAAGGAGATGAAGAGAGAGGAAAAGGCAATTATTGGCGGTTTTGTTTGCCAGAGTGGGGAAAAATGTTTATTTTTGCAGCACCTAATTATATAATAATGAGAAAGACTTGGGAAAAAGCCTTTTTTGCGGTGGTTGCAATAGTGATGCTGTTGCAGCCCGTGAGCGTCTGCGCGGCTCAAAACCGAGCAGAGGAAGAAAAAGAGGCGGGAGGTTCTCATTATTTACAGTGGCGCACCACCCTCAGCGCAGCCCTTGCAGATGCGAAGGAGAGCGGGAAAGCCGTATTCTTCAACTGCTTTGTGGATTGGAGCAGCGCCTGCGTGCTGATGGATAGCGTGGTGCTGCGCGACGAGAACCTGGCACCGTGGATAGCCGAGCACTTTGTGCCGTTGCGCGTGGACATGCGCTCGGAAGAAGGCCGCGAGTTGGCAGAACGGTACAGGGTAAGTACCTATGCGCAGTATCTCGTGCTGGATGTTGACGGCGAAATAGTACACCGCATCAGTGGCGGCGCGAAGGCAGAGGAATTCAGGGAGAAGCTGCAAGAAGCACTTTCGGAAAAAACCTCGTTGCGCGGCACCAAGCGCCGCGTGGAAAGCGGCGAGGGTACGGCGGCAGACACCGTGGCCTACTTGAAAGCCCTGCGCACGGCGTCGGAAGGCGAAACGTTTGCGCGCGTGGGCAAAGATTTCGCGCTCAGGCAAGAACCGGAGGCGTATCTGCAGCCGGCATATTGGACTTTCGCCGTATTGGCGATGCGAGGCAGCGAGAGACATCTGGAGTATCTCGTGACACATCGCGATGCCTTCGTGGCTGCACACGGAGAAAGGGAATATGAGAATATGGTGGAGAGCGTGCTCGCCAACCGCATCCTGCCCTGGGCACAGGGACACCAGCCCCCCACGGCGACGAAAGAAGACTTGACGCACTTGACGCAACAAATACACGCGGCGCAGCTGCCACCCTACTGTCCCACGGAATTCCTGGCCGAAATGGCCCAATTGCGGCAGAAGGGAGAATGGTTAGAGCTGCAGCTGCTGTGGGATGAGAGAGGTGAGTGCTTGAAGAAATACCCGACGGTGTATAAAAGCTTTTCGCCGTCATTATTAGGAAAGAAAAATACACGCGAATAATATGATTATGGAGAAAACAAAGAGAAAGAAACGATTCTTCTCTTTTACAGCAATCTTTAAGAGTGTTCTCCCCTTCGCAAACAGGGGAAGGGCGATGCGTCACAAAGAGTCCGCATCGGGGAGAGGCTTGAGAGAAACTGCACTGTTGGTTTTGTTTGTGCTCTGTCAGATTTCTTCCGCCCGCATCCTGACCGGTACCGTCACCGATGACGACGGCCAGCCCGTAGTGGGGGCCAACGTCGTAGTGCGGCAAGGTGGAGTTCGCGGCGTGACGACCGACGAAAAGGGCCAATACCGCTTGCAAGTGCCGGACACAAAGGTCAATGTGGAGTATTCCTATATTGGTATGACGCGGCAGCGCTATACGCTGGTAGCCGGCACCGGCAATGCTACGCACAACGTGCAGTTGAAAACGGCCAATATGCTTGGTGAAGCCGTAGTGACGAACGGCTACGAGACTATCGACCCGCGCAAGAACACCGCCGCCATCAGCACCGTGAAGATGGCCGACATCCTCATGCCGGGCATGACCACCATCGACCAGGCGCTGGAAGGCAAAATCCCCGACCTCGTGGTGACGGCCAACTCGGGTGAAGCCGGTGCCACCGCCCGACTGCGCGTGCGCGGTACCTCCACTTTGGTGGGCAACAGGGAACCCCTGTGGGTGCTGGACGGTTTCGTGCTGCAAGACCCCGTGAACGTGAGCAACGACCAGCTGAACGACCCCGACTACATCAACTATGTGGGCAACGCCATCAGCGGCATCAACCCCGAAGACATCGATAAAATCGACGTGTTGAAGGACGCTGCCGCCACGGCCCTCTATGGCACCCGCGCCAGCAACGGCGTAATCGTCGTGACCACCAAGAAGGGTAGGGAAGGCCCCCCCACCATACGCTACTCCAACCAGACCACCATCAACCGCCGGCCCCACTACACCGACAACGACATCCGTCTGATGAACTCGCAGGAACGCGTGCAGTTCGGCAAGGACCTGTGCGACAGCCACTACGTCTTTCCCAACAACATGCCGATGGTAGGCTACGAAGGCGCTTTCTACCGCTACCAGACCGGTCAGAGCGACTACCAGACCTTCCTGCAAGACGTGCAGCGCTTCGAGACGGTGAACACCGACTGGTTTAAGCTCCTCACCCACAACAGCGTGAAACAGCAGCACTCGCTCAGCGTGAGCGGCGGCGGCGAAAACACGCGCTACTACGCTTCGGCCGGCTACACCAGGGAAAACGACGTCATCAAGACGCAGTATGTGGATCGCTACACCGCCAGTGTGAACCTCACCACCAACTTCACGAAACAATTGAGGGCCAACATCCGCTTCAACGGCAACATTCAGAAAAAGAATCACCTGCCAAGCGACGTGAATGCCCTGAACTATGCCTACGAGACCACCCGCGCCCTGCCCGCCTACAACGCAGACGGTTCGCTCTATATGTATCAGCGCCACGGCTACGGCATAGGCAACTCGCAGAAGAACAGCCGCCTGTATGACTACAACATACTCAACGAGATAGACAACACCTCCAGCGACTACAACGGCAACACGATGAGCACCTCCGCCGACCTGAGTTACAACTTCGGTACCATCGCCTCCGTCACCGCCGCAGCCAACTACAGCCGCTCGGCCACCACGCAGGGCGTGTGGTACGGTGAAGGTACCAACTACGTAGCCATCCTCAAGAACGGCGAGCGCGACGACCGCCCCATCGAAGGCGAGGCCGGCCTCTGCGAACTGCCCTACGGTGGCGTGTATAACACCACCTCCTCCATCTCCGAGACGCTTACGGGCCGCCTGCAAGTGAACTATCATCAGGGCTTCGGCCTGGCCAAACAGCACCACGTGAGCGCTACGTTAGGCTATGAGGCCAACACGAGCCGCAACAGCGCCATCGCCGACAACACCCGCGGATACTTCAAGGACCGCGGCATGAAATACATGACGATGACGGGCGAGGATATGGCCGCCTTCCCGCTCTACAACGACTGGGTGTCGCAGGGACACAGGACGCTGACGGAGCAGAAGCGCAACACCATCTCCGGCTACCTCACAGCCTCATATTCTTTTAAGGACTACTTCACGCTGGGTATGTCCGGACGCTTCGACGCCAGCAACAAGTTCGGTTCGCGCTCTAACGAGCGCTTCCTCCCTGTGTGGTCAATCAGTGGCCGATGGAACATCCGCGAGACTTTCTTTGACCGCCGCGACATCGTGACGGACTGGGGCATGCGCTTCTCCTACGGCAAGACGGGCAATATGCTTGACGGCGAGACGCCGAACATGCTTATCCGCCTCGGCGTGCTGGACACTTACTACGGCGAGAACGTCAGCACCGTGGCCTCCTTCCCCAACCCCAACCTGAGGTGGGAGCAGACGGACCAGTTCAACATCGGTATGAACGTCAGCCTCTTTGAGGGCCGCATAAACTTCAGCACCGACGTCTGGTACAAGAAAACTCACGACGCCTTCGCCCGTGTGGACGTCAGCACCATCAACGGTATGGGCTCCTTCCAGATGAATAACGGCGACATTGAGAATAAAGGTTTCTCCTTCACCCTCAGCGGCTACCCCGTGAGGAACCGCAACGACTGGACGCTGTATCTCTCCACGCAGTACTCGTGGGCCGCCAACACCGTGCAGACAAACTCCTCCGAGAGCTACAGCCTTGACGACTACCTCAACGGCACGGCCATCATCTCCGGCCAGAGCATCGGTACCTTCTATTCCTATCCCTTCCTCGGCCTTGACCCCAATACGGGCGTGCCGCTCTTTGACGACTATCAGGATCGCCAGCACCTGCTGGCCGGCAAGAGCCTGGAGCAAGTAGTGAAGACCGTGATGGTGGAGAGCGGCAACCGCGACCCGTACCTGACGGGCTCGCTCTACGCCACCCTCACCTGGCGGCAACTCTCGCTGCGCGGCAATTTCAACTACCGCATCGGCAGCAAGGTGCGCCTCTTCAAACTCTACACCCCCGTCATCAACGGCGTGAGCAGCGACAAGAACGTGCGCCACGAGTTCACGGAGCGCTGGCAGCACCCCGGCGACGAGCAATACACCCAAATTCCCGTGCTGCTCAGCAAGGACGACCCGCTCTACAACGAGTACAACATCCATTGGAGCACCTCGCTGGGCGCCTCGCTGGACAAAGTGCCGCCCTTCGCCCAGAATGTCTGGACGATGTACGACCTCAGCGACTTGCGCGTTGTCCCCGGCTCCTATCTCCGCCTGAGCAACCTTGCCCTTTCCTATAATTTCAAGATGAAGCAGTTGAAGCGCACGCCTATCAAGTCCTTGCGCCTCGACTTCTCCGTGACGAATGTTTTCACCCTCTGCTCGAAGAAGTTGCAGGGCCAGAGCCCCACGCAGGCCGGCTTTGCCTCCGTCAATCTCTCGGCGCGTCCCGCCTACACCCTCGGCCTTAACATCTCGTTCTAATCTTTCCTTCCTTGCAATATATGAAAAAGATACTTATATTTCTCCTGACGACGCTTGCCGTAAGCAGTTGTTCGGACTTCTTGAAAGAATACTCGCAGGATATGATTGTTGCGAAGCATCCCTCCGACCTTGACGAGGTGCTGCTCGGCTCGGCCTATCTCGGCTCGTCAGCTGTTGATGGCGGACCCTCGGGCTTGCGGATGGGCGGCTTCTTCAATATCCTCGATGACGACGTGAATACCGGCGGCGACCGACTGGACTCCCTCGGCCACAGCACCACCGATGTCAGCAAAGCCTGGATTCAGTGCATGACGGGCAACTACGGCTATTTTGCCTGGCAGCAGGACGTGGGCATCAATTTCGACGGTTCGCTCTCCAACGACGACGCCGCCACATGGGACGCCCTCTACGCCCATATCAACGTGGTGAACACCATTCTCGACGAGATACAGGCACTGCCTCACGAGTCTCAGAAAGACCTTGCCGACTGGCAGCGCGTGCAGGGCGAGTCTCATTTCCTCCGGGCGCAGTTCTATTTTTGGCTTGTCAATCTCTATGGCGATGAATACGAGGAAGCCACTGCCGCACAGAAACTCGGCGTGCCCCTGAAACTCATCCCTGGCATAGAGTTTGAGTTTACCCGCGCTTCTGTCAAGGAAGTGTACGACCAAATCAACGTCGATTTGGCCAAGGCCGACTCTTTCCTCATCTGCTCCCCGCAGGCTCCCGACCATATGCTTCATCGCGCCTCTTCCGAGGCCGTGAACCTCCTGTGGAGCCGTGTCCTGCTGCATCAGCAGCGCTGGATTGAGGCTGCCGACAAGGCTGAGAAGGTCATTACCAGCGAGAATGTCTATCTCGCCCCTATCTCGGCGCTCGCTCCCAACGCCGCCTTCCTCTCCGACGAGAATCCCGAGGTTGTCTTCTCGCAGGGCTGCAACAACCTGTCATCGCCCTCTGTCTTTACGGCTCGCAACGGCGACTACTGCGCCACTCGCGAACTCTATGAGTTGTATGACTCCCTTGATGTCCGCCGCACCTGTTTCTTCTCGCTCTACGACGAGACCTCCGGCATCTCCAACGATTCCGTGCGCCTCAATTACAAATACCAGCGCGGCAGTTCCCTCCGTGCCCATATCTCTGACTACGGCTGCCTGCGTCTCTCCGAGGCCTACCTCAATGCCGCCGAAGCCTTCGCCGTCCTCTCCGCTATGCCCGGCGGACAGCCCGAGAAGGCCTCCCGCGCCAATGCTCTCCTCAACGAACTGCGCTCGCAGCGCATTCAAGGCTATCAGCCGCAGGAATACACCGGCGAGGAACTCGTGCAGCAGATTCGCACCGAGCGCCGCAAGGAACTCTGTTTCGAGGGTCACCGATGGTTTGACCTCAGGCGCTATGCCGTGTGCCAGCCCTTCCCGTGGAGCCGCGACATTACCCACAGCTTCGGAGTCTGCGGCGACTATGTGGGTGTGATGTACCGCAACATCGTGGTGCTGCCCGCCCATTCCATCAACTACACCTTCGCCATCCCCAAGAGCGTCCTGAAGTATTTCACCGAGAATCCCTTCGAGACGAATCCGCGCGACGCTATAGAACCCATAAACAAGGAAGATGATGAAACGAAATAACGCCCCCTTGCCATCGTTCCTGGCGCTTTTCCGTCAGGTTCCCCTCCTTCTGTTCTCCTGCCTCCTTATCGCCAGTTGTTCCGAGGACGCCCTGGAGCCTTCCATTGACTTCACGAGCCCCTACGCGCTGACGGACAACCCCTCCGATGCCGTGCGCCACGCTTGTTATGAGATTTATGAGCAGTACGGCGTGCCCGTGTTCTTCAACGATACGGTGGCCTCCTACTCTGCCGGCACCGACCACTACGGCAACGTCCTCACACGCTATGAAACCCTCGACCTCAACTGGAACTTCCAGTCGCACGACCGCGGCAAGGTGGTCTATCGTTTCGACTATATCCGCGAGCCCGTCGACCAATTGCAGGCCCTCGGCTTTGCCCGCCGTTTCCTCGGCCGTGCCAGCAAGAAGATGCGTCCGTTCAGCATGATGCTGGCCGACAGTCTCCATGTGGGCTCCAGCACGCCTATCTATCACAGCGGTTTCCGCACCCTCGTGATGACGCAGCTCGGCGGAATGAGCGACGAGCAGATGGATTCCTGCGCCACCGCCATCCTCCAGGGCATGGTGCTCGACCGCGTGAAACTCAACACCGACCTCGTGGCCCGCTTCGGCGCCGTGTCCGACAAGGAGAAGTACTACAACCGCCCGTGGGTGACCGACGGTCAGAACGGCGGCCTCGGCTGCCAGTGGGGCTTGGAGCACAAGGGCACCTATTGGCGTCCGCAGGACCTCTGGGCCGAAGGCATCGCCGATAAGTATATATTATATAATATGTATACCTTCGTGACGACCCCCGAGGAGTTCGAGGCGGAGCGCGCGCTCATCTTCCGCGAAATCGGGCGCTTCGGTTTCATCTGCGGCTCGCGCTCCTACGACAGCATGATGGCTCACCTCTACAGCCCCGAAAACATCAACGAAGACCTTGAGTACTTCGTGCAGCAGATGCTCCTGTTGGGCCGCACGGAGTTTATGGCCCGCTACGGCGAGAGCGCGCTTGTCAAGCGCAAGTTCAACATTCTGGCGGAATACATCGAAGGCGAACTGGGCGTGGCCTTGTGAATTAAGAATTAAGAATTATGAGACACAGCATCTTTTCCCGTTTATTATCCGTGTTGGGTGTCGTATGCTTTGCAACGACAATATTCTCCTGTTCCTCCGAGGAGGAACTCCTCACATCCCCCGTCGTTCCCGTTTCCTCTGCCGGCACGTGGACTGACGTGCGTGACGGTCACACCTATGGCGTCGTGCGTATCGGTGAGCAGGAATGGCTCACGGAAAACCTCGCCTACTATCTCCCCACCGGCACCGCGGGCGGTTGTTTCACATGGGGCGAGAAGGAAGGCGACTACACTCTTGAGGACATTACCCTCGACCCCGACACCATTCAGGTATCTCTCACCGACTCTATCTACGCCCTGGCCTACGAGGCCACCGTGGCCGACCCCGCCCACGACTGGCAGGCCGAGGACAATGTGTCGCCCGCTACGCTGCGCTCCTTCCTCACCGATTACTACGCCCTCTACGGTCAGGAGGCCTTCACCGAAGTGATGGCCTACTATCCTCACTTCCACACGGCCCTCATCACCCATCTCGACAGCTTCCGCGACGAGGCCCGCACCGCCCTCATCGCCGAGATTACCGCGCGTCAGCAGGCCCTCGTCCTTGCCCACCGCGACAAGGCCGAAGCCTCCAACGGCAACTACTCCGCCCAGTATGGCTATCTCTATAGTCTCGACGGAGCCCGCGCCGCCGTGCCGGCCGAAGGAGGCTGGCGCCTGCCCTCCGATGCCGACTGGAAGACGCTGGAGGCCAACCTGGGTCTCTCCGTCGAGGAGCAGGACGCCCTCAACGCCTGGCGTGGCGAGGGTGCCGGCACGATGCTCCGTCAGGGCGGTGCCGCAGGTTTCGAGGCTCTCTTCGGCGGTTGCAACGCCTATCTCCGCAACAACGATACGCAGTACATCCGCAAAGGCCAGTGTGCCTACTTTTGGACCAACGACGAGTCCACCACCGAGGAGGAGCAGGAAGTCACCGGCGACGACGGTTCCACCTCCGTGGAAACCTTCATCTATCGCATGGGCATCATTCGCCAGCTCGCCATCTACAGTCCCGCCATCTGGCGCGGCACCACCCGCACCGACAATATCTATCGCACGGTAAACTATAGCGTCCGCCTCATTCGCGATGCCCGTTAGCCCCCCCCCAACTTCGCGTTCTAACGCCCAAAAAAAACAAATAGAAATGAAAAAAACTCTTCTCTTCTTCCTCTTCTGCCTCAGCCTCGCAGCTGCCGCGCAGAGCCCCTTCGACAAAAAGACGAAGGCCGTGTACATCTTCAACGTCAGCCAGAACAAACTCCTGACCGACTATCAGTCCCCCACGCCCAAGACCTTCTCCCTCCGCGAGTACGGAAAATCGTGGCAGGACTTTATGCTCTTTGAGCTCACCACCCTCAACGAGGCCACCGGCGAGAGCGTGCTCTACAGTACCTACACCGAGCAGTATATGAACGTGCCCGCCAACGGCTACGTAGGCACCGCCGACGTGGACGGCCGCTCCATCCTCACCATCACCGACACCGAGGACGGTCACAAGCTCATCAAACAGGGCGAGAGCATCGTCACCATTATGAAGAACGGTTTCTTCCACATGCTCGTAGCCTACAATCCCGCCACCTTCTCCTCCTGGGGCAAGATGGAGGAGAGCACCTGGGACTTCGTCGAGCCCGACGACCTTGAGACCTACCTCATCGCCCACGGCATCGACCCCAACGACGACCCCTATGTTGACCCCGTCGATCCCGTTGACCCCGTTGACCCCGTCGTGACCGAGAAAACCTTCGAGGAACTCCAGGCCCTTATCTCCGAAGCCCACGAGACGCTGCGCAAGATAGAAGGCATCGACATCATCCCCGAAGGCCTCATCACCTCCCCCGAGCAGTTCCTCTCCGACTTCTCCGACTCCGAGGAAGGCACCGACTTCTCCTATCTCATCGACACCGACTACTCCACCTTCTGGCATTCCGACTGGCACGGCGAGGCTCCCGAGGACACGCCCCACTCCTTCGTCGTGCGCCTTCCCGAAGGCTACCACGGCCTTGAGTTCTGCGCCCAATACACCGGCCGTCTCGACGGCAACAACTGCGCTCCCGTGGAGATGAAGGTCTATGGCGGCAACACGGCCAGCCCCGACCTCGAACTCCCCGACAACATCGCCTGGCAGTCCGAGCCCTTCGCCGAACTCGGCGTGATGGACGGCCTCGGTGCCTATGCCGGCTGGGGCCACAGTTCCGACCCCGAACTCCTCTCCGGCAACTTCCTCTTTACGGCCGACGACTACTATGACGCCCTCAAGTTCGAGGTAATAAACACCATCACCGACTCCGGCTACGGTGCCGAGCCCTGCTTCGCCTACTCCGAGTTCCAGCTCTACACCACGGCCGTAGAGCCCGGCTTCGTGCCCTCCTACGACAAGGACGCCGCCGCCACCGTGCGCGAACTCATCGGCGAGGCTGCCTCCCTCGACAAGAGCGACGACCCCTCCGAGATGTATAAACTCCTTGAGGAAGCCCTTGCCGCCCTCCATCCTGAAGGAATCGCGACCCCCAACGCCCTTAAAGAGGGCTACGGACAGGGAACCGCCTACGACCTCACCGGCCGCCGCCTCACGTCTTCCCCCGCTCGCAGAGCGGACTCTTTCCCCAATAGGGGAGAGCGAGAGGGTTTCCACGGCCTCATCATTCAGGCCGGTCGGAAAGTCCTTCGTTAACCTCCGCCCGCAGTTTTCCCATACTACCATAAAAGGAGGCACGAAATCAACGGATGATTTCGTGCCTCCTTTTTGAATTTATCAGTGCCCGGTAAACAGTTGCCGCTTGGCTCATAAATACTGTATCTTCCGACTTCGTCATCATGGCCACAGCTGTGACGCATACTTGGCCACAGTTGTGACCGATACTTAGCCACAGCTGTGACCGATACTTAGCCACAGCTGTGGCCATGATGACTAAATGCCGAAAAGGAATATCTAAGGCCGGAAAACGTCCGACGGAAAGACCTATGCCTTGCCGTCAAGGGGGCGTTCCCATACTTATCTGTTTCGTAATATGAAAGAAGACGGTGAAAAGAAAAACTCGCCTTCGTTTTGCAAGGCGTAGATAACAAAATGGGGGGGGTAAGGGGCAAAAACGCTTTTTCTGAGGAAGAAAAGACTTTTATATCAAATAATTGGGTTAAATTTGCCCGTTGTTTTGCCTGTGTATGTCCGCGCATGTGCGTTTATTAAATAGGTAAAAAGTAAATGTAAGAAATATATTACTCAACAAACATACAAAAAACAAATTTAATTATTTATCATGAAACACATCTTCAAACTTATGCTGCTCATCATGGCACTGGTGATAGCGCCGATGACAGCACAAGCCGACAAGACAGCGAAGACTGATCCTAACGTGGAACGCTACAATGTGAGCGACAACAATGGGTTGCTGGCTTTCGGCAAGAGTTACTACGAAGTGGACGGTCGCCCTGTTGGCGCCAATGGCAATTACTACAGCACGGAGCATGCGAACTGGAGTATGAAGTCATGGCCCAATGCCGACACCAACAAGCATGTGACCACCTACATTCACTTCCCCGCATGCTCAACAAACGCCAAAATCCAATTGACTACGACAGGTGCCGTCACCTTCGTCGTGAAGGTCTATTGCATGGAAGACCCCAGCACGGTACTCTCCAGCAAGACTGTCAACATCTCTACTGGCACAGACCAGTGGATTACCGTGATGGACACCAAGACTTTCTCCCAGAAGGCTTGGTACAAGTTTGACATCCAGTGTACCTCCGGTGCCGCCAACGTGGGCGAATTCAAGTACTGGCAGTTTAGCAACTCTCTCAGCGAGCCCGCCTACACAGCCGACTATATGTCTTCCCCCTCCGTTCACCTGAACGGCTGGCATACCACCGACCCCACCGTGCCCTCTGCCGGTCGCTACGACTGGACATATCAGGAAGTAATGATTCCCGAAGGCGACGACATCGTGGGCACCTACTGCATGAGCCTCGGTGTCCTGCACGGCTACATGGGTATCCAGAAAGACAGCGAGAACGACTATCCCATCATCTTCTCTATGTGGGACAACGGTTCCACCGACAATGACCCCAACCTCCCCGACTATCTGCGCTCCGGCGCCCTCGATGCCGGTGAAGGCGTGACCATCGCCCGCTTCGGCGGCGAAGGAACGGGTGCTCAGGCCAAGTTCCGTACAAGCAAGAACTGGGAGCCCGGCAAGTGGGTGAAGTTCCTTTGCAACGCCCGTCCCGAAATCGTGGACGTGGAAGTTGACGACCCCGACCACCCCGGTCAGAAGAAAACCATCACCTATTCCAACACGCTGACCTCCGCCTGGGTTTGGGCCGACGGCATCGACACGGACTGGCGCTATATCGCCACCATCCGCCAGAGCGGCGCCAACAACTACATGGACGGTTGGTACTCCTTCCTTGAGGACTACAACTGGCCCAGCGGCCAGTGGAAACGCAATGCTTACTATCGCCGCGGCGGTCTGCACTCCATGGTGACCGGTAAGTGGTACAACGCCAACAATGTGGGCTTCGGCCATACCGACGGCGGCAATACCTACGGCGACCGCGACGACTATGGTCACGGCAAGACCATCGTTGATGGTGAAGAAGCCTTCTATCTGACCTCCGGCGGTTATCACGAAAACGTGACCGACACGGAAAACACCCTCACCCTCATCACCGACTTTGAGAACAAGATAGGCACGCCTATCAGTCAGGCTACCCTCACCACCCTTCTCGCTCGCGTGGACCAGGCCATCAAGAAAGAGCAAGGGACTAAGCTGGCGGAGGATTTTGAGAACTCACGCGAGACCTTGGCCGCCAGCGGCTTCACCGTGGTAAACGTAAACTCCGAGGCCACCAACGAAGGCGATGCAAACAAGAAAGAAGCCGCCATCGATGGTGACGAGAGCACATATTGGCACTCACGCTGGAGCGGTGGCACGGGCAACTACAACTATCCCTTCTACATCGACATCCAACTCAGCGAAGAGATGCAGGCCAAGGAGATAGAGCAGATCGCCTTCGTGTTCCGCACGGGCAACAAGTCGTATGTGCCCAAGAAGTTGCAGTTGCAGTATTCTGCCAACAACTCTTCGTGGACGCCCTATAGCGAAGTTTACAACATTGAGAACGTTGCCACGAGCACAGTGAACCTGACCACGAAGGTGACAGGCAAGAAGTACCTGCGTCTCTACTTCGCCGAGGGCTACAGCGACTGCCTGGCCATTAAGGAAATCTATTTCCGCACGGCAGTGGGCCGTGATGCCCTCAACGCACAGGTACAGGCCATCCTTGATAAGGAAAATCGTTTCGACGGCTATTCCACCTCTGACCTTGCAGCCCTGAATACCGCCTACAACAACGGTAATTGGACGGATGCCCAGACGATAAAGACGGCTCTTACCAACCTTGCCGCCAACGGCACGTTGCTGAAGTACGGCGTTGTGAACGGCACGAACGCCATCAGCTCCTTCAAGGCCTATCAGCTCTACAATGCCAAGGGCCTCGGCGACCTCGTGGTGGAAAACAATGCTCCTGCCGTGAAGGCTGACGCTGACGTGAACGTGACGCTCGATGCCAACAACTGGCAGCTGCTGCGCTCCGAGAAGTGGAACGCCTACTATCTTTATAATGCCAGCGCAGAGAAGTATCTCGCCTTTGAAAACAGCACGGCTGTCCTCACCGACAAGCCCACCCCCGTCTATGTAGGCACACGCTCCAGCGGTGGCAACTTCGAAGGCTTTACCTTCCAGTTCGACCTCGCCAATGCCAACAGCTTCCTTACGGCTAACGGTACCAGCGCCACCCTCGGTGCCAGCAACACCAACGGTGCCGTATGGCAGCTGCGCGACAACTACGGCATAACACCTGCCGCCGTAAACGTCAACGAACTCCTTGCTGAAGCTGACGAAGAGGGTGCTCCCGAAGGCTTCGACGGAGAGGGCTATACCATCAGACTTAATGGTACCAACCTTTATCTTTCCACGATTGAAGTGGATGATAAGGGCAAGTCCACTTACTCCCTCTCCACCTATCCCGAATACTTTAAGGTTGTTTCAACGGGTAATAAGACCTATACGCTTCAGAGTGCCACTACTAAAAAATATGTAGGCTATACGGGTGCTCCCACCAGTTGGGACGTTGTGAACCATGCTGACAATTGGACTATCGCCGATATTGAAGGCGGCGTGACGACTATTATTAAGTCAGGCAGTCAAGGTCTCGGCGCAAACAGCAATGAACAGGCAGCTGGCCGCGGCGTATATACCAACAAGACGGACACGCACCAGTGGATCTTCACATATTTTGAAGGTTCCGGCGAAGAGCCCGAGGATGACGGCCTCATCAAGATGAGCACTGGCGATACGAAGTATTACTATTCCATTCGCAACTTCAACAATTCGTCAAACTACGCTCACTACGACAGCAACAGTAACTATCTCCAGCTCAACAGCACGAAGAACCCCAACGCCGTCTTCTACTTTACGGCCGCTGCGGGTGGCAATGATACCTATCAGGCAGTAAACGTCCATAACTTCACCACCGACGGCACGATGAACGGATGGAACAGTTGGGGCACCGGCACGGCCAAGACTTGGTACATCAGTCAGGCTACGCAGGCCAACGGCACTACCTTCAATATCAGTGAGGCTGCAAACAAGAACAGTTGCTGGAACCATCAGGCTCCCAATGTGAAGTCTTACGGTGCCGACAACGGCTCTGCCTGGTACATTGAGGAAGTGCCCACCACCGAACTCACCGTAGCTGTGCATGGCCTTACGGGTCAGGGCGGCGTGGCATACAACGGCACGACCTACACCGACGGTCAGCAGTTCACGGCCTTCTTTGAGAATCCCACTATTGAAGCAGCATCCGTCGATGGCTACTCCGCCACTGTTACCGTCTATAAGGGCGTAGCCAATGTGGATTATACGGCGGACGACCCCTTCTTCTACAGTGCCAACAATCAGGTTTACCATAAGATTATCTTCAATGCCAATAAGAACTATGGCATAAGTGATGCTACCAGCCCGAGCAACTTCTTCCAGATAACAGAGAAGGCTTCCGCTACCAACTGGGCCTTCATTGGCAACATCAACAGCTTCAAGCTCCGCAGCGCCAACGGCAAGTATGTAGGCGTTGCCCACGGCACACCTGCTGCCGGATCAGAATCTGACTTCATTGCCGAAGTTAATGAAGCAGACGCCACTACATTTAAGATGGTTGACCTTGGCAATGACATCTTCGCCATAGTCCGCACCAGTGATACTGGTAACGGCTTCAACGCTTGGGCTAATATTGCCGCCGGTCACAATATCGGTTTCTACGGTACTGGTGACGGCAATAGCAAACTTGTCTTCTACGGCGAGGATGGTACGACTGTTCAAAAGCCTACCTTCCCCAGTACCGAATACGACATCGAGGGTGCCACTTCCTTCACCGCTCCCAGCAAGAACACGCTGTGGTACACCGAGGCTCCTGGCACCAACTACAACAACTGGATGGAGTACTCCCTGCCTATCGGTAACGGCGACTTCGGCGGCAGCGTTTACGGCGCCGTAATGAACGACAAGATTACCGTCAACGAGAAGAGCCTCTGGGACGGTAAGTCCGAGACCAACTACAGCTATGCCGGCTATGTGAAGATGGGCAACGTCTGGGTGAAGAACCTCAGCAATGCCTTCGAAAACGGCGTGAAGAACTACGTCCGTTACCTCGACATCGACAACGCCGTAGCCGGCGTGAAGTTCAGCGATGCCCAGGGCACGCAGTATGAACGCACCTACATCGCCAGCGAGCCCAATAAAGTGATGGCCGTGCGCTACACCGCTACGGGCACCAACAAGCTCAACCTCCAGTTCACCTACGAGCCCGGCGGCCAGCTTACTTCCAGCAGCGTGAGCGGTCAGAAGCCCACTACGGAATACGCCGTCAGCGGTCGTGTAGGTACTGCCAAGTTCAACGGCAAGCTCCCCATCGTCTCCTACGCCTCCCAGATGACCGTCAAGGCCACCGACGGCACAGTGACCGAGGACTACAAGGGTATCACCGTGAGCAACGCCACCGAGGTTATAGTTTACCTCGCCGGCGGCACCGACTTCACGGCCGCACATCCTGCCACCTCCTTCGTTGACGGCACTGCCAGCCAGCTGCCTGGCATCATGGCCAGCCGCATCAGCACGGCAAGCGCCACGAGTTGGGAAAGCCTGCGCTCTACCCATGAGAGCAACTTCCAAAGCTATATGGGCCGCGTGGCCATCGACCTCAAGAAGAACGGAGTCTCCGTTTCTTCCAACAAGAACACCAAGGCTCTGGTAGATTACTACAATGCCTCTGCCGACAACAAGAATACAGCCGACGGCATCTACCTCGAACAGCTCTACTACAACTATGGCCGTTACCTGCTCATCAGCAGTAACCGCAACACCTCCGTGCCCAACAACCTACAGGGTCTCTGGAACGATACCGATAGCGGCAATGCTCCTTGGCACTCCGATATCCACACCAACATCAACATCCAGATGAACTACTGGCCCGCCGAGCCCAACAACCTCAGCGACCTCCACAAACCCCTGCTCGACCACATCAAGATGCTGGCCGATGCTCCGGGTCCGAAGAATCAGGCAAAGACCAAGGGCTCCAATGTAGGTTGGGTTATCAACACCGAGAGCAACCTCTTCGGTGGTATGTCCGACTTCAAGTCTAATTACACCATTGCCAACGCTTGGTATGTTACCCACCTCTGGCAGCACTATCGCTACACCCTCGACACCGAGTTCTTGAAGTCTGCCTTCCCCGCCATGCTGGGTGCCGCCAAGTATTGGTCGCAGCGCCTCGTACAAGGCACCGACGGTTCCTACGAGTGTCCCAGCGAATGGTCGCCCGAGCAGGGGCCCGACGAGAACGCTACGGCTCATAGCCAGCAGCTCGTACGCGAACTCTTCGACAACACCATCGCTGCTGCCAACGCCATCAACGCCGTAAGCCTCGGCCTTATCTCTCAGACAGAACTTAATGACCTCACGACCAAGCGTGCCGGTCTCGACCTCGGCCTCCGCACGGAGGAATACCAGCACAGCTTCGTTGGCTCTGATGGCAAACAGAAAAATTGGAACACCCTCATCGCTGACGGCACTGCTATCCTGAAGGAATGGAAGACCAGTTCTTACAAGGTCGGTGAGAATCAGCACCGCCACACCTCCCATCTCATGGCTCTCTATCCCTTCAGCCAGCTGACGCAGGATGTGACCGCTGACGGCACCACCTACACGGCACAGCAGCTCTTCGATGCAGCCAAGGCTTCTCTGACACAGCGTGGCGACAACTCCACCGGCTGGGCCATGGGCTGGCGCGTTAACCTCTGGGCCCGCGCCCTTGACGGCAATCACGCGCGTACATTAATAAATAATGCGTTGAAGCACGCCCGCAGCTACGGCACCGACCAGAGCGCCGGCGGCGTGTACTACAACCTGTGGGACGGTCACGCTCCCTTCCAGATTGACGGCAACTTCGGCGTATGCGCCGGCGTTTCCGAGATGCTTCTCCAGAGCCACACCGGCGTCATCCAGCTCCTCCCCGCCCTCCCCGACGCATGGGCAGAGGGCAGCATCACCGGCCTCAAGGCAGTGGGCAACTTCACCGTAAGCCAGCAGTGGGCCGGAGGCGCACTCACCAAGGCCACCATCACCAGCCACAAGGGTCAGGAACTCATTGTGAAGTACAAGGACGTGGACCTCAGCGGAGTTAACGTAACCGTAAACGGCACCAGCGTCACTCCCGTTTCCGTCACCGGCGGCTACAAGATTGCCAACGTGAATGAAGGCGACGAGGTCGTTATCCTGCTCACAGAAGAGCCCGAGCCCGAAAAGGTTTATACCTACACCATCCGCAACAAGCAGAACGGCAAGTATGCTTATTACGATGCCAGCACCGTGAATGAAGGCAATACTATCGTTGCCCTTACCGGCGAGCAGGCTAATGCCGGCGAGTTCACTCTTACACCCGTGAACGACAGAGAGGATTACTACATCATGTCTTGCAACAGCAAGTATGTGAAAGCTCTCAACTTTAACGATGCAAACTATAATATTGCTTTCGTTGACAATGAAAGCGACGCCACAGCCATGCATGTCGCTTACGTCACCACGGCAGGCAATGTTGACTACTACAACATTATTCCCGACGGTGGCTCCCGCAGCTGGAATGCCCGTAATCCTATCAACAATATTACCACCGTCGGCCAGTGGAACGCCGGCAACAACGACGGTTCGCTCTGGCAGTTCACCTCTACTTCCACGGAAGAGATTACGCTGACCTACAATTTCACCACCGAAGGCCTGAACGATGCCACCAGGAGTATTACGCTCCACAAGGGTGACTTCCGTCCGCGCAGTCTGACTGCTGCTCCTTACGGAGTGACCGTTACCAGCACATTGAAGACTGGCGGCATTATGACGGCTAACGATACTGAGACCGTGGCTTATACCATCGCCGACGACTACCCCTTCAACTACTCCAACGACTTCAGTTCGGCCCACTGGTACAATCTCAAGATTGGAAATAATCTGAATGTTGGTTATACCACCACACAAAGCGATTATAACTATCCTACGAGTGGAAGCACAGAGCCTGCAAACTTTGCTTTCTTAGGTACGCCTTGGGGTACCAAGATTATCTGTAAGGAGGCAGGTGCCGACTATGGCGTTGGTGGAACAATGGAAAACAATGCAAGTCTGACATCCGTAGCCATAGCAGATGCTGTGACCTATATCTTTGAGCGCAACAGCGGGCATAACGTATTCCATCTTGATGGTGTAGAAAACGGCTACATCAACACAGTCAGCTGGCAAAGCCGCTTAGGCAACTGGATTAATGGGGCAGCGAAGACCGACGGAAACTCCACCTTCCAGTTTATTGCAACGGAAGTCGATCCTTCTGAACTCTGCGCTGAGCTCCAGGAGAAGATAGATGCCATTTATGACTTCTTCACTGGCGTTATCGGTCAGGTAGGTTATCCTGCATACGATTCTGAAACAGCTGAAACCTTAGCGGCCTATGCAGATATCTTTGAAGGCGAAGTTACTGAAGACAACTATGCCCAAGCTCTTGAAGCATACAACGCCTTGCTGAACGAAACCAACATCGCTCTCCCCGAAAATGGCAAGGCTTACAAGCTGATGGCCGTACATGTGGAGGAAGACGGCAGCATTAAGAATGCCTATACTATCTACAGCACGGCCGATGGCCAGATAACAGGTAAGAATGAAGAGGCAGACGGTGAAATCGGCGACGAAGGCTACACGCGCTTCATTGTCCGCCGCGTAGGTGAGGGCAACGAGTTCATCCTCGTGAACGAACTGGGCCGCTACCTCTGCTGGTTCGACACGGGCGACAGCGGCAAGTCCTTCACGACGAAGGGCGCCACCGAGGCTTACGATGAAACCTACAGCATCATCACCCTTGAACACGCCACGACGGACTGCACCAATAACAACGGCTCAGTGAAGGCCCTCACGGCAGAACAGCGCTTCGGCCTGTTCCAGATGAAGGCCCACCCGAAGAACGCCACCACGCAGTACCAGTACTTCTGCTATGACGACGGCAACAGCCACCGCTTCGTTTCCGGCAATAACGGCGACAAGTACTACAATGCCAACGGCCGCCACACCTTCCTCTTCCAGCTCGTAGAGGACGAATCCTACACCTACAACCGGCCCACGCTCATCAAGGGTAACGACGGCCACTACTACGCCTCCATCTATCTGCCCTATCCTATGCAGGTGTCCAGCGAAGTAGAGTGCTACCGCGGCACAGAAGACCGTGGCGGCAGCCTCGCCCTCGAACAGGTGAACAAGGATGACAATGCTCCCGTTCCCGCCGGCGGCTACGTCCTCTACAGCGAACAGGTGTTCACCGACTCCGATGAATACTCCGAAACCTTCGGAGAAGTCCTCGAGAAGGTATCGCAACTCGTAATCCCCGCCACTGCCAATCCCGCCGCTGTGGACAACCTCTTCACCGGCTCCACGGTGAACGGCGACGCCGGTAAGCTGTGGGAAGACGAGCTCGAAGGCAACAACCCCTACGTACTTGCCAACAAGTCGAAGGGCATAGGTTTCTACCGCTACACCGCCACGTCCTACCCGAAGGGCAAGGCCATCTACCTCGCCGGCGGCGCCTCCACGCGCGAGCGCATCGGCTTCCAGTTCGACGACATCGTAGAAGCCATCAAGGCCGCCAAGGGCGAAGAGACAGACAATACCGTCTTCGACCTCACCGGCCGCCGTCTCGAGAAGGCCGCCAAGGGCGTGAACATCATGGGCGGAAAGAAAGTCCTCAAGTAAGACAGGGAACAACCGCTCCCCCTCTTTCATAAACGCAGAAAGGCCGTGCACCGCGCACGGCCTTTCTGCGTTTACTTTTTATTATTGCTGTCCGCAAAAATGGCTCGGCGTACCCCCTTCGGGGCATTGCCGGAACTATATACCGGATACGAATATAAAAGTATAAAACAACCTATTTGCTGCCTTTCCCAAAATTATCCCCCTTTTAATTTTGTTTCAACAGCTGTTAAAATTAATTTCAACAGCTGTTAAAACGCATTTCAACAACTGTTAAAACTGTTTTCAACAGCTGTTGAAAACAGACGCCTTCATAGACTTCTGAAAACTAAATCTTTACAAATGCCGTTTTTCCGTGTTTTTCATACGAGAGAAGGCCATCCTCGCCGGTGTGGTGGGGATGGCCTTCTTTGTGGAAGTTTTAATGAGAGAACCGGAGCCTGAGGGCAACGGAAAAAAGGGGGTATGGTGTTTTAATAGAGCAGAATTGTTTCGGTGGAATCGGCCGATGCGGTGCGCGTGGCGTCCTGTACGGGGGAGAGGGTCTCAAGTTCGGGGGAGAGACTGTCGGCCGTTTGCTTCTGTGCCGCGATTTGCGCCTGCCGCTCGGCGGCGCCCTGTGTGAGGGCGTGATCTACGCTGCCGGCGATGAGGGCCACGATGGCCACGGCGGCGGCTGCGCGGAAGTAGGGGCGCACGCGGTCGGAGAGCGTGAGGGGCCGGGCCGTCACTACGGGAGTGGGCTCTACGTTGCCGAGGCGGGCGAGGATGCGCTCGTCGAAGTCGGCGCCGAGGTGCTGACCGCGGTGGTGCTCCAGGGCGGCGAAGTGGGCGGCGTAGGGTTTGAGTTCATCGGGCACTTCTTCCTGGGAGAAGAAGGAGCGGAGGATTTGCTCTTCCTCGGCGGTGGTGAGGCCGTCCCAGTAGCGGGCGATGAGTTGGTTTATATAGGAGTAATTCATGCTTGATAGGCTTGGCGCACGGCTTGGCGGGCGCGGTGGATGTTAATCTTGACTTGTCCTTCGGTGAGCTGGAGCGTGTGGGCTATCTCCTGATAGGAGAGTCCTTCCACGTCGCGCAGGATGAGGCATGAGCGCTGGGGCTCGCGGAGGTTGTGGATGAGTGAGAGCGTTTTGTCGTAGCGGTCCTGAAGGTCGGCATGGGCTTCGCTTTGTGCGGGAGTTTCGTCGGCGATGTCGGGCATTGTGTCGGCGAGCGGGTGCTGACGGGCGCGGCGGGCGGCACGGTCGAGGGCCAGGTTGCGACAGACGATGGTGAGATAGGCCTTGAGGTCGGCGATGTCCTTCTCGGGGTGCTGCTGGTTTTCCTCCCACACTTTTATAAGGGTGTCTTCCACCGTGTCTTCTGCCTCTGCGGTATGGTTGAGGATGGCCAGTGCGAGGCGATAGAGGCGGTCTTTCTGCGACAGGAGGTCGCGGCGGAAATCCAACTGTTTCATCGTGCTTTCTACTTTAATGACGGACAAGGGAAGGAAAAGTTACACTTTTTACTGCATTTTTTTCTGTTTCCGTTGCAAAGTTAGCATTTTTTGCTCGGATATTCGTAATATTAAGCTGCGCCCCAAGTTACTTTTGTTCGGAAAAACCAAGAAAAACAGCGTTTCTCTTGTATTTTCGCCCGCTTATTCGTAACTTTGCAGCGTATATCGTTTTTATTTTTCTATGACACATTATTTATTTATACGCCTACGCGCGTACGTATTGACCCTCGTGGCAGCATGCTTCTGCTGCTCCCTTGCCACAGCACAGAGTATCATCCCCCAACCCCAGCAGATGACGCGGGGAGAAGGACAGTTCGCACTGACGGAGACGACCATCGTGTATCACGCTCCCGAACTGAAAGAACTGGCCGCCTACCTGCGCGACATCGTAGAGCCCTCCACGGGGCTTACGCTGCAGCTGAAGGCCACGACGGCAGAGCAATTCCTGCGCCTGAAGGATAAGAAGCACAACGGCATAGGACTTTTCCTCTCCAACGACCTCAAGGCCGAAGGCTACACGCTGAACGTGACGCCGCAGCAGGCGCTGATAAAGGGCGCTGACGCCGCCGGTGCGTTCTATGGTGTGCAGTCGTTGCTGCAGTTGCTGCCGGCGGAGATAATGGATAGCCATCTGCACAAGCGGATGACCGAGCAGGGCGCCTGGACACTGCCCGCCGTGGACGTGAAGGATGCTCCCCAGCGGCCGTGGCGCGGACTGATGCTCGACGTGGCCCGCTACTTCCACGACCTGCGCTACCTGCGCCACTACATTGACTGCATGGCCCACTATAAACTCAACCGCCTGCAACTGCACCTCATCGACGACAGTGGCTGGCGCCTGGAAATAAAGAAGTACCCCCGCCTGACGCAAGAGGGAGCCTGGGCCGGCACGGAGGGCGAGCGCCTCGGCGGCTACTACACGCAGGAGGAAATGCGCGAGCTTATCAAGTACGCCGCCCTGCGCGGTGTGGAAATCGTGCCGGAGGTGGAGTTCCCCGCCCATGTGATGAGTGCCGTGGTGGCTTACCCCTGGCTGTCGTGCACGGGTGAGCAGCAAGTGTTGCAGACGCGCCACTCCATCAGCCCTGAACTGCTCTGCGTGGGCAAGCAGACGACCCTCGATTTCCTGCGCGACGTGCTGGATGAGGTGTGCGACCTCTTCCCCTGCCGCTACGTGAACATCGGCGGCGACGAAGCCAAGTACAAGCGCTGGGAGGCCTGCCCCAACTGTCAGGCACTGATGCAGCGCGAGGGACTGAAGAAGGCCAGCGAACTGCAAGGCTGGCTCACCAACAAGGTGGCCAGGATGCTGAAGGAGAAAGGCCGCACGGCCGTGGGCTGGCAGGAAATCGTGGAGCGCGGCAAGGTGGACGAGCCTGTTGTGGCCACCGTCTGGAGCGGAGCGATGGGCGACAGCACAAAGATTAAGGATATGGGCCACAAGGTGCTCCTCTCGCCGAACGCCTACCTGTACCTGGATTTCCCCGAAAGAGTGGTGGAGGGCGAGGTGCCCGCCGCTACGTGGCGCGGCCCCATATCTTTGGAAAAGTTGTACGGCATGCCGTGTGAGGACTACAGTGCCGACGGCGCCTGCATCGGCATTCAGGCCTGTATGTGGAGCGACCTCTTCATCCACGGCAAGGGCCTTCCCGAACTGCGCCCGCTGAACGAAAACCGCAGCGAGGCCTACATCGACTATCTCACCTATCCGCGCCTGTTGGCAGTGAGCGAGGTGGCGTGGTGCAAGAAGGCCGACCGCTCGTGGGAGCGCTTCACCGGCGCCCTCGGAAAGCACTTCGCCCGTCTTGACGCACTGGACGTACACTACCGCGTGCCGGAGCCCGTCGTCAAGGAAGAAGACGGCCGCGTCACGCTCTCCTCTCCCGTGGAGGGCGCCGAGATACGCTACACCCTTGACGGCACAATGCCCCACGAGCACTCCACGCTCTACACCGCCCCCTTCACTCTCAAGGAGGGCCAGAAGGTGCGCGCCATCACCGTGGCCAGCCCCGGACACTTCTCTTTACCGCAAAACTCTGAAAAATAAAGAAAACTATATTTTTATCAAGTAATCGGCTTTGCCGCTTGCCAGAGCAAGAATCGGTGAATTAGAGAATTATCTTTTTTATACAAGAATTATATGATTTTTTAGAATTTATAGGAATTGCTGCGTCGCAGCAGAATTGCAGTCCGCATGGTTCCGGCAGAGCGAGGCTCTGCAATTCCCAGAAATTCCAAATCCGACTGCACGGAAAAAATTCTTAAATTCATAAATTCTTGATAAAAGAAAAGTCAACGGGTTCTAATAGAAAATAAATCCACAGACTTGTGTCAAGTTGTATATAATTCCAAAATAAATGCACAAACTTGAAATAATGGCGCCTGTCGGTAGCCGCGAGTGTCTCGCCGCTGCCTTGAAGGCTGGGGCCGACAGCATCTACTTCGGCGTGGAGCAACTCAACATGCGCGCTCACTCCGCCTCGCACTTCACGATAAACGACCTGCACGACATTGCCACGCAGTGCCGCGAGGCCGGCGTGAAATCCTATCTCACCGTGAACACAATCATCTACGGTGAGGAACTGCCCCTTATGCGCGAGATTTGCGACGCTGCCAAGGCTGCCGGCATCAGCGCCATCATCGCTGCCGACGTGGCCGTGTTGAGTTACTGCAAGACGATAGGGCAGGAGGTGCACCTCTCCACCCAACTCAACATCAGCAACGTGGAGGCGCTGCGCTTCTACGCCCAGTTTGCCGACGTCGTGGTGCTGGCCCGTGAACTCAACCTCAACCAGGTGCGCGAAATCCACGACGCCATCGTCCGCGAGAACATCTGCGGCCCGTCCGGCGAGCAGATACGTATCGAGATGTTCTGCCACGGTGCCCTGTGTATGGCCGTGAGCGGTAAGTGCTACCTCTCGCTCCACAACCTCGGCGGCTCGGCCAACAGGGGCAGTTGCATGCAAGTGTGCCGCCGCGGCTACAGCGTGAAGGACTACGAGAGCGACACCGAACTCCTCGTGGACAACAAGTACATCATGTCGCCGAAGGACCTCAAGACCATTGATTTTATCGACGAAATGATAGAGGCCGGCGTGAGTGTATTCAAGATTGAAGGCCGTGCCCGCTCGGCAGAGTATGTGCTGACCACCGTGCAGTGCTACAAGGAGGCCCTCCGTGCCGTGGAAAACGGCGAATTCACCGAAGAAAAGAAGGCCGAGTGGAACCGCCGCCTCGCCACCGTCTTCAACCGCGGCTTCTGGAACGGCTACTATCTGGGCCAGCGCCTCGGCGAGTGGAGTCCGCACTATGGTTCCTCGGCTACGGAGAAGAAACAATATGTGGGCAAGGTAACGAAGTACTACAGCAAGCTCGGCGTGGGCGAGTTCAAGGTGGAGGCTGCCGACATCCATCTCGGCGACCGTCTCCTCATCATCGGCCCCACCACGGGCGCCCTCTACGTCACCGCCGACGAAATCCATACCGACGGCCCCGCCACCGAGGCCTTGAAAGGACAGTATGCCGCCGTGAAAGTGCCCGAGAAGGTAAGGCCGGCGGATAAGGTTTATTTGGTAAAAAAGACCCTCCCCCAACCCCTCCCTTAAAGGGCGGGGAGTATATACTTACGAGCGATAACGATAATTATTGACCTTAACTTTAACCTTAACCTACAATCCCAATCCATTCCCCGCCCTTTAAGGGAGGGGTTAGGGGAGGGTCTTCTTATGAAAGCGTGCACCATCGGTTGTTTTGACGGCGTGCATCAGGGACATCGGTTCCTGTTGCAGCAACTCCGTGCGCAGGCTGAGGAGCGGGGGATGCAGACGCTGGCGCTGACATTCCGCCGACATCCTGCCGCTGTGCTCGGAAAGACCGTGCCGCCGCAACTCTGCACGCTGGAAGAGAAGGAGCGGCTGTTGAAGGAACAGGTCCGCGAGGTGAAAATCCTCGATTTCACCGAAGAAATGGCACGTCTCACGGCGAAGGAGTTCATGCAGAAGTTGCGCGATGAATACGGCGTGGGACTCCTCCTGCTGGGCTACGACCACCGCTTCGGTCGTCCCTCGCCCGACGATGACTATGAGCGTGACGGCCACGCCCTGGGCCTCGAGGTGAGGCGCGCGGAGTCCCTGCCCGGCGTCAGCAGCAGCGCCATACGCCAAGCCCTCCAGCAAGGCCGCATAGCCGACGCCAACGAAATGCTGGGCCGCCCCTACACGCTCTGTGGCACCGTGGTGGCAGGCCGACAGGTGGGGCGCTCTATAGGTTTCCCCACTGCCAACCTCGCCACGTCCCTCCTTATCCCCAAGACCGGCGTCTATACCGCCACCACGCCCTACGGTCCCGCTCTTGTGAACATTGGCCATCGCCCCACCCTGAACAACGGCAGCGACATCTCCATAGAGGCTCACATCAAGGACTTCCACGGCGACCTCTACGGCCAGCCGCTCTCCGTCAGTCTCCTTCGCCGCCTGCGCGATGAGCAGGCGTTCCCCTCGCTGGAGGCCCTGCGCCGGCAAATAGAAAACGACCTGAAATCACTCACGCTCCATCATCAATAAGAAATGAAGAAAGTTCTCATCCTCTTCCTTATTTTTCTCTGCGGCCAGTTTGTGGCCGGAATAATTGCCGGCAGCATGGGCTGGCTTGAGAATGCCCGCTACATGGGCTACACCATTTTAGCCGTTGACCTCCTTATCATCGCCCTATTGTGGCGTTTGCGCCTCGCCGGCGAGAAGGAGTCCTACCCCAAGGGCACCGGCTGGCTGACAGGAAAGACCCTCCTGGCCGGTGCGGGCATCTTGGCGTTGGCCTTCGGCGTGAACATCATGCTGGAGCCGCTCAACCTCAGCGACCTCGGCCTGGAGGCCACCTTTGAGGCCATGCGCTCCGACGTGCTGTGCATCCTTATGCTCTGCGTCGTAGGTCCGTGGCTGGAGGAACTCATCTTCCGCGACGGCATCCTGCGCCACCTCGCGCAGAACGGCATAAAGCCCGTCTGGGCCGTCGTTGTCAGCGCCCTTCTCTTCGGTCTCGTCCACGGTGACCCCGCCCAGATGGTGCCCGCCAGCCTTCTCGGCCTCGTGCTCGGCCTGTTGTATGTCCACACCGGCGACCTCTCGCTCTGCCTGCCCGCCCACATCATCAACAACAGCGTTGCCATCGGCCTGATGTACATTCCCGGCAGCGACGAGTGGACAAAGGACTTGAGCGTGCCCGAGCACATTGCCCTGGGACTGCCCCTCCTTCTCGTGGGAGCACTCCTTATTTATATTATAATCGCGCGTAAGAAGAAATCCCTCTGAATTTATGAAGATAGGCCCCGTTGACCTTGGCCCTCGCCCCGTGCTGCTGGCACCGATGGAGGATGTTACCGACATCGGTTTCCGTCTGCTCTGCCGCCGGATGGGTGCCGCTATGGTGTATAGCGAGTTCGTGGCCGCCGACGCCCTGGTGCGCCTGGTGAACAAGTCGTTGCAGAAGCTCCGCGTCTGCGATGAGGAGCGCCCTGTGGCCATACAGATTTACGGCAAAGACCCCGGCGCCGTGGCCGAGGCGGCCGAAATCGTGCTGGAACAGGCCCACCCTGACGTGCTTGACATTAACTTCGGCTGCCCCGTGAAGCGCGTGGCCGGCAAAGGGGCCGGCGCCGGCCTTTTGCAGGACCCCGACCTGATGTGCCGGATTACCCGTGCCGTAGTCGATAGGGTGGGGGACCGCGTGCCCGTCACCGTCAAGACACGCCTGGACTGGACGCTTCCGCTCCCCTCCCGCGAGGAAGGCTCCGAAGGTCAGCGCACGTTCCTCATAGAATCGCTCGCCGAGCGCCTGCAAGACCAGGGCATCAGCGCCCTCACCATCCACGGCAGAACCCGTTCGCAGATGTATACCGGCGAGGCCGACTGGGCGCCGATAGGCCGCGTGAAGGCCAACCCCCGCATCCGCATCCCCATCATCGGAAACGGCGACATAGACTCCGCCGGGCGTTGCCGCGAGGCGTTTGAGCGCTACGGCGTAGATGCCGTGATGATAGGCCGCGCCACCTTCGGCCGCCCCTGGATTTTCGCCGAGATAAAAGGCCAGACGCTCACCCCCGACGAGCAACTGGATGTACTCAAGCAACAGGCCCTCGCCAGCATCCGCCTCGTGGACGAGCAGGGCAAGGACAACGCCGAGTATCGCGGAATTCTCCATGTGCGCCGCCATCTCGCCGCATCGCCGCTCTTCAAGGGCATCCCCAACTTCCGCCAGACGCGCATTGAGATGCTCCGCGCCGAAAGCCTTGACGCCCTCTTCGAGATTCTGGAACGTTGCCGCCCCTTGGTGTGCGGCGGGGATGATGCCGTGAATTTTTGATACGGCGCGTGCACATTCCTTTTTTTTTAACCAACCTCTGAACAGCGACTTGAGGGTGGTATGAGAGGACTTTGGAAAACAAAAACAGAGCTAGAAAGCAGAAAAAGAGTCAACGGCTTGGTATATTGCCGTTTTAATTGTAACTTTGCAGCCCAAAGTGTTTATAAGACCATGAAACGTTTTTATTCTATACTCATTCTTGCCTTGATGGCTGCCACGGCGGTAGCCCAGGTAAACTTCACGGTCAGCTACAAGCGCGTGAGCCCCACTGAAATCGACATTATCTTTAACGGCAAGGCCGACAAAGGTTGGCATGTCTATGGTTGCCATTGCGGTGGCGACGGCCCCAATCCCGCCATCTTCGGCACCGACAAGGCCAAGGGCGCTAAGGTGAAGGGTGCCTTGAAGGATGGCCCCGGCATCAAAAAAGCCTACGACGAGATGTTCGGCCAGGAGATACAGTTCTTCGAGGGCAAGGCGCAGTTCACCCAGCGCGTGGAACTCACCGAGAAAAACTACGAGCTTGAGGGCTACCTGCAGTTCTCGGCCTGCAACGATGAGACCTGCCTCCCGCCCACCGACGTAATGTGTAAACTCAAGGGCTCCGACGGTCCCGACGGCAAGGCCGCAGTAGAAGAACCCGAAGAGAAGGCCGCAGAGGCCGAGCAGCCTGCCGTAGCTTCCGACTCCTTGGCCACCGACAGTCTCGCCGCCGCCGTCACTGTTGACGAAGGCGATGCCAAAGGTTGGTGGACCTCCTCAATTGACGAGCTCAAGAAGTTTGACATCGCCGAGAATGCTGCCGGTCAGAGTCTCTGGATGATATTCCTGCTGGGTATTCTGGGTGGTCTCGTGGCTCTCATCACGCCCTGCGTGTGGCCCATCATCCCTATGACCGTCAGCTTCTTCCTCAAGCGCTCCGACGACAAGAAAAAGGGCATAAAGGATGCCATCATCTACGGTATAAGTATCGTGGTCATCTATCTGGCGTTGGGCCTGACGGTGACGGCTCTCTTCGGTGCGTCGGCCCTGAATGACCTGAGCACTAACGCCGTCTTCAACATCTTCTTCTTCCTGATGCTCCTGGCCTTTGGTGCTTCATTCCTCGGCGGCTTCGAAATCACGCTGCCCAGCAGCTGGAGCAACGCTATCGACGGCAAGGCCGAGAAAGCCAGCGGCCTCCTGGCCATCTTCCTCATGGCCTTCACCCTCACGCTCGTCAGCTTCTCCTGCACCGGCCCCATCATCGGCTTCCTCCTCGTTGAGGTCAGCACGGGTGGCGGCGGCATACTGGCCCCCACCATCGGCATGCTGGGCTTTGCCCTTGCCCTTGCCCTGCCTTTCACGCTCTTCGCCATGTTCCCGGCGTTGCTGAAGAAGACCTCCCGCGGAGGCTCGTGGATGAACAGAGTGAAGGTGACGCTCGGCTTCATCGAACTGGCCTTCTCACTGAAGTTCCTCAGCGTGGCCGACCTCGCCTACGGCTGGCACATCCTCGACCGCGAGACCTTCCTCGCCCTGTGGATAGGCCTCTTCGCCGCCCTCGGTCTCTACCTCTGGGGCCTCATTAAGTTCCCCCACGACGACGAGGACGAGCGCCACACCAGCGTCACGGCCTTCTTCATCGGTCTGGCCTCCATTGCCTTCGCCATCTATATGGTGCCCGGCCTGTGGGGTGCACCCTGTAAGGCTTGCAGCGCCTTCGCTCCCCCCATCACCACGCAGGACTTCAACCTCGACCAGAACAAGGTGGAGGCCCAGTTCCGCGACTACGAAGCCGGCATGGCCTACGCCAAGCAGACCGGCAAGCCCGTCATGCTCGACTTCACCGGCCATGGCTGCGTGAACTGCCGCAAGATGGAGCTCGCCGTATGGCATGATGCCTCCGTGCGCGACATGCTGATGAAGGACTACGTGCTCATCTCCCTCTATGTCGATGAAAAGACCCCGCTGCCCGAGACCATCACCGTCAATGAGGACGGCAAGGAGGTGCGCCTCCGCACCATCGGCGACCGCTGGAGCTATCTGCAGCGCATGAAGTTCGGCTGCAACGCCCAGCCCTACTATTTCATCCTCGACAACGACGGCCATGTCATTGCTCCGCCGCGCTCCTACAACGAAGACGTGCCCGCCTACACTCAATGGCTGAAAGAAGGCCTTGTGACTTACAAAAACGCTCGTGAAGCTGCACAATAAGGGGTGTTAGTGTGCAAAAAAAGAGCTTTTCTCTATAAAATGTTTGGATATTACGAGATTAAAACGTATCTTTGCACTCGTTAACATTTACCAAGCCCCGATACAACGGGCTGTAAAAGAAATAAGAATAACTTAAAATATTTACTACAATGTCTGAAATTGAAGCAAAAGTAAAGCAAATCATCGTTGACAAACTCAGCGTAAGTGAAGACGAAGTAACGAACGAAGCCTCCTTCCTTCAGGATCTCGGCGCCGACAGCCTCGATCAGGTAGAGCTCATCATGAAGCTCGAGGACGAATTCAAAATCCAGATTCCCGACACCGAAAGCGAGAAGATTGTCACCGTTGGCGACGCCATCGCTCTTATTGAGTCTCTGCAGCAGAACTAATAAGGCTCAGCGACCACCGCGCGTGCCAATGTGGCAATGTACCTCAGGGCGCATTGCCACATTTGCTATGCGCAAAAGGCTCTCCACCTAACACTTCCACACCACTGTCACCCTTTCAAAGACCCTTTCCCCCTTCCTTTTGAGGGCAGGAGGTCTTTCTTCAAGCAAGGTTGGAGACAGTTCTTCAAGCGCGGCATGAGATTGCCCATGAGCAAAGAGGAGAGCAGATATTAACGAGCGATTATCATCAACCTACCATTAACTAATAACTATTAACTTCGACCCGCCGCCCCATTTGTTGCCCGCCTCAGGGAGGGGGCAGGGGAGGGTCTTAAAGCTTTATTATGGAACTCAAGAGAGTAGTTGTCACTGGCCTCGGCGCCATTACCCCCGTAGGAAATACCCTGGAGCAGACTTGGGAGAGCCTCAAGCAGGGCAAGAGCGGAGCTGCCCCCATCACCCATTTCGACGCCAGTCAGTTCAAGGCGCAGTTTGCTTGCGAAGTAAAGAGCTTTGTGGTCGGCGATGTTCTCGACCGTAAGGATGCGCGCAAGATGGACCTCTACGAGCAGTATGCCATGGTGGCCGCCCACGAGGCCATAGCCGACAGCCACCTCGACCTCGACACCGTAGATAAGACGCGCATCGGTGTCGTGCTCGGCGTAGGCATCGGCGGCATCACCACTCTTGAGGAGGAAATTTCCAAATATGCCGTCACGGGTGCTGAGCTCGGCCCGCGCTACACCCCCTTCCTCATTCCTAAAATGATAAGCGACGTGGCTGCCGGCCTCATCTCCATCCACTACGGCTTCCACGGCCCCAACTATTCCACAGCCAGTGCCTGTGCCTCCAGCACCAACGCCATTGCCGACGCCTTCAACCTCATCCGTCTCGGCAAGGCTAACGTCATGGTGACCGGCGGTGCCGAGGCAGCCATCACGGCTGTCGGTGTGGGCGGCTTCTGCGCCATGCACGCCCTCTCCACGCGCAATGACGACCCCGAGCACGCCAGTCGTCCCTTCAGCGCCAGCCGCGACGGCTTCATCATGGGCGAGGGTGCCGGCATCATCGTCCTTGAAGAGCTTGGCCACGCCCTGGCTCGCGGGGCACACATCTATTGCGAGCTCGCCGGCGTTGGCATGAGCGCCGACGCCCATCACATCACGGCCTCACACCCCGAGGGACTCGGTGCCACGCTCGTCATGCGTGAAGCCCTCAGCGACGCAGGTCTCAAGCCGGAGGACATAGACTACATCAACGTCCACGGCACTTCCACCCCCGTAGGCGACGTGTCGGAAGCCAAGGCCATCAAGCAGGTCTTCGGCGACCACGCCTACAAACTTAACATCTCCTCCACGAAGTCCATGACGGGCCACCTCCTCGGGGCCGCAGGTGCCGTGGAGTGCATTGCCTGCTGCAAGGCCGTGGAGGAAAACATTGTTCCACCCACCATCAATCACGCCGACGACGACCTCGACGAGCAGATTGATTACAAAATGAACTTCACCTTCAACAGCGCCCAGCACCGCGAGGTGCGTGCCGCGCTATCCAATACTTTCGGCTTCGGCGGCCACAATGCCTGTTGCATAGTGAAGAAATTCCAACAAAATGAGTAACATTATCGACCGCGTGAAGCTGCCTTTCCAGAAAAACTCGCAGCTTCGCAAGGCTCTCTATGACATCCTTGGGAAATATCCCCACAATCTCGAACTCTATCGCGAAGCCCTCGCCCACCGCTCCCAGCAATACCGCGGACGCCACGGACAGGACAAACCCGTAAACAACGAACGACTCGAATTCCTCGGCGACGCCGTGCTCGAAGCCACCGTCAGCCACATCGTATTTCACCATTTCCCTTCCAAGAGAGAAGGTTTCCTCACCAACACACGCTCTAAACTCGTGCAGCGCGAGACGCTCAACCGCCTCGCCGCCCGCATGGGAATCATAGACCTCATCCACGCCAACGTAAACTCCCCGTCCCACAATTCCAACGTGGGCGGCAACGCCTTTGAGGCCCTCGTCGGCGCGCTTTATCTCGATCACGGCTACAAGGCCGTGCTCGCCTTCGTACAGAAAAAGATGATGGACTCCCGCACCCTCGACCTCGACGACACGGCGCAGAAGGAGACCAACTTCAAGTCCAAACTCCTGGAGTGGGCGCAGAAGAATAAACTCCAGTGCGACTTCCGCGTGGATGAAGAAATCTCCCGCGACGGCAACTCCGAATTCCGCACCAGCGTAGTCATCGAAGGCATCGTGTGCGGCGAGGGTAAAGGCTTCAGCAAGAAGCAGGCCGAGCAGGAAACGGCCCGCCACGCCCTCACCCGCCTGCGCCACGAAGATGGCTTCAAGGACCGCGTTTTCGGCGGCAAGGAACAGCGCACCGCCATGGAGGCAGAGGAATATGCCGCCCTGCCCCGCATAGCAGAAATAGACCACGCCTCCAATGCCGGCTCCGTGCCCGCCACCGGTAAGAAGAAGCCCGTGCGTCGCCGCGAGGGTCGCCCCGCCAAGACTCCTGTCAAGGCTGAGCCCACGCCCGTGGAAAGCGAGAAGAAGGATTCTCAGCAGGCTGAGAAGCAGCAGAAAGCCTCCAAAGACAAGCAGGAAAAACCCGCACAGGAGAAATCCTCCCAGCGTGACGGCCAGGAACGCAGAAAAGACAATACCGAGCGCAAACAGGAGGCTACCGAGCGCAAGCAGGAAAGCACGGAAAACAAGCCGGAGGCTACCGAGCGCCAGGCCCGTCAGGACAACAAACGTCCCGAACGCCCTGCCAGCCGTGCGCAGCGTCCTGAAAAGACAGAGAAGGCCGAAAAAACCGAACCTGTTGAAAAGGCCGAACCCGCCGCAAAGCCCGCTGAAGCTCCCGCTCCGAAGCCCGAAGTGCAAGAGCCTGCTGCAACATCTGCCGACGCTGCAAAAACCACTCTTGCCGAGCCCGTGGAAAAGAAGAAGCGTGCCACGCGCCGCCATCGTCCCGCCAAGCGCGCTCCCGGCATGGACAGCGGCAAGACAAACTAAGCACACATCTCCCCCAGAACATAGCGGGCGGCCCTCCGACGAGGGTCGCCCGCTTTCTTTTGGCCAAGGGTGCGCAGCCCGGCGCAAGCAGTGTTTGACATAGCCCGGCGGCAATGGATTTGTGAAGTAACAGTCATTGCCCGATAAGCAATAATCATTGCCCCATCCGAAGGCGTTGTCCTTAGTCGGCATTTAGTCGTCATGGCCACAGTAGTGACCGATACTTGGCCACAGTAGTGACCGATACTTGGCCACAGCTGTGACGCATACTTGGCCACAGCTGTGGCCAAGACGACTCCCTCGGCGAAAGCGTTGGCGAGAGCGGCTGTAAAACCGTGTAAATCAATTTTTTCTGCCCTAAAAAGGCCTAAAAAGTATTTACCCTAAGTTTGCCGTCGTTTTCCCGGACGCTAAAATAAATAAAATAAACTTCCCCATAGTTCCCCAAAAGATGTTGCAAACTCTGTATAAATCGTTCCTGCGCCCACTCTTCCTTGTTTCTACACCGCATTCTGTCATTACGCGACTACAGTCACACAATCGTTTGGCAGTAGTCACGCAATCGTTTGACTGCTGTCAAACGATATTGCAGTCGGCGAAAAAAACCGGAGCCAGCCACTTCGGGACAGACGGTAGGGGCTTTGCTGTAGCGAAATGGGGCGGGGGAAAGGGAGAAAGGTGGATAAAGGAAAGGGTTTTCAGCCCGGCGCGGATGCTGTCGGCAGGTGGGGCTTGCCGGGAGGGTGGGGCGGACTATTTCATCAGTTTGCGGCCCTGCCGGATGTAGAGGCCGGCGGGATTGATGAGGGGGCGCCCCGTGAGGTCGCAGGCGCGGCCAGCGGCTTTCGTCCCGTAGGCACAAGGTGTCTGTTGCCCGTCGTCCGTCGTCTTTTCTATTCCTTCGGGGGCCTGGCCTACGAAGAAGTTGAAGCGCCGCTCGGGCTGGGCGTAGGCCTCCTCGGTGGCGTCGTTGCCCTGCACGATGTAGCCGTCGGGGATGACGAGGGTGTAGGTGCCGCGGGTGCGCGAGGGGGAGAAGGTGAACTGTATCTGCGTGCCCACGGTGCTGACGCCGGTGGTCTCTACGAAATCGACGTACTTGGCCTCCTGCTCCACACCGTTCGGAAGGATGACGTAGGGGCGGCGCGGGGTGTCGATATAGAAATAGTTATAGACGAGGGGGAGGTCGGTGTGGAGATAGTCGAAGATGGCGTCGTTGCTGTTGAGCGTGACGACGTCCCACTGCTCGAGTTCGCTGTTCCGGGCGGGCTGGAAGCTGGCGTCGTAGTGGCCGAGGAGGGCGGGCGAGGAGACCGTCACGGTGTAGTCGGCGGTGTATTCCGGCGTGGTGCAGAGTACGTCGCGGGAATTGTAATAGACGAAGGAGTTCTGGGGCACCACGAGGGTGTAGTGGCCGGCGGGCACGCCGTCGAAGGAGAGCTGGAACTCGCAGACGTTGTAAGGGTCGGCGGCGGCCACCTTGCCGTAGTCGGGATTTTTCGTCCACATCACGCGGGAGGCCTTGGCCACTGTCTTGCCGTCGGCGGCCTTCAGATAGGGGCGCGAGGAAATCTGCACGGAGGGCGCGCCGTAGTTGGGGGCGAGATAGTTGTAGTAGCCTACGTGGTTCATGCCGGCCTCAGCGTCCTTGCCGTGGAAGGTGAGGACGACTTTGTCGAGGGTATTGACGGTGGCGCCCGCGGCAGGGGAGAGTGTGCAGGAGAGCTCGGCGTCGGGGGTGTCGGGGTCGTCGATGTCGCCGGCGTTGAGGCCTTCAATCTTGCTTATCTTGACGGCATTGAGGATTTCACCCGTGGTGCCGTTGAGGAGCAGGGCCACGGCCTCCACGTTGGCGGGGTTGGAGAGTTTGGGGAGTGCGGTGGTGTAGGAATAGTCGTAGATGGTGCTTGCGGCGATGCTGGCGGGCAGGGCGCCCTTCTCGCCGGCGGGCGAGGGATAGATGCCGCGGGCCACGTCGTCGATGTTGATGTTGGCGGGCGAGCCCATACTCTCGAAGCCGCCCATCACTGTGCCGCCGCCGGCGTAGTTGTTGGTCTGGCGGATGGGGAGCTGGTTTTCGAGGAGCACGAAGGCTACGCGATAGTCGGCGTTCTTGGCGCTGAAGACAAACTGCGCGTGGGCGTTGAAGGTAATCTTGCCGTCAGCGCAAGAGGCGTCGAGGGTGATGTCGGCGTCGGCCGTCTTGTCCATACTCTGATAGCGTGAGAAGAGAGTGGTGTAGGCGGGATCGGCCTGGCTGCCGCTGCGATTGATTATGCTGTTAGGGTAACCGTTCATATAGCCCGCGATGAAGTCATCGTAGGCCTGCACGGCGTACATGTCGTTGTTGTGGATGCCGATGCCGATGAAGTCGTCGCCGAACTTCTCCTTCATCTCCTTGAGGCCCACGATGCCGCGGACACACCAGCCGCACCATGAGCCGGTGTGCTCCTCCACCACCATGCGGCGGGTGAAGGAGAGGCGCGTCATCTCCACCTGAAGCGAAGCCACGTTGTCGGCGGGTGCCTGGTCGGGCTGGCCGTCGGCCCACTCGAGAGAGAGCTCCACGGTGGCGGGGCCCTCCTCGGTGACGGACTCCGAGGGAATGTTGATGGTGAAGGGGGCAGAAGTGCGGGAGGAGATGGTGCCGTCGTAGGTGTAGGTGCCGAGGGCCTTACCGCCCAGACTGTAGCGGATGAGGGGATTGACGGCAGGGTCGGAGGCATTGTTCTTGATGAGGCCGCTGACGGAGAAATCCTGACCTATCTGCACGGCGCGCTGGCTGCAGGTGACGTTCTGCAAGGCGAGGTCGCGCGACTTCACGCCGGAGCCCTCCACGATAGCTTCGAGGGAGAGGCTGCCCCAGCCTTGAGTGGCGTAGTTGGTCCAGGCGCTGCCGGCATTGACATAGCACCCGTCGGCCACCGTGGTGCCGGCGAACGACACGGCATAGTAGGCGCGCGTATTATTCTTATAGGTAGCGCCAATCCAGAGCTCGGACTCGTTGCCGGTGATGGTGTAGGGCGCGACGGCACCCTCGTGCCAGCCGTAGTTGGTGCTGGTGATTTTGCCGGAGGTGAGGTCGGCACCGTCGAGAGAGGAACGTATCCACACGCTTACGGAGGGAAGGCCCTGGGACGTGGGAGAACCGTAGTTCACACCCACAATGTCGCAGCCCTTATAGGCGGCGAGGGATTCCTTCGTGAGGCGGATGGCGATGCTGACGGTGGCACCCACCTCGCCGATGCTGGTGTATTTGCCGGAAGAAGTGGAGGCAATCTGGCCGTCGCAGTAGCCCACGTATTGCTTGCCCTGTGCCAAAGCGGCGGTGGTGCAGAGGAAAAGGCACGAGAGGATTAGGAGAAGTTTTTTAGTCATTGTGTGACAGCTTTTTCTTGAAAAAAAGAAAGCTTTCGGGGCAATGCCGAAAGCTTTCGGATAGGATGTTGAAGGCTTTCAGGCAGGTGCTATTTCCACACGGGCAGCGGCTGTCCGCGACGGGCATACTGCACGAGCTGAATGTCGAACTGCAGCATGGAATAGGCGGGGATTTTGTTCTTATTCTCCGTGCCGTAGCCGAGCTGCTGGGGCATCCACACGCGCCAGATGTCACCGACGTGCATGTACTGCAGGGCGGTGGAGAATCCCGGGACAGTGCCGCTCACGAGCATGGAAGCGGGGCGGCAGAGCTGGGGCGAGAACACGCTTTCGTAATCGGAATAGAAGCCGGAGTGGTCGAAACTCTTGCCCGTGAGGAGCGAGCCGATATAGTTGACGCGCACGCTGTCGGTGTAGTAGGGGCATTCGGTGCCGGTGCCCTCTTTATCGATGCGCACGACGATGCTGTTGCTCTCGCTCGTGGGTAGGGTGGAGTCGTAGCGGCGAATGATGCGCCACTGGTTGCTGCCCTGCCCGATGGCCTTCTGTGCCTCGGTGAATACGGCGTGGAAGGCGGAGTCGTTACGTTCCTGCCAGCGGTCGTAGGTATGGTCCTCAATGCCGTCGCTGTCGGTGCAGGAGGCGAGGGCGGCCAATATAAAAACAAAGCTACAAATGGCGGCCGAAACCTTGCAGGAGAAGAAAAGAGTGCGAGGTAAGATGTTTTCTTTAATAGTCATACTTCACTATAAATATATAATAAGGAGGTGGTAAGAATATCAAACGATGGTATGGTCATTAGGCAGAACCCCGTTAGGGGTGAGATACGGTAGCCAGCCATGAGCATAGCGTAATGGCTGGTTGGTTTGCCATGTTTAGGAAGCCTGCCTTTAGGTAGGCGATGTGTCTATTCCGTGAAGGCGATAGGCCTCTTCGTAAACGATGTCGGAGCGTTCCAAGAAGGACTTCATCTCTTCGTCAAACCCTTTCTGCGAATGATGCTCCTTTTGATGGGAAATATAGGTTTCCACTTGCGGGAGCAGGGTTTTGCTATAGGAGAAAGCTGCATAACCTTTTTGCCAGGCAAAGTGTCTGATGCCTTTCTCGCGTTTCAGCCATTTGCTGCTTTCTATTTTGATGGATTGAACAAAGACTGATAAGGATTCAGCAGGATTGAGACCTACGAGAAGATGAACATGGTCGGACATTCCGCTGATGGCGACAGGATGATGTCCGCGATGTTTGCATGCTCCTGCAAGATTAGGATAGAGATCTTCTTGAACGTCTGGACGAAGAAGGCTTTCCCTGTCTTTCACAGCAAAGATGATGTGAATGTATATCTTCGTGTAAGTATTAGCCATGCTTTTGAAGTATCGCCTACCTACGGCAGACTTCATCGCGGGTCAGATACCAGCCATTGCGGGCGCCTTTCGGTCGCCCTTATGGCTGGCTACCTTATCGCATCCCGCTGGGATGCTCTCGTTTAAGTGTTTGCACTGCCTCGAAGAGTACTTTTCCATTGCACTCTACTGGCAAGGTTGCACTACGGAGTGAGGCCGCAACTCTTATTTCAGGGTCTTTAAGAGGGAAGGTATGCTGACCTTGTCCTCGATGAGGGAGCGGAGGTCCTCAATGCGGACGCGCTGCTGCTCCATGGTGTCGCGGTCGCGGAGGGTTACGGTGCCGTCCTGAAGCGTGTCGTGGTCCACGGTGACGCAGTAGGGGGTGCCGATGGCGTCCTGGCGGCGGTAGCGCTTGCCAATCTGGTCCTTCTCTTCGTAGATACAGTTGAAATGGAACTTGAGGTCGTCCACTATCTCGCGGGCCTTCTCGGGCAGGCCGTCCTTCTTGGTGAGGGGGAACACGGCGAGCTTGATGGGGGCGAGGGCGGCGGGCAGATGGAGCACGGTGCGCACGTCGCCGCCTTCGAGGGTCTCCTCTTCGTAGGCGTGGCAGAGCACGGTGAGGAACATACGGTCCACACCGATGGAGGTCTCAATGACATACGGCGTGTATGACTCGTTGGTCTCGGGGTCGAAGTACTCAATCTTCTTGCCGCTGAACTTGGCGTGCTGCGAGAGGTCGAAGTCGGTGCGGGAATGCACGCCTTCCACTTCCTTGAAGCCGAAGGGCATGCGGAACTCTATGTCCGTGGCGGCGTTGGCGTAGTGGGCCAGTTTGTCGTGGTCGTGGAAGCGGTAGTTCTCTGCGCCGAAGCCGAGGGCCTGGTGCCAGGCCATGCGGCGCTCCTTCCACGTCTGGAACCAGTCGAGCTCGGTGCCGGGCTTTACGAAGAACTGCATCTCCATCTGCTCGAACTCGCGCATACGGAAGATAAACTGGCGGGCCACAATCTCATTGCGGAAGGCCTTGCCTATCTGTGCGATGCCGAAGGGCAGCTTCATGCGGCCGGTCTTCTGCACGTTGAGGTAGTTTACGAAGATGCCCTGGGCGGTCTCGGGGCGCAGGTAGATGGTGCTGGCGCCCTCGGCGGCGGCACCCATCTCGGTCTTGAACATCAGGTTGAACTGGCGCACCTCGGTCCAGTTGCGCGTGCCGGAGATGGGGCACACTATTTCCTCGTCAACGATAATCTGGCGGAGGGCCTCAAGGTCGATGCCGCCCTCGGCGTTCATGGCCTGCTGGAAGCGCTCGTGGAGGGCGTCGCGCTTGGCTGCGTTCTCGAGACAGCGGGGGTTGGTGGCGCGGAACTGCTCCTCATTGAAGGCATCGCCGAAACGCTTGCGGCCCTTGGCCACTTCCTTGTCAATCTTCTCGTCGTACTTCGCCATCTGGTCCTCAATGAGAACGTCGGCGCGGTAGCGCTTCTTGCTGTCGCGGTTGTCGATGAGAGGATCGTTGAAGGCATCCACGTGGCCGGAGGCCTTC
>JAKSLT010000019.1 GCA_024401055.1 Bacteroidaceae bacterium | reverse complement strand
TTCCTGCGGACAACAATTCAGCAGTGCCCGGGCACTGCGTAATTCCTAAAAATTCATTTTCAGAGCACGATAAAAATTCCTTAATTCTTTAATTCTTGATAAATTAAAATATGTTGTGCCAAATTGTATATTGACTCCTAAATAATAATATATTGGTGTCCGGCAAAATGTCACGGGCATGCCCCGAAGAGGGTACGCAACCCAGACAGGGGCATAGCCGAAACTTTTTTCCGAAACATCGAGAAATCGGACAATCGAATTATCGATAATTCAAGAAATCGAAAACTCTGACTCACTTTTCACTTCTTTTTCTTGCTCCTGTCGTAAGAAAGCAGTATATTTGCAGCGAAAATCATTGAAAATCATCAGTGGCACCTCTTATTTTCATTGAAAATCATCAGTAGCACTCACAATTATCTCCCTCCATGATAGACCGCATCTATAAATTAAACAACGAGTTAGACGGCTCCATCTTCCTCTTCGGAGCCCGTCAGACAGGAAAAAGCACAATCCTGCGCCAGCAGTTCCCTGAAAGCATCTATATCGACCTGCTTGACAGCCAAGTGAAATCCCGCTATGAGCGCCGTCCCGTACTCCTCTACGAGACACTGAAGGACAAGGCTGCAGGAACGATAATCATCATCGACGAAATACCCGAGGTGCCGCAACTCCTCAACGAGGTGCATCGCCTGATATCGGAGAAAGGGCTTCTTTTCATTCTCTGCGGCAGCAGTGCCCGCAAGCTGAAGCGCAAAGGCTACAACACCCTGGGAGGCCGTGCCTTCCCCACCTTCCTCTTCCCTTTCGTCAGCACCGAACTGGCGGACTTCGACATTGACAGGGCCGTGAACCACGGTATGCTGCCGCCGCACTATCTGGCGCAGAACCCCTGGCGGAAGCTGTCGGCTTATATTGACGTCTATCTCAAGGAAGAGATAAAAGAGGAAGCCCTCGTGCGCAATCTCGGCGCGTTCCAGCGTTTTCTGGAGGTGGCGGCCCTGACGGACGGGGAGATGGTGAACTACAACAACATCGCCCAGGACTGCGGCGTGAGCGCTGCCACCGTGGCCAGCTATTTCGACATTCTGGAGGACACCCTCGTCGGCTATCGCCTGCCGGCCTTCACGCGGGTGATGAAGCGGCGGCTGGTACAGGCACCGCGTTTCTACTATTTCGACGTAGGCATAGCCAACCACCTCCTGCACCGCAAGGACCTCGTGCGGGGCACCACGGGCTACGGCCATGCCTTTGAGCATCTCGTGATACAGGAGCTGTATGCCTTCCTGCACTATCGCCACAGCGACGAGAAGCTCAGTTTCTGGCGCACCTACACGGGAGTGGAGGTGGATGCCGTCATCGGCGATGCCCGGGTGGCAATAGAGATAAAGTCGGTGGAAGAGGTGCTGCCCCGCCACGTCAAGGGTCTTCTCTCATTCGGAGACGACTACCCTGAGAGCCGCCGCATAATTGTATCGCTCGACCCTTTCAACCGCAGCGTCAACGGCGTTGAAGCCATCTATGTGTATGATTTCTTCCGAATGCTTTGGAACGGAGAGATTGTGTAAACGGACAAAGAGGACAACAGACAACAGACAACGGACAACAGACAACGGACAACAGACTACGGACAACAGACTACGGACAGAGGGTAACGGACAATTTTATTTATCAGAATTATTAGTGTCCGCTAAAAAGTTTAGCCTGTACCCCGAAGGGGTTACACAACCCAGCCAGGGGCAGCGCCCCTGGTCGCAAGTGCGACCACCGTGCACGCCCCAGCGGGGCATAACAGCAAGGTTCTGTGGTTGTTGTGCCCCGCTGGGGCGGAGATGGTACTGCTCCAATCACCAGGGGCGCTGCCCCTGGCTGGGTTGTGTAACCCCTTCGGGGTATACCGTGACATTTCCCCGGGCAGCAATGATAAAAAACACTTCATAACGATTTTTTGAAACTGTAAAAAATTTTGACAAACCGAAAAAAGAAGAAATCGCGGCGATATGAGGACTGAATGCGGATAAAGGTGCCCCGCGCCCGCCGGTTTCCCATCATTTCGCGCCTTCAGCCCTTTTAATTTTCACTGTCTCCCTTTTAATTTTCACTACTTCCCTTTTACCAGAAACTAAAGGAGGACTAGTGCAAATTAAATCAGGACTAGTGCAAATTAAATCAGGACTAGTTCGAATTAAAGGAGGATTAGGCGACCCCCTCCCCGCTCCCCCGAGGGGGGAGTGCCGCAAAGCGGGTCGGCAACCGCCCTTTGAAGTCCCCCCAAAAGGAGGATATAGAGGGGCGCCTTGCTTTTTTCCAAAAAAAATCACAAAAAATCCATTTCCCGATGGCGATTTTTCGCAACTGAAAGGGGACTAAGCGCGCCGGAAGGGCTTGTCGCGCGAAGGCCTGCGGCGTAACCGCTTATAAATAAGCCCTGTAACGACGCGCTCAAATTTCGCATATTTCCGCCCGAGGCCTCGCGCGCTGCCCTCCACGGCCGAAAATCGCTAAGAAAACGTAGCGAAATTGTAAAATATTTTGACAAAATTTTTTCAGTTATGGCCATTTATTTGAAACGTCACATGAATAAGAAGACAACGGACAACGGACGATAAATCGAGGTGTCGGGGTTTAGAGATTTCGGGGGTTCGAGGTTTCGACATCTCGGTAAGGCGAGGTGACGGGATGGCGGAGGATTGATGCACCGAGATACGGTTGGCGCGCGCGCGTATATATATAATAATGTGTGGGACGAGAGTCAAAATGAGAGGCGGGGAGCAGAAAAGAGGCGGGGAGGCTTGGCCATGTGGCGCCTTTTTCGTAAATTCGCAGCGGAAATATATTGATAAAGTGAACAGTGAACAATTATAAAGTGAACAGTGAACAATTAATCAATGAATAATAGAAGTTTGAGAAAGTGCACAAGAATGGTAACTTTCATTGTTCACTGTTCACTGCATAACTGTTAATTATTTAATTTACTATAATGGGAAAAGTACTTATCATCGGCGCTGGTGGCGTGGCCACCGTCGCCGCACACAAAGTGGCGAAGAACGCCGACGTTTTCAGTGAGATTATGATTGCCAGCCGCACGAAGTCGAAGTGCGACGCGCTGGCCGCCGCCATCGCCAAGGCTACGGGACGCACGGACATCAAGACGGCCCGCGTGGATGCCGACAACGTGCCTGAACTGGTGGCTCTCTTCCGCGAGTTCCAGCCCGACCTGGTGATGAACCTCGCCCTGCCGTATCAGGACCTCACCATCATGGACGCCTGCCTGGAGGCCGGATGCTCCTACCTCGACACGGCCAACTACGAGCCGAAGGACGAGGCGCACTTTGAATACAGCTGGCAGTGGGCCTACCGCGAGCGCTTCGAGAAGGCCGGACTGACGGCCATCCTCGGCTGCGGCTTCGACCCGGGCGTGACGAGTATCTTCACCGCCTACGCCGCCAAGCACCACTTCAAGGAAATCCACTACCTCGACATCGTGGACTGCAACGCCGGCAACCACCACAAGGCCTTCGCCACCAACTTCAACCCCGAAATCAATATCCGCGAGATTACGCAGAAGGGCCTCTACTACGAGGACGGCCGCTACATAGAAACGGAGCCGATGGAGATACATCAGCCCCTCACCTACCCCAATATCGGTCCGAAGGAGAGTTACCTGCTGCACCACGAGGAGATAGAGAGCCTCGTCATCAACTACCCCACCATCAAGCGCGCCCGCTTCTGGATGACCTTCGGCGAGGCTTACCTGAAGCATCTGGAGGTGATTCAGAACATCGGTATGGACCGCATCGACGAGATAGAATACCTTGCGCCGCTGGCTGAAGGACAACAGACAACAGACGACGGACAACCGAAGATGGTGAAGGTAAAGATCGTGCCCCTGCAGTTCCTCAAGGCCGTGCTGCCCAACCCCCAGGACCTGGGCGAGAACTACGACGGCGAGACTTCCATCGGCTGCCGCATCCGCGGCATAGGCAACGACGGACAGGAGCACACCTACTACGTCTATAACAACTGCTCCCACCAGGCAGCCTATGAAGAGACGGGCATGCAGGGCGTGAGCTACACGACGGGCGTGCCGGCCTGCATCGGTGCCCGCATGTTCATGCTCGGCCTGTGGAAGAAGCCCGGCGTGCACAACGTGGAAGAGTTCGACCCCGATCCCTTCATGGAGGAACTCAACAAGCAGGGCCTGCCCTGGCACGAGATTCACGACGGAGATTTGGAATTATAAAGACCCACCCGCGGGGATAAGTATTTTTTATCAAGAATTAAAGAATTTAAGAATTTCTTCATATACAATTGGAGGAATGAGAATTTTTAGGAATTGCTGTGCTGGGCACAGCTGAATTATAGTAAGAGGTGCAGTGTTACAGACTAGTATTGCAGACTGTCCGCATGGAATTCTGCGGCATCGTGCCGCAATTCCCTAAAATTCACTCCTACGCGCAAAGAAAAATTCTTAAATTCTTTAATTCTTGATAAAAATAAAAACCTAAATAAACCTATATGAACAATACAGCACAAGCGAGGATTCCTTGGCAAGAACGCCCGGCAGGCTGCACCGACATCTGTTGGCGCTATGAGAATAATCCTATCATCGACCGCTACGGCATACCGTCGAGCAACAGTATCTTCAATTCTGCCGTCGTGCCCTTCAGGGACGGTTTCGCCGGCGTGTTCCGCTGCGACAACAAGCGTGTGCAGATGAATATCTTCGCTGGCTTCTCGAAAGACGGCGTGAACTGGGACATTCAGCACGAGCCCATCGTGTGGGAGGCCGGCAACACGCAGATGATACAGAGCAGCTACAAGTATGACCCGCGCGTCTGCTGGATTGAGGACCGCTACTGGATCACCTGGTGCAACGGCTACGAAGGCCAGCCCACCATCGGCATCGGCTACACCATCGACTTCCAGACCTTCTACCAGTGTGAGAACGCCTTCCTGCCCTTCAACCGCAACGGCGTGCTCTTCCCCGAGAAGATAGGCGGCCGCTACGCCATGCTGTCGCGCCCCAGCGACACGGGCCACACGCCCTTCGGCGACATCTTCGTGAGTTACTCGCCCGACATGAAGTATTGGGGCGAGCACCGTCTCGTGATGCGTCCCACGCCCTTTGAGGACAGTGCCTGGCAGTGTCTGAAGATAGGTGCCGGTCCCGTGCCCGTAAAGACGGAGGAAGGCTGGCTGCTGTTCTACCACGGCGTCATCCGCACCTGCAACGGCTACCGCTATGCTATGGGTGCCGCCCTGCTGGACCTTGAAGACCCCAGCAAGGTGCTGTATCGCAGTATGGAGTACCTGCTCGGTCCCGCCGCCCCCTACGAACTGGCCGGCGACGTGCCCAATGTGGTGTTCCCCTGCGCCGCCCTGACGGAAGGCGACAAGTGCACCGTATATTACGGCGCCGCCGACACCTGCGTGGGAATGGCGTTCTGTAGGATAAGCGAGGTGATTGAGTTCTTGAAGAAGCCCCTCCTCGGCTGAGCCACCTGCGGTGCTCAGCCACCCCTCCCCCTGCTGGGAGGGGAAGATACTACTAAAGGACGGACACACAAGAGAGAAAGTCTCTCCGATTATATATTTATCAAGAATTAAAGAACTTTTCATTGCGAGTTGCAGTGAATTTTAGAGAATTGCAGTGCGGGGCACTGCCGAATTAAAGTAAGAGGTGCACTATTGCAGATAGTCCGCATGGAATTCTGCGGCATCGTGCCGCTAATTCAAAAGAATTCAAAACAAAAAGGCTAACGAAGAAAATTCCTTAATTCTTAAATTCTTGATAAAAAAATACCAAAGAAATTATTAACTAAACATCTAAATATATGGCAAAGACTAACGAAAACCCGGCTGCAAGCGAGAAGCTTAAGGCCCTGCAGGCCGCAATGGCCAAGATTGAGAAGGACTTCGGTGCCGGCTCCATCATGAAACTCGGCGACGAGAAAATAGAGAATGTGGAGGTCATCCCCACGGGTAGCATCGGCCTTAACGCCGCCCTCGGCGTGGGCGGTTTCCCAAAGGGCCGCATCATTGAAATCTACGGCCCGGAGTCCAGCGGTAAGACCACGCTGGCCATACACGCCATTGCCGAGGCCCAGAAGGCCGGCGGCATCGCTGCCTTCATCGACGCCGAGCACGCCTTCGACCGCTTCTACGCCGCCAAGCTCGGCGTGAACGTGGACGAACTCCTCATCTCGCAGCCCGACAACGGCGAGCAGGCTCTGGAGATTGCCGACCAGCTCATACGCTCCGCCGCCATCGACATCATCGTCATCGACTCCGTGGCCGCCCTCACCCCGAAGGCCGAGATTGAAGGCGATATGGGCGACAACAAGGTAGGTCTGCAGGCCCGCCTGATGAGCCAGGCCCTCCGCAAGATTACCTCCACCATCGCCAAGACCAACACCACCTGCATCTTCATCAACCAGTTGCGCGAGAAGATTGGCGTGATGTTCGGCAACCCCGAGACCACCACCGGCGGCAACGCCTTGAAGTTCTACGCTTCCGTACGCCTCGACATCCGCAAGGTCACCACGCTGAAGGACGGCGACACGCCCATCGGCAACCAGGTACGCGTGAAGGTGGTGAAGAACAAGGTGGCTCCTCCCTTCCGCAAGGCAGAATTTGAGATATCCTTCGGTCAGGGCATCAGCCACACGGCCGAAATTGCCGACCTCGGCGTGGAGTACAAGGTGCTCACGAAGAGCGGCTCGTGGTTCAGTTATGGCGAGACACGCCTATGCCAGGGACGCGAGGCTCTGAAGAAGGTCATCGCCGACAACCCCGAACTGGCCGAGGAACTGGAGGCCAAGATTATGGAGGCCATCCGTACGGCTGAATAGGCTTTCTTGGGGATATTTATTTTTATCAAGAATTTAAGAATTTAAGAATTTTCTTCGTTATCCTTCTTGTTTTGAATTTTCTTGAATTAGCGGCACGGTGCCGCAGAATTCCATGCGGACAGTCTGCAATACTAGTCTGCAACACTGCACTCCTTGCTTTAATTCAGCTGTGCCCTGCACAGCAATTCCCTAAAATTCACTGCTGCTCGCACTGAAAAATTCTTTAATTCTTTAATTCTTGATAAAAAACATCCACAGGCTTTGACTTGTAAATATTTGCAACAAGCATCAACTCCTTTTACACATAAACTATGAGATTTACCCCCTGCATTAAGGGTTACATTCAAGCTATGAACAAGTTACTGACCATCCTTCTCGGTCTCTTCTTGAGCCTGCCCATGATGGCGCAGCTCACGGCCGAGCAGCGTGCCGCCGGAGAGAAGGCGGCCACCGACATCATCAACCGCTTCACGGACGGCAAGGTGAATGTCGTTGTGGAACTGTCGCTCGCGCCCACCACGAAGGGCTGTGACAAATATGAATACAGTGCCTCGGGCAACACCGTGACGGTGAAGGCCTCCAGTGCCGTGGCCGCCTGCCGCGGTTTCTACGACTGGACGAAGAGCAAGAACGCCGGCATCATGAGCTGGAGCGGCAAGCGCTTTGAGAAGCCTGCCGACATCACCACCGCCACCAAGTCGTTCACTTCGCAGTACCGCGACCACCAGTACTTCAACGTCGTGACCTACGGCTACACCATGCCCTATTGGGATGAAGACCGCTGGGACAAGGAACTGGACTGGATGGCCCTGCACGGCGTGGATATGCCGCTCTTCCTCCTGGCACAGGAGATTATCTACCGCCGCGTGTTCCTCAGCATGGGCCTCACGGCGAAGGACATCGATGCCTGGGAGGTGGGTCCCGCCCATCTGCCTTGGTTCCGCATGGGTAACCTCAGCTGCAACACCTTCGACGGCCCGCTGGGCGACGAATGGAACAACCGCCAGCTGGAAATTGCCCACCACGTCCTCAACCGCATGGACTCGCTCGGCATGAAGCCCATCTGTCCGGCTTTCGGCGGTTTCGTGCCCGGCAACTTCGCTACCCGCGTGAAAGGCACCTCTACCGAGCGTGTGGGCTGGGGATGGTGCATTGACGGCACCCACCAGAACTACCGCCTCAATCCCACCAGCGCAGCCTTTGCCGAGGTAGGCTCGAAGTTCATCAAGGAATGGGAGAAGGAATTCGGCGTGCGCAAGTACTACCTCTCCGACTCCTTCAACGAGATGGCCATTCCCTCCGCCACCGAACTCCCTGCCTACGGCCAGAACATCTGGAAGAGCATCAAGGAAGGCAGCGCCAACCCCGACGTGGTGTGGGTGACGCAGGGCTGGACCTTCAACTTCCAGCAGAGCAGCTGGGGCCTGAACAAGTTCCAGGCGCTCACCAGCAGCGTGCCTAACGACCAGTTCATGGTGCTCTATATGAGCCCCGAGTACAGCTACGGCAACAAGAGTTGGGAGTCCTACAACTCCTTCGACGGCAAGGACTGGGTATATACCCTCCTGCCCAACATGGGCGGCAAGAACACCATGACTGGCAAGCTCAGCGACTACGCCCAGGGCTTCCTCAACACGCTCAACAACTCCACGAAGAAGAGTTCTCTCTCCGGCTACGGCATCACGGCCGAAGGCGTGGAGAACAACGAGATGATCTACGAGCTCATCACCGACGGCGGCTGGGTGGCTTCGAAGAAGACCATCAACCTCGACACCTGGATTAAGCAGTACGCCAACTCCCGCTACGGCGGCTACACTGCCGAACAGCAGGCCTTCCACACCGCCCTGCGCAACTCCGTGTATAACTACTTCACCGACCATCCGCGCTTCGGATGGCAGTACGACGGCGGTCTGGGCTCCGGCTCCGCCAGCCAGAACGACAACTTCTACAAAGGCGTAGAGACGCTCTTCTCCAATATCGAGGACATCCGCGCCCTCAACAGTCCGCTGGCCCAAGCCGATATGGCCGAAGCCGTGGCCATGTACTGCGGCGGTAAGATAGAGAAACTCAACGGCCGTATTCAGAACTATGTCAGCGTGGGCAACACCACGATGGCCGACTCCCTCATCGGCGTGCTCGACCACCTGATGCTCAGCATGGACCGCGTCCTCACCTGCCACCCCATATACAACCTCAAGCGCTGGGAGGACTTCGCCCAGAAGGGTTACTCCAGCAGTGCTAAGCGCAACGCCCAGAATGCCCGCCGCATCGTCACCGTATGGTTCGGCAAGGATCATAAGAGTGCCGAGCCCGTGCAGGACTACGCCGCCCGCGTATGGGCCGGACTGGTGCGCGACTACTACCGTCCCCGCATCCTCCACAAGTGGAACGCCGCCCTCGGCCGCAAGGCGTGGGATGGCAAGAGCAACCAGTACAAGTGGGAAGAGGCCTGGGTGGAAAGCGCCCCCACGCTCTCCGAATACGAGCCCGTGCCTGCCGACACACTCGGCTTCTTTGCCGACGTGCTGGCAGAGGCCAAGTCAGCCTGCGAGATTAACTTCGAGACGCTCGACGCCTACAAGGTCAGCACCGACCGCGAGAATCACTGGTATGCCTTCCGCTGCGCCTACGACGACAACATCGGCCGCGTGCTCACCGCCGCCGGCGACAACGCCCGCCTCGACGCACAGGTAGATACCAAGACCGAGACGCAGATATGGCGCATCCTCCAGAATGCCGACGGCACCCTCGTGCTTGAGAGCCGCAACGGCGACTATGTGGCCGTGGACGGCAGCAGCGCCTACTCCTTCCGCGCTCCCGTCAACGCCGACCTGAAGATAGAATGGGCCAACAACGACAAGAACTGGCTGGCCCTCCTGCCCACGGCAGCACCCTCCGGCAAGCCCGCCCTCCACTTCAACAAGCCCGACGACCTCGTGATTTTCTACGGCTACAAGAACGGCACGGACTACTTCGCCGGAAGCCACTGGACCATCGAGAACGTCTCGCCCGCCATGGTGCTGGAGGCCCGCACCGCTGACTACACCCGCTACATCAAGCGCCTCAGCGGCTACACGCAGGACGCCCTCTTCGGACAACCCGGCTACCCCACGAGCAAGCAGGCCCTGAACGAGGCCATTGCACAACTCGAGCAGGAAGCCCAGAACATCGACCATAAGTCGTTCGACACCTTCCTCGCCCAGTGGGCCGACATTTGGGACGCCCTCATCGTGAAGGGCTCCAACGCCGACGCCAACCGCCTCATCGACCTCGTGGCCTACGCCCACGGTGCCCTCAACGGCGGTGCCGACGACACGCAGGTAGGTTACTTCAACCCCGAAGCCACCGCCACCCTGCAGTCCGCCATCGCCGCTGCCGAACAGACGGCTGCCACCAATCCGTCCGCCACGGCTGCCAAGCAGGCCTACGACACGTTGAGCGCAGCCCTCATCTCCTACTTCCGCGCCTCCACCGGCACCATCCACGGCCCGAAGAGCAGCACGGCCGACGTGAAGTACGGCTACCGCTTCTACACGCCCAACCGCGAGACCCGCTACGCTTATTCGCAGGGCAAGGCCAAGGGCGTCATCGGCGTGCAGAACCCCAAGGACAACAAGAGCATCTGGTACTTCTACCAGCGCACCGACGGTTCCTATGACATCCAGAACAAGGCCGACGGCTCTTATATCTCTCCCACCGCCAGCAACGACACGCAACTCAAGACCGTAGGCACCAAGCCCTCCGCCGGCTGGAAACTCAAGGCCAGCGACGCCGAAGGATGCTTCCGCATCTACTGCGGCAGCAACCAAATGATAAACCAGACCGGTTTCGACGACGGCATCGGTAAGAAGGTCTATAACTGGGGTGCCGCCGTCAGCGACGCCACCAGCAGTGCCGACGCCGGCTGCCAGTACACCTTCGAGTTCGTGGGTGCCGAGGGACTTCCCGACGCCATCACCACCGCAACGGTTGGCAAGGGTTCAACAGGAAAGGAGGCCCAAGCCATCCCTTTCGCCATCAGCGGTCGTCGCGCCGCTGAAGGCCTGCGCCACGACATTGTTATTGAGCGAAGGAAGAAGGTGATTAAGTAGAGCAAACGGCTCTCACTACAGACCTCTCTACAGCCTCTCCCTACAGCCTCTCCCCGTCGGAGCCACCTGCGGTGCTCCGCCACCCCTCCCCCTGTAGGGAGGGGAAGATACCTCTATAGGCCGCACACATTATTCTTGGTTCCGACATAAATAACCAGCCTCTCACAATACGTACCTTGCCCTCCCTTCCCAAAGACATGTCCTTTAGAGGTATCTTCCCCTCCCAGCAGGGGGAGGGGTGCCACGGTGCGAAGCAGCCGTGGCGAGGAGGGGCTTTAACCATAGGCCAGCTCCGCGGTCCCCGCCTTCAGGCAGCGCTTGCCGCGCTTCCCGAATGGCGCAGGGCCGAGGCGTTGGCCTATAAGTTTGAAAGCGGGCAGGCGCAGAGTGCTGCCGCCTACCTTCTTCTCTGCCACCTTCTGCGCGAGCACTACGGCATTACCGAACAACCCCGCTTTATAATTGGGGAGCACGGCAAACCGGAGTTAGACCTAACAAGCCCCCTCCCCGCTCCCCCTTTGGGGGAGAGCTGCAGCGCGTGTTCTTCATCGTTCTCTGGGCACTCCCCCAAAGGGGGAGCGGGGAGGGGGCCGGTCGGGCTTTTTTTCAACCTCTCCCATTGCACCGAAGCCGTAGCAGCCGTAGTGGCGGAGGAGCCCGTAGGCGTAGATATAGAGATGCGTGGGCGCTACACACCCTCGCTGGCGGAATACGTATGTTCGCCTGCCGAATTACGTGAGATAGAGGCCGTCCCCGAGGAGCGCGACCTCCGCTTTACCACCCTCTGGACGCAGAAAGAATCCGCCCTAAAACTCCTCGGCACAGGCCTCACCGACGGCGAAGAACTCAAACGCCTCCTCGCCACCGACCGTTTCCTTTTTGAAACGCAGGTATTCCCCCATTTTGTCTGCACCGTGGCCACGCACAAAGTATAGAACTTTCATAGCAGAAAGGTTTCCCAAAACGATTTGCCTCTCTCTTGTGTCCCCTGATTTATAGGGAGACAAGAGGGAGGCAAAATTTTAACGTAGGGCACACCTACTTTTCATCATATTTTCCCTCATACAGAAATCCATAAAGAAGATTTACGGCAGACTCTATATCTTTTTTTGAGCAGACTTCGTATGGGGTATGCATATAACGGCAAGGAATTGATATGACTGCAGTCTCAACACCGTCACCGGACAGCTGGATAACATTTGCATCTGTCCCCGTAGGGTATGGGCTTACCTCAATTTGGTATTGTATGTTATTAAGAATTGCCATATCCTCAATAGAGCGTTGCAAGGCTGGTGATATATTGGGACCTTTTGCCAACACACATCCTTCTCCTAACTTTATGTCGCCATCACTGGCCGGGTTCATTGTCGGGTAGTCCGTGGCGTGTGTGACATCTATACAAATACACACGTCCGGCTTTATTGTATGAGCTGCGACACATGCTCCGCGCATACCTATCTCTTCGTGATTGGAAGCAACAAAATAGACATCCCACGGTATCACAGCATTTGCAAGTTTTTTTGCCAAATTCAACAAAACATCCAATCCCGCATGGTCATCTAAGTAGTTCCCCGCTATGATGTTGTTGGGAAACTCTTCATACTCGGCATCGTAGTAAGCGTAATCGCCTATCGAGACCATACCCAATGCTTCCTCTTTGTCCTTTGCGCCTATATCTATCCACAAACTATCATAAGTGACCTTGGCGCAAGACTCTTCTTTCATCAGGTGCATGGGTCTCTTGCCTATAATACCCGGTACTTTCTTGTCGCCATGCCTTATTACCACCTTTCTTGCTGGAAGTATGGACGCATCTATGCCGCCTGCTGGTTTTACATACAAGAAACCATTCCCGTCAACATAAGTTATCATCAGGCGAACCACATCATGATGAGCAACGAGCATGATACGTTGGCCTTTCCCTGGCTTATGGGCTATTATATTACCAAGGACGTCTGTATGGACTTCTTTGGCAAAGGCTTTCATCAATCCCGCGAAGTTGTGTGTTGAATTTTCCATATTGAAATATCTAATCAAAAAAATAGCATAGTACCCCTATGCTATTTTTGGAAATCTATTACCTAATTTCTTAAACGATCCATGACAGGAATGAACATAATCCGTACATTCCTGCTGCGAGCATCGGGGAAAGTAAGAATACGAGGAACACAGCACAGCCGCTCCCGTCATTATTTTTGTCCTCCAGCTCTTGAAGCCGGGAATCAGTATCGTCTATGATTTTTCTTAGCACTTTCTCGGTTTTTTCTTTATAATTGGCAAATAGCGCGCCTCGATATTGACGAAGTTCCTCTATGCTCTTTTGAACACTTTGCAAGGTATCATCAGTACTTTTCGCCACATTTTTCATTGTACTCTCTATATCAGGCGAACGATTCATCAAATACTTATAGTGTTCCACATACAGCCTAAACCATTTAGTAGTCTTTTCCACAGCCTCCTCATACAGAGCTTCCAATTCAGATATATCATAGTCCTCTTGTTGGGGTGTGGATTCTTCATCTGTTTCTACTCCCAGAACTTCCAATATCTGATTTTTCAGTTGAGGGGTTAGTTCAAAGCCATGCTCCTCCGCCAGTATATACCATTTAGCCGCCTCTTCATCAGATTGGTTTACGAACATTCCTTTTTCATAAAAGACACCTAATAAAGTCTGTGCAACTACATAATTTTGGTCTGCAGCTAAGCGAATCCACTTGACAGCCTCTTCATCTGACTGGTTCACACCATTCCCCGCTGCGTAAAATGTTCCTAATTGGTATTGAGAATAGGCATCGCCTTGGTTGGCTTTCTCAATAATTTCTTGAATGTTGGTTTCTTGTTCCATAATAAAAGTGTTTAATAAGTTTTAATTACATTGATTTCTCTTCTTCGTGAAAATTAATAGTCCTATTGACCTGGATAGGGATGTTCCACTGAATATTTATTCATGCTTGTCATACGGTCACGAACCTCATCTGCTTTTTCTTGATTATTTTTTCTCTTTTTTTCTGTTCTTAGAGCCGCTTCTAAGTCACGTAACTTTCCGATGGTATCAGGAAGTACAGAATAAGTCTTTCCATCAGAGCATAGAACATCAGCACAATTGTCGCCATAGTTTTTTTGCAAATATTCCTGCATTAATGTGATTATTTCTTCTTTCCTACTTTCTGCGACATTTGGCATATTATACTCTGCCATAAGTTCTTCAAATTGTTTTTTTCCTTTGTTTTCCATTGTTTGTCTTTTGAAATTTTCTGTAAATTATTGTTTTTAAAAAATCGGGGAGGAGGCTTTTCTCCTCCCCGATAAAACGCCAAGAGAGTGTACTCTTAGCTGCATCCGTTACGGCATACGGTAGCCTATCCCGCATAAAAGCTCGGCAAATGCAGGACAACCAGAAGCTGAAGCCACAAAGGAGGCGGTCTTAATTCCAAGTTCTATTTTCATAATCTTATAGAATTTGAAGGTTATAGGTGTACTTCTGGGGAGACACCATTTATCCCTTATTACGATATTGGCGCTGCAAGGCTGTTCTTTCAATAGGGAGCGCTTGCAACGCTTCTATGAATTGCTCTCTTGTCATCGGTTCATCATGCTCCATCAACTTATGCGCCAGATTATACCTACATTTGGCCATAAAACAATTCGTCTCTGCAGGCTTGCGAAAGTCTCCATGCTCCGTATAATTAATTCCTGCGCATAGGTTGCAATAATCACAGTAATCATATTTTCCGCACTCGGCATAATCAGCCACGACCGCCGTCCTCCACTCTTTGAGCAAAGGACTATCAGCCAGTATTTCTACGACGGATTGCTCCCGTAAGTTACCGTACACTTGCGTAAACGTCGTGCAAGCCCGCAAGTCTCCATTAGGCGACATACAAAATCCCGTAGCACCTGCGCCACAACTACAAAGAGACAAATCACGTTTCTGTCCGCCGTAGTTCGGCGCTTCCTTGCCCACATATAAAGCAAGATTATTATCACGCAGCACGACCTGCAGTTGCTCTTCCGTCAAACGTAACTGTTTGGCGCAAATGTCCCCGTCATTTGATTCCGTAATATTTATCTCAAACTGAGGAACAGCTCCATATTCTTTTGCAAGGTCTGCAACCATATAATATGAATGAAGGTTCGGCTGCATCACGCAGCATTTCAGATTCATAGGAATGGCCAATGCAGAAAGTTCTTTCACCACTTGCACAGACTTTTCCCAAGAGCCGGAGATTCGCGTAATCGCGTCGTGGTCTTCTGCCACACCACTATAGATACTTACGCCTACTAATCGGGGATAGTAACCGGCAAGCCGCTTTACCTTTTCTATTATCCTTTGGCCGTTTGTGAACACATCTACCGCTATACCCTTTGCATACAGGTAATCCAGCAACTCCCAAACAAAATCCTTTGAGAAGGGGTCGCCTCCACTCAAACAAACCTTGACGAGTCCGTGGGCGTACATATCGTCAATTATACGCTTGTAATCGGCTAAAGTCAATTCTTTCATATCGGCACGGTGGCTCACTTCGTTATTGTTGCGAGTGGCCCCTGGATTGTAACAATGAATACACATCTCGCTACACCGATACGTCAGTTCAAACATACAAGAGCAAATGGTCTTCCCGTCATCAACGGCTGTAAAATACGCTTGCTCTGCATTTGTTACCTCCATAGGAAGCTTTTCTTCCGTTGGCCTGTCAACCCAAGAGCCGTTAGACTTCCTTGCTTCTAATACTGCACGTCGATAGTCCATAATGCCTTCTTCCGTAGGAACAGACAATGATAGAAGACCAGCCCGAACAAGGACATTGAAAAATTGGCACAAAGATTCCATGCTGATGCCTGTAGCTGTTTCTACATTCTTAGCATGAATATCTTCATTCCTTTCGGCCTTTAGAATTTCGCCAATAACAATGGCTGAATACTCCTCAAAGAAATAACTAAAGCCTGTAATCAAATTATACATAATGGCAACCCGCTTGCTCTCGCAGTATCGCCCACAAGTCCATTCTGGCCTATAAAGACTCATGCCAGAATTAAGGGCTTCAACACCTATTTCATTCATCGTGACAATTGAATAGTCTCTGAAGCCCGAAGAAACCTTTGTAATTTATTGCATATACTACTATAACACAAAAACGCAGGCTTCCATCTCTACTTGCTTGCTGTTTAGGTCCTAGGAAAACCTTGCTTGCCAACTTGTAGAGTGTCTGCCTACGCCTGTTATAGCACATGCCTCCGGAAAAGTGTGCTTGAGGAAAGGTTTCCTTGTCCTTGGGAGAGGGCTAAAAGAATGAGACCGCCCCTCACATGCACACCCCGGGGATACATATTGTGCATACCCGTAGCATTCACTTCCGACATTGTTCACGGCAAGCAGTAAGAATTTCCTAGGTTCAAACAGCCACAGAACAAAGCATCGATGACGCTTTTATATTATGTAGTGTCCCACCCGTCCGCGCACCCTTTAGATGCACAGCGTAGGCGAAAACGATGCAAATATACAAATAAATATTAGAAATAAGCCAAATTTTACTGTTTTTTTCTCTCTGATACTATATTTTGCTTGAAAACCATGCCAATTCGCCCCCTACACAAACAACCACCGACCGTTTCCTTTTTGAAACGCAGGTATTCCCCCAATTTGTCTGCACCGTAGCCACGCTCAAAGTGTAATTTCGCGCTACATTTGCTACATTGCTACATCGTTTGCCGTTGGTACTCTTCGCAAACGTCCTTCCCCTATTATGCAATCCCATTTCCCTGCCAGTCCTCCCCTATAAGGACTGCAGTTTTACCCTATAAGGACTGGAGTTTTACCCTATAAGGACTGGAGTTTTCCCCTACAAGGACTGGAGTCCTTATAGGGTAAAACTCAAATTGAAAGAGAGGAAAAACGGTGGGAAAGCCGATAAGGGCAGGGCAAAGCCGAAGACAGAAAAGACAGAGGGCACTCCTGATTGGGAGTGCCCTCTATTGTATTCGGGGGAGGGATTACTTTTTGTCTTTGGCGCGGCGGAGGGCTTTGGCAGCCGTTTTGACGGCGCGGAGAGTGCCTTTGTCGGAGGAGAAAACGGAGTAGAGGCCTTGCTCCTCGTGGTTGGGGTCACAGGTGTAGGGGTCGCCGGGCTGCCAGGTGTCGTGAGGCGGGCGGGCGAGGCCGCCCCAGCCCCAGAAGTTGCAGGCCGCTATCTGCGGATGCGACTGCATCTGACGGAAGATAAAGGCGTAGTAGGCGTCGCGCCACTGGGTGGTGGACTGGCGTGTGATGGCGTAGCCGTCGCGGGGGTAGCCGAACTCCTCGATTACTATAGGACGGCCGCTGCCTTCAAGGGCTTTGCAGGCGCCATCGATGTATTTTTGGCTCTCGTCGCACGCACTCTGGAAGCCTTTCTCGGTGCCGTCGATGCCGTTGGCACGGCGTGCCTCGGCGGTGGGGGACTTGAAGGCACCCATCCATCCCCACGTGTGGGGCCAGATATGGATGCAGGCGTAGTCTATCTCGGGCAGCGTGTGGAGGCGGCGGAAGAGGTCCATATCCACTTCGCAACCGTAGAGGCCTTCGCTGCCCGTGGTGACGAGGTGGTTGGGATCGAGGCTCTTGATGAGGGCTGCGAGGTTCCGGGCCCAGTCGAGGAAGGCCTCCTTCACGGCGGGCTGGCGGCTGAAGGCGCGGGGCTCGTTGGCGAGTTCCCAGGCCATAATGGCGGGACTCTCGGCGTAGGGCCGGCCGGTGACGGTGTTGGTGCGGGAGACGATGCGCTTCACGTGGTCGGCGACGAGGGTCTTGGCGCGGGTGTTCTGCACGAAATGGGAGTGGAAATCCACGAAGCCCTGCCAGTCGGAAGGTTCGGGGGCCTGTCCTTCGCCGGCCCACTCCAGATAAGCGCCGTAGCCGCCGCTCCACTCCCACGAGTTGGTGAGATAGAGCACGGCCGTCATTTGGCGGCGCTCCAGTTCGGCGAGGAAGTAGTCGAGACCGCGCAGGAGCGTGTCGTTATACACGCCGGGCTCGGGCTGAAGTATGGGGCGAATGTGGGTGAGGCGCTCCGTGCTGCCCTCGGCGCCAACAAGGACGCGGAGGTTGCGGATGCCCACTTTCTGCATGGCGTCCAATTCGCGCGAAAGGCGCTGGCGGTCGCCGCCCTGACCTTCGGAGGCCAAGATGGGGCCGTACCAGAAGTTGGTACCTATGTAGGTGTATGGAGCGTCACCGAGATAGAATTGGCCGGAACGGACGGTGACGAAAGGAAAAGCAGACCCGCACCCCTCCCGGCCTCTCTCTGGCTGCCGCCATCTCTCCCCTGTTGGGGAAAGAGTTCGCTCTCCGAGCGAGGGGGAGTAAGCGCCCTTTGCGGGTACATATGAGAGAAGGGCACAAAGGGCTCCTATTATATATATAATAATGTGTCGCATTGCCTGAAAGGTATCTACTCCCCTCCCTCCACGGGAGGGGTAAGGGGGAGGGTCTTTTCCCACTCCAAATACGCCAGAATGAGATTCTGCAGGCCGAAGCCCTTCATTTTGGGATGGTAGATGACCTCGTAGCAAAGGTCAATGAGGGGCTTGGGGTTGTCGGCAGTGGCGATGAGGGCGCGAATGTTGCACTTCAGTTTGTCGAGCGTCTGCTCGGTGACGTAGCCCGTGCTGTCCACGAGGTCGCGGAAGAGAGCGTAGTCCTGAAGAGTCTGGAAATGGCGCTCGTCCACCTCAAGGTGATGAGTGCCGGATGCGTTGAGTTGGATGGTAAACATAATTATTAAAGCCCCTTCCCGTCAAAGCTGCCTACGGCACTTTGACACCCCTCCCCCATAGGGAGGGGAAGATACCTCTATAGGTTACAGCCTCACCCCGTCGGAGCCACCTGCGGTGCTCCGCCACCCCTCCCCCATAGGGAGGGGAAGATACCTCTATAGGTTATGAGGATGTAAGGCTGTGGGGGGTGAGGTTATGGGATTATGGGGGTATTCGGTTGTGAGAATGTAGGGAAACTAACTTTAGGCATTATTCCTTCCCCTATAGGGGGGAGGTGTCAGCGGCGGGTGCCGCTGACGGAGAGGGGCTGTTCTTTATTTTCTTAAAGAGATCGGAGGCGAAGATGAAGGAGTTGAGGCGCTCGTTGTCGGAGTTCATCACCTCGTCTTTGGAGCCCTCCCAGGCGGCTTCGCCCTTGTGGATGTAGATGATGTGCTCGCCGATGCCCATCACGGAGTTCATGTCGTGGGTGTTCATTACCGTGGTGGTGCCGAACTCCTGCGTAATGCCGTGGATGAGTTCGTCGATGACGAGGGAGGTCTTGGGGTCGAGGCCGGAGTTGGGTTCGTCGCAGAAGAGGTAGGTAGGATTGAGGGCAATGGCGCGGGCAATGGCTGCGCGCTTCTGCATGCCGCCGCTTATCTCGCCGGGATACTTGTAGGCGGCGTCCTTGAGGTTGACGCGCTCCAGACAATAGAGGGCGCGGCGGGTGCGGTCCTTGTAACTGTCGGACGAGAACATATCCAGGGGGAACATTACGTTCTCCAGCACGGAGAGGGAGTCGAAGAGGGCGGCGCTCTGGAAAATCATACCCATCTCGCGGCGCAGCAGAGCCTTCTCGCGCTTCGACATCTTTACGAAGTCGCGGCCGTCGTACAGAATCTCGCCGCTGGTGGGCGTGAAGAGGCCCACGATGTTCTTCATGAGCACCGTCTTACCGGAGCCCGACTGGCCGATGATGAGGTTGCACTTGCCGGGCTCAAAGGTGGTGGAGATGTCTTTCAGCACCTCCTTGTCCTCGAAGGCTTTGTATAGGTGGCGTATTTCTATCATGAGGAAAAGCGTTTACGAAAGGATGGACGTCAGGAACACGTCGCTGAAAAGTATAAGCATGGAGCAGGCCACCACGGCGTTGGTGGAGGCTTTGCCCACCTCCTGTGAGCCGCCCTCTACGCGGTAGCCGTAGTAGGAACTGACGCTGGCGATGATGAAGGCGAAGAAAAGGCTCTTGACCACGCCCATCCAGAAGAACCACTGGTGGAAGTCGTGCTGAAGGCCCTCGGTGAGGTCGGCGGGCGTGATGATGCCCATGATGTAAGCCGTGGCGTAGGCGCCGCCGATGCCGCTTGCCGTGGCGAAGATGACGAGGAAGGGCATCATCGTGATAAGGCCGCACACCTTCGGCAGGATGATGTAGGCGGCGGGGTTGACGCCCATAATCTCAAGGGCGTCAAGTTGCTGCGTCACGCGCATCGTGCCTATCTCGGAGGCTATGTTGGAGCCCACCTTACCGGAGAGGATAAGGCACATGATACTGGAGGAGAACTCCAGCAGCATTATCTCACGGGTGACGTAGCCGCTAACCCAGTGGGGCATCCACGAGGACTGGATGTTCAGCTTTATCTGAATACAGATTACGGCGCCGATGAAGAAACTGATGAGCAGGACGATGGGAATACTGTCGGTGCCGAGTTTCTGCATCTCATGCACGTACTGTTTGGCATACATCCGCAAGCGTTCAGGCCGCGAGAAGGTGCGGCCCATCAGTTGCAGGTACTGGCCGAGGGATTGGAGGTAGTTGAATGGGAACATAGGAGTAGAGAAGCCTCACCCCGTCGCGGCCACTTCGTGCCGCGCCACCCCTCCCCCATAAGGAGGGGAAGATACCTCTAAAGGACAAGTCTTGGGGGTATCAGGGCTAAGGGCAAGTTTTTTGTTTATTATATTTAATCTTCCACTTCGGCGGGGATTTCCACAGTAGGAGCGGCAGGAGCGGGTTCCTTGGCGGGAACAACCTTAGCGGGAGCAGCCTCGGCGAGAGCGGCCTCGGCGGGAGCGGAAGGTTCCTCGGCGGGTACAGCCTCGGGGGCAGGCTCTTTCTTCTTCGGCTCACGCAACGGATAAGCGATAATGGAGAGAAGGAGAGTGATGAGGAAGATATAGAGTTCGGTGTCGGCATCGGGGCGCATCATGAAGAAAAGCGTCTCCGTGCAGAGTATGGCAAGGTTGACCACGATGAGGCGCAGCACGCGGTGGCGACGCTGGACCAGGACGCAGTAGCCGGCAGCGAAGAGCAGCACCACGCTTATCATGTGGAAGATGTAGGTGGCCACATCGGGCACATCGTGAAGTTGATGTTCCCAATCGGTGAACAAAGGAATTACTACGGCCAAGATGATGGCTATTGCCCACAGGACGAGCTGGGCATACTGGAGGAACTTTGTCGTTTTAGACACAGGTTGTGACGTTGCCATACTGATGAGTGTTAAATGTTATACGTTTATAGCGGCACGCGGTTGATTATAGAGCGGCCGAGAGTTATTTCGTCTGTATATTCCAAGTCGTCGCCCACGGAGACGCCGCGGGCCAGAGTGGAGAGTTTCACGCCGTAGTCGCGGAGGCGGCGGGATATGTAGAAGTTGGTGGTGTCGCCCTCCATCGTGGGGTTGAGGGCGAAGATTACTTCCGCCACACCGCCCTCTGCCACGCGCTGTACGAGGCTCTCTATTTCCAAATCGCTGGGGCCGATGCCGTCCATCGGCGAGATGACGCCGCCCAGCACGTGGTAGAGACCTTGATACTGGCCTGTAGCCTCCACGGCCATCACGTTCTGCACGTTCTCCACCACGCAGATGAGGGAGTGGTCCCTGCGCGGCGAGGCACATATCTCGCAGAGGTCGGTGTCGCTGATATTGTGGCAACACTGGCAGTAGTGCACCTCCTGTCGCAGCGTAGCGAGGGCGTCGGTGAGGGCCAGCACGTCAGACGTCTCCTTGCGCAGCAAATGCAGCACGAGGCGCAAGGCGGTCTTGCGTCCCACGCCGGGCAGTTTGGCCATCTCGCCTACTGCGCGTTCAAGGAGTTTTGAAGGATATTGGTCTATCATAAAGAGAGAGCCCCACCCCGTCGCGGCTGCTTCGCACCGCGCCACCCCTCCCCCATAGGGAGGGGAAGATTCCTCTATAGGTCGGAAAACTGGGAGATTATGATGTTATAGGGTTATGAGGTCGTGAGGTTTTGAACCTTTAGGGTATATCCCCCTCCCTATGGGGGAGGGGTGTCAAAGTGCCGTAGGCAGCTTTGACGGGGTGAGGCTTCCACACTTCGGGCACAACCCCTTCACCACGTAGGAGGCGGAGTGCTGATGGAAGCCCTCGGGCAGAGCCACGGCGGGCAAGGGGTCTGCCTTGAGGCACCACACCTTCTTGCAACGCTCACACTCGAAGTGCGGATGCAGGTCGACGAGACCGTTGTGCTGGTCGTGGCAGTGGCAGTCGTCGGCACAGAGAGCATAGCGCGTCAGACCCTGACTGTCCTCAATGCTGTGGAGCAGACCTTTCTCCCAGAGCAGCGTCAGCGTGCGGAACAAGGTGCTCTTATCTACCGTCCCCAATTTCGCCTCCAACTCGGAGAGCGAATAGGCGCGGTCGTCGGGCCCGAAAGTGCCCAACACAAGCTGCCGAATGGCCGTGGGACGGATGCCGTGAGCCTCTAAACGGGCAGACAAGTTACTTTCCATCATTTGCATGGTACTCTCGAATAACCTCTTCTGCCAGATAGAGGTCGCTGCGGCAGTGCAAGTCGGCCACGCCGTCGTTTATCAACTGCATGGTCTCCGAATTATAGAAGATGTCCATCGCAGTAATGTTGTCCGTCCCCATCATTTGAGCCATGGCCTCTATGATGCGGGCATATTTCATTTGAAGTATCGTGCGTTTTCCTAAATTCATATCACAATATCTCCGATTGCGTATAACAAAGGGCTTTGTCAAGCACTTCCTGACGGCGAATGCAAATCTGATTGTTAGGTAGCATGGGATTGAGTTGCCGCAATGCTTCTTCTCTTGACATTTCTCCTGAAAAATAAAGGTCAAGTGTCCTAAATACCTTATCATCGGCAATGGGGCCAAGCACAACGTCCCAGTCGGACTGGTCTTTCCCCGTCCGGCAAGCCAGCACAAAGTCCAACCATTCTCCATCATACCTCACAAACTCCTTTGTCCTGCATGTTGCCAGCAGGTCTTCATTGAGGATGTAGCAATTCAGCACTGCCGGCTTCCCACGCAGTTTGAAGCGTGCGCCATAACTAACGGCCTGCTGCCTCAATGTCGTGAGGTAAAATCCCTTGCCGAAATCCAGATAATCTCGCGAGAAATTTACCTGAGGCTTTTCTATCCGTAGGGGTGAAGTGTGAAATACCTGCATCATACTACGCCACTCCTTTCTCTCTCATGTATTCCAGAATATCATTCATAAGATATTCTTTACTGAAGGTGTGCAGCACTTCATACCCTGGTATTAGATAAGTCAAGAGTATTCCCGATGTCTTCAGTCTGTTGAAAACATCGCGTTGTGAGACCTCCAGCCTTTCGGCTAAGTTGCCTATGCAATATGTCACAAAGTCAAGCTGCGCCTTACTCATACATGTTGTTTTTTTGTTGTGATTTTACGACGTCAAACAGCCGTGGGACGGATGCCGTGAGCCTCTAAACGGGCATCTACCTCTGATTTCATGCTGCAAATATACGAATTATTCGGCAATTATTCGTAACTTCCGACACGCTTTTTAGCTTCTTTTGTCCGGAAAAGCATAGAAAACTGCCAGATTCCTGTGTTTTTCGCTCGCTTATTTGTAACTTTGCGCCGAAAAACGTACATAAACAGATGAAAAACACCCTCTCCCTCCTCGTTTCCTTCCTTTTGGGTTGTGCCGCGGCCTATGCCTTCGACCCTACAACCCTTGTGAATCCCTTTATCGGCACGACGAATTTCGGCACGTGCAATCCCGGTGCCGTAGTGCCGCAGGGCATGATGTCGGCCACGCCTTTCAACGTGATGGGCAGCGACCTGAACCATTACGACAAGGATGCCCGATGGTGGAGTACGCCCTATGACAACACTAATTCTTACTTCACCGGCTACTCCCACGTGAACCTTTCCGGCGTGGGCTGTCCCGACCTCGCCTCCCTCCTTCTTATGCCCACGAGCGGCGCTCTCGACGTGGACTACCACAACTACGGCTCCACCTACACCGCCGAGGAGGCTCACCCCGGCTACTACACCAACCGCCTCACCAAGTACGGCATCACCACCGAGGTGACGGCCACCGAGCGCACCTCCCGCGCACGCTTCACTTTCCCCTCCGGCACCGGCCACATCCTCCTCAATCTGGGCGAGGGCCTCACCAACGAGAGCGGCGCCTGGGTGCGCTACGTCAGCGACACGGAGATTGAGGGCCAGAAGATGCTCGGCAACTTCTGTTACAACTCCCCGCGCGCGTATTACCCTATTTATTATGTCGTGCGCGTGAACCGCTCTCCCGCCTCCCGCGGTTTCTGGAAGCATCAGCGCGACGCCTACGGCGTGGAGAAGGAATGGAACCCCGAGGCCGGCCGCTACAAGCTCTACGACGGCTACCGCCGCGACCTGGCCGGCGACGACATCGGCGCCTACTGGAACTACGACCTCCAGGCCGGCGAGCAGGTGGAGGTAAGCATAGGCGTAAGTTTCGTGAGCGTAGCCAACGCGCGCCTCAACCTTGACACCGAGCAGCCCGCCTCCGCCACCTTCGACGCCCTTCGCAGTCAGGCTCACGACAAATGGCAGAAGGCGCTCTCCACCATTGAGATTGAGGGCGGCACGCCCGACGAGCGCACCGTCTTCTACACCGCCCTCTACCACACGCTCATCCACCCCAACATCCTCAACGACGTCAACGGCGAATACCCCCTTATGGAGAGCGAAGGCGTGGGGAACCTCTCCCAAAAGGCTAACGCATCTTCCCCCTTTAAGGGGGATAAGAGGGGGGCTCACTTCACCGTTTTCTCCCTCTGGGACACCTACCGCTGCACACACCAGCTTTTCACCCTTCTCTGGCCCGACCGTCAGGTGCAGATGCTCCAGTCCATGCTCCAGATGTACCGCGAGAGCGGCTGGCTGCCCAAGTGGGAGCTCTACGGCCGCGAGACCTTCACGATGGAGGGCGACCCCGCCATCCCCGTCTTCGTGGACTCATGGCTGAAGGGCCTTCGCTCCTTCGACATCGAGGAGGCCTACGCCGCCATGCGCAAGGGGGCCGTCACGCCCGGCAAGGACAACCCCCTGCGCCCCGACAACGACGACTACATGCGCCTCGGCTACTGCCCGCTCCTGGAGCAGTACGACAACAGCGTGAGCCACGCCCTCGAATACTACGTGGCCGACGCGGCCCTCGCCGACCTCGCCGAAGCCCTCGGCAAGAAGGACGACGCCCGCCTCTTCCGCGCCCGTTCCCTCGGCTACAAGCACTACTACAGTCCCGAATACGGCACGCTGCGTCCCCTCCTGCCCGACGGCTCCTTCCTTTCGCCCTTCAATCCCAAGCAAGGCGAGAACTTTGAGCCCTCACCCGGCTTCCACGAAGGCAACGCCTGGAACTACACCTTCTACGTGCCGCACGACATTCCCGGCCTCTGCCGCCTGATGGGCGGTAAGAAGAAGTTCGTGGACCGCCTCCAGAGCGTCTTCGACCAGGGTTTCTACGACCCCGCCAACGAACCCGACATAGCCTACCCCTACCTCTTCTCACGCTGGACGGATGAGGCCTGGCGCACCCAGAAGCTCACCCGCGAACTCCTCCGCAAGCATTTCCGCAACGCCCCCGACGGCATCCCCGGCAACGACGACACCGGCACGATGTCGGCCTGGGCCGTATTCTCCATGCTCGGCCTCTACCCCGACTGCCCCGGCCAGCCCTACTACACCCTCACGGCGCCCATCTTCGAGAAGGCCACGCTCCACATTCCCGGCGGCGACATCGTAATCTCCGCCCCCGGCGCTGCAAAGAGCGACCGCGTAGGCCGCGTACTCCTCGGCGGGAAAGCGCTCAAGACCTACCGCATCTCCCACGCCGACCTCATGCGCGAGCGCAGCCTTTCCTTCTCTTTCCAATAAGATTATTTTCGCAGCCGCCCGCTTTGCTATTCCCCAGCGCCCTTTTATAAATCGTGTCACCCGGGTGGCACGACAACAGAAAGGGAAAAAGGAACAACCTCTCCTCCGCTAATATCCCCATGTCCGCACCTCATACCCCACCCTCATCCCAGAATCTCCCTCTCCCCAATAGGGGAGGCGCGGCTTCGGCGTCTGCCGGCAGCGGGAAGAGGCATGAACTGAACCTTTCCGCCCAGCTCTCTCTCCTCCGCCTGGAATACGAGCACGAGAAGGCCGAGTTCCGTCGCGCCACCGAGCTGCAGGGCATCGCCCGCAAGGTGAAGCGCGGCGAGGCGTGGCATCCCGTGGCCGTGGGCCGGTCGTACTACAACTCGCTGGACCGCCTCGTGGTGGAAATCCTGCGCACGGAGGACACGGAAGACGAGCACTGTTTCGAATACGGACGCCAGGTATGCTTCTTCCAGGAGGACATGAGCGGCGGCCTGCATTACCTCAACTTTGTGGGCACCGTGAGCTACGTGGAGGCCGACGCGAAGCTGGCCGGCGGCGCCCGCATGGTGGTGCAACTGCCAAGTGAAAAGGCGCTGGCCGAACTGCAGGCCCTGGAGCGGCCCGGCGTGCAACTGCATTTCGATGAGACCACCTACCAGCTTATGTTCGAGGCCCTGCGCAAGGTCATCGCCGTCAAGGACGGGCGACTGGCCGAACTGCGCGACATCTTCCACGGCGGACAGCCCGTCCGGTGGGCCTCCGCGCCCGCCCAGCCCGTATCGCTGCCGTGGCTGAACGCCTCGCAGCAGGAAGCCGTGAGGCAGGTGCTGCGGGCGAAGGACGTGATGGTGGTGCACGGCCCTCCCGGCACGGGCAAGACCACCACGCTGGTGGAGGCCATCGACGAGGTGCTGCGCCGCGAAGTGCAGGTCATGGTGTGCGCCCAGAGCAATACGGCAGTTGACTGGATAAGTCAGCAACTGGCCGACCGCGGCATACAGGTGCTGCGCGTGGGAAACCCCACCCGCGTGACCGACGAGATGCTTGCCAACACCTACGAGCGGCGCTTTGAAGCCCACCCCGACTACCCGCAGCTCTGGCAGATACGCCGCACGCTGCGCCAGCTGCGCTCGCAGCCCCGCAAGAGCCGTTCGGAGGGCTACCATCAGAAGGTGGCACGCCTGCGTGAGCGGGCCGACGAACTGGAACTGCGCATCCGCACGGCACTCTTCGACGGCTGCCGCGTGGTGGCCTGCACGCTGGCCGGCAGCGCCAACCCCGTGCTTATGGGGCAGCGCTTCCACACCTTATTCATCGACGAGGCTGCACAGGCCCTGGAGGCCGCCTGCTGGATAGCCCTCCAGAAGGCCGACCGCGTCATCCTGGCCGGCGACCATCAGCAGTTGCCGCCCACCATCAAGTGCTACGAAGCCATGCGCCAGGGATTGGGGCGCACACTGATGGAGCAGATTGTGGCGCGCCACCCCGAGGCCGTCATGATGCTCAACGTGCAATACCGAATGAACGAAACGCTGATGCGCTTCTCCTCGGAGTGGTTCTACGACGGCCGCCTGACGGCCGCCGAGGAGGTGCGCCACCGCTCCCTCCTCTCGCTGATGGACGAGCCTCTGGTGTGGCTGGACTGCGCCAGCGAGGAGGAATTCGTAGGCACCAACTTCGGGCGCGTAAACCGCGAGGAGGCCGCTCTGACGCTGCAGGCGCTGCGCGACTACTGCCAGCGGCTCGGCATGGAGCGGATAAGGGACGAGCGCGTGGACTTCGGCATCATCTCGCCCTACCGCGCACAGGTGCAGTTGCTGCGCCACGTCATCAAGCACGACGAGGTGCTGCGCCCCATCCGCAAGAGCATCACCGTGAACACCGTGGACGCCTTCCAGGGTCAGGAGCGCGACGTGGTGTGCGTCAGTCTGGTGCGCGCCAACGGGAGCGGACAGATAGGTTTCCTCTCCGACCTGCGCCGCATGAACGTGGCGATGACGCGTGCCCGGATGAAGCTCATCCTCATCGGCGACTCCGCCACCCTCACCCGCCACCGCTTCTACAAAGCCCTCTATGAGCGCTGCGCAAAACCCAATATGGAGACATCGGGAGAGGAAGCGGAAACTCTTAATGAGAAAACGGAGGCTCTCTATGAGGAAACGGAAACTCTTGATGTGAAAACGGAGGCCCGCAAAGCGGAAACGGAGGACGAAACCACGAAATAAAATAGAAAAATGCTTTTTTCCTTTGCCTCCCGCGCCTTTTTTCGTAACTTTGCACGCGGACATTATTCACGCAAAGAAGACAACCCAATAAATATATAATATAATGAAAAAATACTTCACCAAAATGCTCGCCATCATGATGCTGGCCTGCACTCCCTTCTCCTTCACAAGTTGCTCTGAGGACATCGATTGGATGAGCGTCCTTTCTGAGCTTATGGGCCAGTTCCTCGGCGGCAACGGCAGCACGACCACCTACGAGTGCACCGGCTATGTGTGCTCCGGCACCCTCGCCAATGCAGCCAACAATTCCTATAACTTCGGCAAGAACTACGAGATGACGGCCACCCTGCCCCTCACCACCAGCAGCATCGGCTCCACGGCTACCATCACCATGCCCGCCTTGCAGCTTCCCGAAGGAAACGGCACCGCAGACATGACTGACATCGTCCTCTCCAACCTTGCCATGACGGCCTACAGCGAAACGGCCATCTCCCTCGACCTCGGCGACAACTCCGGCATTCAGGGCAGCATCACCGTGGGCGGCAAGACGTTCGAGGCCGAAACGGCCTATCTCGATGCCGTGCTTGTGAACGACAACGCCATCAGTGCCAAGGGCATCTACATCTACTTCGGCGCCAACATGGACTACTGCGTTTACTTCTCCAACTTCAACGGCACCCTGAGCGCCCAAACCAAGAAGCAATAATGACACACAGACTTTCCCACCTCCTGCTGATACTCACGCTCTGCATCGGCACGCTGTCCCTCACAGGCTGCAAGGAAGACATCGTCATCGACCCGGGCCTGTTTGGCATGCACGACTCCTACACTTACAGAACGAAAGGCGGCCTGCAAGTAGGGTTCCTCGGCAATGAGTCATACTTCAACCAGAACTACAAGATACCCTACGTGCCCAACCTCATCATCACGGCACGCGGCGACGTGGCCGACCTCTTTATCGAAGGCTTCTCCACAAACGACGACTCGCAGACAATGACCAACGTCACCATCGCCGACCTCAAGCTGACGCCCGGGCCGGAAGGCACCTTCCTCACCGAGATGAGAGGCTTCACCACACCCTCGGGGAGCCTGGCCATCGACGGAAAGACAAAGGCCATCAAGCAAATAAAGATAGGAGAGATAAAAGCCACCACCAACCGCATAGCAATCACGGAACTTCGCCTCATATTTGGAGAAGAAGGCGCGGACTGCGTGCGGTTCACCGACATCACCGGTGTGGTGGTAAGAGAAAAGTAACGCCAGGCGGCATGCAGCAGGTCACACACACAACCCAACCTCTGCATGCCGCTCCTTCTTTTCCTCCCCCTTAACCCATACCGCGATTCCCTATACACCATCCCCCCCGCAAAAAGTCTGCGCCCCATGAAAAACTGGATACTCGTCTTCGTCGGCACCGCCGTTATGTGTGCCGGCTTCGTGTTCTTCATCAACCCCTACAACATCGTGCCGGGCGGCAGCTACGGCTGCAGCATCGTGCTCCACTCCCTGTTTCCCACCGTGCAGGTAGGCACCTTCGGCTACATCTTCGACATACCCCTGCTCATCCTCTCCGCCGTACTGCTCGGCAGGAAGCTCGGCGCCAAGACCCTCGCCAGCGTGCTCACCACGCCCCTCATAATGAACGGCCTCTCCCTGCTCATCTATCCCAGCACCGAAGCCCTGCACGCCCTCGACCCCGCCCAAATGCTCGGCGGCAACCTCGACCTCACGCACCACCTCCTCCTCGCCGTAATAATGGGAAGCGTACTCATCGGCATAGGCTGCGGCATCGTCGTAAAAGCCGGAGCCACCAGCGGCGGCAGCGACATCGTCGCCATGATAATGCAGAAGTTCGCCCACATACGCTTCTCCCGCAGCCTCATCATCGTGGACGGCACCATCGTCTTCACCGCCCTATGCATCTTCATGGCACAAGCCCTCGGCATACTCCCCGGCGAAGGCGGCAAGACCACCTCCCCCGTCATCCTCATGCTCTATTCCCTCCTGAGCATATACATCATCGCCGTCGTCGTAGCCCGCACCATCAGCGGCTCCAAGGACGACAAAATGATGTTCGTCATCAGCGACAAAGACCTCACCCTCCTCCACGACTACATCCTCGGCCCCCTCGACCGCACCGCCACCATCATTCCCGCCACCGGCCTCTACAGCCGAGCCCCGAAAGAAATGCTCTGCATCGTAGTGCCCTACAAGCAAGTCGATGTCGTCAAGCGAAAAGTGCGCGAAGCCGACCCCACCGCCTTCGTCATCGTCACCGACGCCTACGACACCTACGGCGAAGGCTGGAAAACCCTGCCCAAGGAAGGAGAAATAGAGGCAGAGTGAAAAGTGAACTATCAACTATCAACTATCAACTGAATGGACCAACGCTACATACAACGCGGCGTCTCCGCCATGAAAGAAGACGTACACGCCGCCATCAAGAACATCGACAAAGGCCTCTACCCCCAAGCCTTCTGCAAAATCATCCCCGACATCCTCGGCGGCGACCCCCAATACTGCAACATCATGCACGCCGACGGCGCCGGAACCAAGACATCCCTCGCCTACGCCTACTGGCGCGAGACCGGCGACCTCTCCGTATGGAAAGGCATCGCACAGGACGCCCTCATCATGAACACCGACGACCTCCTCTGCGTAGGCGCCGTCGATAACATCCTCGTGTCCTCCACCATCGGCCGCAACAAGATGCTTATCCCCGGCGAAGTCATCAGCGCCATCATCAACGGCACCGACGAGCTCCTCGCCTGGATGCGCCGGATGGGCATCGGCATCCACGCCACCGGCGGCGAGACCGCCGACGTGGGCGACCTCGTGCGCACCGTCATCGTCGACAGCACCGTCACCTGCCGCATGCGCCGCGCCGACGTCATCGACAACGCCAACATCCGCCCCGGCGACGTCATCGTAGGCCTCGCCTCCTTCGGACAGGCCACCTACGAAGACACCTACAACGGCGGCATGGGCTCCAACGGCCTCACCTCCGCCCGCCACGACATATTCGCCAAATACCTCGCCCAGCGCTACCCCGAGACCTACGACCACGCCGTGCCCCAGGAACTCGTGTATAGCGGCCACAGCCATCTCACCGACGCTGTGCCCGACGCCCCCGTCGATGCCGGCCACCTCGTCCTCTCCCCCACCCGCACCTACGCCCCCTTCGTGCGCCGCATGCTCCAGCTCGTGCCCCGCAGCGAGATACACGGCATGGTACACTGCACCGGCGGCGCGCAGACCAAAGTCCTCCATTTCGTAGGCCCGCGCTGCCGCGTCGTCAAGGACAACATGTTCCCCCTTCCGCCCCTCTTCCGCCTCATCCACGACGAGAGCCACGCCGACTGGAGCGAGATGTACCGCGTCTTCAACATGGGCCACCGCCTCGAAGTCTATGTCCGCCCCGAACAAGCCCCGCAGATAATAGACATCGCCCAAAGCTTCAACATCGCCGCCCAAGTAGTAGGCCACATAGAAGAAGGCCCCCGCAGCCTCACCATCAAAAGCCAGTTCGGAGAGTTCGAGTATAAGTAATCCGGAAAGGGGCTGCAGAGCGGACACTAGCCTCCAGAGAACGTCCCCCTGCCTCGCTTGCAATAACGCCCGCCGTGCTTCCATACACGGCGGGCGTTATTTATGTGTGGCGTACATCCTGAAAAGCTATTCTTGCATTGATTGCATCAGGAGGTCGGGCCTGAGATGATGAAGTTCCGAGTGCAACTATTCCTACATATCCTCCTCGTCCCAGACGGAGAAGAACTGCCGGGCCGTCTTGTCGTCGGCGTCAACGTTTTCGCCGGAATCGATTTCGATACTCATGTTAAGAATGGAACACTTGCCGTGCAGTTTAACACAGTAACAATCGGGACTGATATAACTCTTCATCGTACTTTCATCTTTTGACCGTTGATAATGTAAGTCTGGCCGCGCTGGAGGATGAGGCCTCCCTTGGAGGAGGAGAGCTGACGGCCGTTGAGGTCGTAGGGAGTTGACTGTTGTCTGTTGTCTGTTGTCTCCTTTCGTCCCGTAGGCGAAAGGTGTCCTTCAATACCCTCGGGTGCTTTCTCCAGCGAGAAGGCGAGGCTCTTGGCGGCAGCAGCGGCGGGGGCGTCGATGTAGCCGCGGAAGGCGGTGACCTTGCCGGCGTCGGTGGTGATGCCGAACTTGGTGCCGTCGCCGTTGAGCTTGTAGTGGCCTGCGCCCACGGTGCCGTTCTGGAAGGAGCCCACGCTGTTGGCATCGTCGGCGGGGGTGCCGGTGAGGTAGCTGTCCTCGGGCACGCTGATATTCCACGGCGTGTCGTCGGGGCAATCTACGAGGCAGAACTCGCCCGGCTCTGTGGCGTCCGTCTCCGTGAAGGTCAGTGCCGTCTCGCCCACGTTGGAGAGCACGTAAATCTTTGAGCCTTCGGGCAGGAGGTCGGCGGTGATGCTGAAGGGCATACATACGGAGTTGAGGCCGGCGGTGTTGGTGCGCTCGTAGTGGGCTTCGTTGGCCACGAAGTCCTCGGGAGCGTAGTAGTCCTTCTTGTCGGTGAGCACGATGTGGGGGGCCTCCCATTCGCCGTCCACCTTATATATAGTATTCACGCGCGAGCGGAAGGCCTGGGGCAGGCTGTTGTTGTTGGCGGCGTCGATACGGAGGATGGCGTTCTCGGTGAGGGTGGGGAAGTCCTTGCCGTTATTGGCGGTGTAGGGGATGTTGGCGTTAATCTGGGTGTCGCTGGCCTGATAGGTCTGGTGGTCGTCGGCGGTGCCGTTGTAGAGTTCCACGGCGCAGGTGGCCACGCCGGGCTTGGCCAGCGGGAGGTTGGTCTGGTCGGCGAGGGCGGCTACGAGGGTGTAGGTGCCGTTCTGCAACTTGGTGGCGATGTCGTCCTTAACGGTGAAGCTGGTGGTGTTATAGATACATTTCAGATTGCCGTTTTCATCGTAAATCTTCATGCCCACCATTCCTGAACCTGTCACCGTTACGGTGGTGCCGCTGATGGTGTAGTCAATGTTGTTGGCTTGGTTCACGCCATTGAAGTCGGTGAAGTCGCCGATGTCGCCCTGCTTCTTTGTGCCGTTGTCGTAGAACTTCACGGGCTGGCCAAGCAGGCTGGGGTCGAGGGTTACGGCGAAAGCGGAGTCGGCCACGGTGCGTTCCTTGATGTGGTCGTCGATGAACATAATGTTAGGAGCCTTGTTGGGCTGGCTGTGCATGAAGGACTTGAGTTCAGCAAGGTAATCCTCATCGGCTTGGTTGCCCTTCTTGGGCATCTTCATAAAGTATCTGCCGTAGTCGCCCACAAAGCGAACAGCCGTGGCATCGACATCCTGTGTATAGAAGGTCTCAATATCGTTGCCCACAAACACGTCGTCGTAGTAGCCGAAGAAGCCATAGGCATCGAAGAACTCGTAGAGGTCGGTCTTACTTACCTCGGCGCAGGCTCTGGCAAACTTGAGGTAGTCATTGCTATAGAGGGTTGGGTTATTTACGTTTGCGCTCTTTATTAAGCCTCCATTTGCACGCATCTTGTCACAAAGGCGGGGCCAGAAGTCGGGCATGTGGCCTTGTACGTGGAAGTAGAGATACAACTGATAGAAGAGGTGGTTCTGCAACCAGAGAGACTCTTCGTAGTATTTCCTGCCACGGTTGGCACCCTCGCCGCCACGCAGGATATCTACCCAAGTGAGGCCGTCATTCTTAAAGGTCATGAGGGTCTTGGTGCCATCGGCGCGGCGCGAGGTCAGGCCGAACTCAAAGTTGACCATCTGAGCGAAGCCGTTGTTGGAACTTTCAGTGGTGGCAGCCAGGTTGATGGGATACTGGTGGCCGTGGGCTTCTTCATGGTAGATAACCCAGCGGTCGCCGTTGAGCAGGGAATTGTAGTTGAGCAGGCCGTCTTTCCAGATGCCGGAGTAGTTGGCACTCACACCGCTCCAGTTGGGGTTGCCACTGTACTGGTCGCGGGCAACGACAACGGGATTGTAGCGTCCGTCCCACTGACCGTCGTGGCCAATGAGGCGCTCCTGTGCCATAAAGATAAAGTCCCAGATTTTCAGTGAGCCGGTAATGTTGCCAGCACCGCGCACACGGTCGCTCTCCACGCAGAATGCGGTGTTTTCGGCCATAAGGTGCAGGTACTTGTTGGTGAACATGTTGGAGCAGAGGAAGTTCCAGTCGTTGTTTGTCATGCCTCTGTGCATATCGAAGCAGCCGCTGGCCTCACCGCCTTCAATGTGGACGGTGATGTTGGGGTAATCCTTCAGGTACTTCTCCGAGTTGGTCAAACGATAGAGGATGAAGGCTTCGCCCTCAATGGTGGCCTTCACAATGTTAAGGCCTTCCTGAAGGGTTACGGTCTGTGCAGGGCCATTGTTAGTTGCAGGCGTGATGCCCAGTTCCAGCTTGGCGTCGGAGTCCTTGGGAGCGCTGCCTACCATAATATAAAGGAGTTCGCCGTTTTTGCAGGTTACACCGGTGGGGTGGTAGAGGTTGCTGAAACCGCCCACTTTGGTAATGTTGTTCCAAACGCCGGGGTCGCTGTAGATGTCGTAGTCGTGGATGCGGAAGCCCTTGACATAATAGTTCTTGGTAGCGTTGCTGTCCCACTTGTCATTCTTTACGCAAACAATCATCTCCTTGAGCACATCGGGCAGGGTAGAACCGATAGTGGTGCGGAGCGCATCGTCTGTCATCGTCTGGTAACTGTTTTTCAGCTGGGTGCAAGCGTTGTCGGAGAAATAGGTGCGGAGCGTGGTGTTGTAGGTTCCGGCCTGTGCAATGACACCGGCCTTGGCATCATCTTCAACCTTCAGGGCTGCTGCGGCGGCTATCATCTCGGGCGTTACCTCAACCTGTACCAGATACCAGTAGTTGGAGTTGTCATTGGTGTCCCCCCAACTTACTATCTTGTAGCTCTGGTTGCCCTTACTGTTGTTGAAGTATCCGGTGGCGGCATTGCTGGGAGCCAGCAAGAAGTATTTGCGGCCATCGTCTTTTGTACCCTTTTCCGTTACCACGATGGTGGCGGCAGAGTTGCCGGTGGTGTAGGCTGCATCAGACTTGCTTGACTGCACATAGTTCCCGGAGTAGAGGTTCTTCATCGTCCAGTTGCTGCCGGATTTGGTGAAGAGCCAGATGTTGTTGTAGGGGTTGTCAGGGTCTGTGGGGTAGGCGAAGAGTTTGTTGTTGCTGTCAGTAATGCTGCGAGCCTCCTCAATGTAGCTTGTCAGGCGATAGTATTTACCGCTGGTGAGGCTGTTGACGGGGGACTCCACTATCTCTTCAGTGCCGGCAGACACTTCCTCATAAATCCACTCTGCGAAAGAGGAGAGGGAACTCCAGACGGTCGTAGGTGAATTCTCGTTGCCGGTAGGAACGTAGAACACGGCAGGAGTGTTCGTGATGCTGCCGGTGCTACTCAAGTGGTACCGGCCATTGCGTGCCTGACTGATAGTCATGCCGCTGACATTGGTAATAATGTAGCCCGTGCGGTAGTTGCGGTACTGATAACTCTTACCGTTTTCTGCGGGAGGGGTAACGGGGACGATGGCTTCATCTACGGGGAAGAAGCCTATACGCGAACCGTCGTCGGTACCTGTCCAGTAGGCGAGGTCGGCACCGCGGCGGTTGAGGTTGATGCTTTCGCCGTCGCGAGAGATAAGGTAGCCGTAGGCAGGACCGTTGTAGGCGTTAATCGTCCAGTAGGTGTTGTTGCCCTGGGGTATGTTGTTGCTGGCGGTCATGACGGGGAAGGTATTGCCTCCGGTATTACCGTCATCCTTGGGGGAGGCGCTGGTGAGAATCATGCTGGATCCAGCGGCCTTGTTCATCAGTTTGAAGCCCGTGATGGGGTTGCCCACGATAGCCCACTTGTAGGCATTGTTGGCCTTGATGGAGCCGAAGCTTTGCTGGTTTGTCTTCACGCGCTTGCTGCTACTGTCATAGCCCCAATAATACTTGTTGCTGCCATGGACGGTAGCATAGAGCCAGGTGGCATTCTCGTAGCTGGTGGAGAAGGGCACGTCGAAAGTTTCGTCAACGCCTACCTGAATTTCCAGTTCCTCGCTTGTGCTTACAGTGCCGTTCAAAATCTTAACAGGCATGTCAGCGATGCTCACGCCGCTGGGCATAGCCCTAAGTTCGGGGTATTTCGCACCGACTTCTACGGAGTGTTCCTCGCGGAGCCATTCGGTCTCCCCGTTCTTGTAGATATATGTAATGACGATGGGCTCTGCGGGCGTGCCTATCGCATAGTTTGCCGTGATGGTGGCCACAGGCACGATGTCGCCGTCGTCATTGATGAAATAGAAGTTGCCGCTGGGCACGCTGAAGGTCCAGTTGCCCTCTGCCGTCACCTCCTCGAAGGTGGCCACGGCCACGATTTTCATATTCTCGTCAAGCTCGCCGGTGAAACTTACCAGCTCAGCCTGTTGGTTGCCGTTGGTCAGCACGGGAGGCTCGGCCGTGAGGCCCATATCTTCGGCAAAGAGGGGCATCGTCTCGCCGAAGTCGAGGCGTATCGTACTGAGGCTCGTCACCGTGGTGCCGCGTGCCGGCGTGAGCGTCACGTTCAGGCTCCGCGGCTGAAGGACTGTGTAGGTCACGACGAGAGTCTCACCCTCGATGCTCACTGCACCGTGATAGCCCGGTATGGGACTCACCTCCACGTCATTCGCGCCCAGTGCGCCCGTGATGACATCGCCCTGACCGTAGTCCCGGCCGCCCACGCTGATGGTGGCCACAGCCAGAAGGTCATCGGGCAGGCCCGTCATGCTCACCGTGTAGCCTTGTTCCTCCACGGTCATGGCTTCCACGAAGAAAGTAGAGCCGTTGTCGGCATCGCCCCAGCGCACAATGGCATTGTTGGAGTTGTAGTTGTAGTATTGTCCCGTGGTCTTCATGGCGAAGCCTGCACTGTTGGCGTTGCTCGGGCAGAGCGTCACCCGGTTGTGCGCCGTGCCCAATGTGCAGGGGTTCTCATCGGAGAGGATGAGGCCGCTCTTCTTGTTCACAATCTCAAAGCCGTCGATAAGGTTGCCTACGAAGCCCCAGGCATAGTCCGCAGTCTGCGGGTGGTCGCCTTGATGGAAGCCCAGTGCACCGGCGTTGTCGTATATCCAGCGGGTCGCAGAAGAGTTGTTGTGCGCCCTGAAGGCATACCACTGCGTGATGGCCGAAGCACTCTCAAAAGCCGTGAAGGGCAGGTTGGGCGTGCAGGTCACCTCCACCGTCGTCGTGCCGTCGGCAGCTACGGTGAGGCTCGAGTCGTAAGTAAGCGTGGCGAACGCTTTGGCAGGCGGGGCCGACACGGTGTTGCCCACGATTTCAAGCACCTCTTCCGTGCACCATTCGCGCGCGCCTAAATTATATATATATGTAACTTTGGCGCGCTGCACGCTGGCATCCACAAACTGGAAGTAGAAGTTGCCCTTATTGCAGTAGAGCGGGCTGCCGGCCGCATTGGAGTCGAAGCCCAGTTTACCGTGCAAGGTGGAGTGCTCCTGACTGATGAGGTAGCCCTGGTCGGTCTCCGCTATTGTCCATGCTTTAGCCTCGCTGGAACATTTCGTGTCCCACCCCGAGCCGATAAGGTAGCCGTTGTCCGCGTGGATGGTATATCCCCCCTCGGTAACCGCAATCTCAAACGCCGTTTCGGGCGAAGCGCTCAGCGTGGCATTGCCGCTGGTGTTGAGCTTCACATACGCGCCGCCATTGACGGCCTGTATGTAATATGTCTTTGTAAGGTCGAGCGTAATGTCTGCCCATGCCACCGCGCTCACGAGGCTCAGGAGGGCGAACAATGTATGTATTCGTTTCATTTTTTTATTTTTTGTCTCTTTTCGTCCCGCAGGCGAGGGGTGTCTGCTGTCTGCTGTCTCCTTTCGTCCCGCAGGCGAAGGGTGTCTGCTGTCTGCTGTCTCCTTTCGTCCCGCAGGCGAGGGTTGTCCTTCAATTCTCTTCCCACACGTCCCAGAGGGCGTAGTTGCGGCGGCGGGTCTTGTCGTCGTCGTCCACGTCTTCGTCGGGGTCGATTTCGATGCTGATGTCGAGCAGGGGGCTCTCGCCGTAAAGGTCTATGGGGTGACTGCGGGGGATTGTGTATTTCTTCATCGTATTATTGTCTTTTGGCCGTTGATGATGTATGTTTGTCCGCGCTGGAGGGTAAGGCTGCCGTGCTGACGGCCGTTGAGGTCGTAGGGAGTTGACAGTTGTCTGTTGTCTGTTGTCTCCTTTCGTCCCGTAGGCGAAAGGTGTCCTTCAATACCCTCGGGTGCTTTCTCCAGCGAGAAGGCGAGGCTCTTGGCGGCAGCAGCGGCGGGGGCGTCGATGTAGCCGCGGAAGGCGGTGACCTTGCCGGCGTCGGTGGTGATGCCGAACTTGGTGCCGTCGCCGTTGAGCTTGT
>JAKSLT010000018.1 GCA_024401055.1 Bacteroidaceae bacterium | reverse complement strand
TTTACAGTTTCGGGAAAGGGATATCGCCTGCGGCGCTACATAAATTAGGAAAAAAATTAGGAAGTAATGCCTGCGGCGCTACATAAATTAGGAATAAATTTATCAAAAATTTTGGCGGGTTGGCGGCGAGTAAGAAAGCGTTCGTTGGCGAGGGATAGATTTTTTGTCGGCTATCGCCGAGAAATAATGCCGCCCTACGGGCGGGAAATAATAAGCCGCTTCGCGGGAAATATTTCTAAATATTATTTCCTTAAAAAATTATTTCCGGCGAAGCCGTACTATTTCTCGGCGAAGCCGACTAAATAAAAACCCAATCGGCTATCGCCAAGAAACAATGCCGCCCTTGGGCGGGAAATAACAGGCCGCCTCGCGGGAAATGCCTCCCCGTTTATCCCCCGAGGGGGGAGGTCCTGTTTTCTTTCGCTCTCGGGCTCTCCCCCTTCGGGGGAGTTGGAGGGGGTATTCATCTCACTTCTTCCAGAAGCGGGAGGTGACGTCGGTCATCTGGCCCGTAGTGCGGTCAATGCGATAAAAGCGCTGGTTGGTGGAAGGACTGCCGAGGGGACCGCAGGCGGTGAGCCAGGGGCCGAGCTTGACGTAGTCGAACTTGCGGACGGGGAAACCCTCGGGGAGCTCCTGGCGCCCGCTGTACCACCCCACCTTGATGTTGGGGAAGACCTCGCGGAGGGCATCGGCAAGGAGAAGGAGGGCGAAGGGATCGTTGTCGCCGCCCTGAAAGCCTACGCACGTGATTTCGGCGGCATAGCCTCCGGCGAGGGCAAGAAGGCGCTCGGCAGTGAGGGCGTCGCCGATGTCGTCGGCAAGATAGGCGGAGTGGCAGCCGGGGCAATGGTTGGGACAGCGACTGAGGTTGATGGCGAGGGTGACTTCGTCGGGGTATTCCTGAAAGACGATGTCGTGGTTGACGTATTTCAGCATGGGAAGGTTGCCTGTTTTTTTTCAGGTCTCCTTGATAGGGGATTTATACATAAAACAGGCAACGAAGTACAAGCCTATTCTTGCGAAAACGGTTTGCCTCCGTTGCCTGTTGCTTTTCTTGTCAGGGGGAGCCGGCCGCTCTTAGAGAGCTTCCTCTATCTGCTTCGACTTGATGCCGGCGTAGTAGCGGCGCTCGGCCTCGCGCTGGCGGTCGAGGGAGAAGTTGGAGACACGCTTGAGATAGCCGATGATGCGGGTGAGGTAGTCCACGTCCTCGGACTTGCAGCAGGGGCACTCCTTGAGATAGCGCTTGTCGATGTGGCCGCAGGAGTTGCAGAGGGTGTTGGGGATGTTGAAGGTGAAGTAGTTTGTGCCTTCCTTGGCGGCTACGCGGAGGAGTTGGCGGTACTGTCCCTGCGAGAGGTGCTCGTCGAGGTTGCAGTGGAGGGCGCTGCCGCCGGTGAGGTGCTCGACATAGCGGCGGCCGTGGAGGCGGAACTTCTCGATGACGTCGGTATTGGTGTCCTCAACGATGTAGAAATAGGAGTTGTAGCAGTCGCGGGGCACGAAGTAGCCGTCCTCGCGGTCCCACTTGGCGTGCTTCACGCCGACATTCTCGGCGGGTATCATCTCGCAGTTGAAGAGGATGTCCTTGGTGCGGTACTGCTTGTTGTACTTCTCCACGACGCCGAGGACGTTCTGCACGAACTCGCAGTATTCCTCGTTGTTGCTGATGGTCATGCCGAGGCTCTCGGCGGCTTCCACGAGGCCGTTGACGCCGATGGTGAGATACTGGCGGCTGATGTTGATGTACTGTGCGTCGAAGAGGGGGAGCATTCCCTTGTCCTTGAGCCACAGGAGGTTGGCGTTGTATGCGAGCTGCACCTTGTGGCAGAGGTCCACGATTTCGGCGAGATAGTCGATGTAGGGCTTGCCTTCGCGCGTGGCCTGCTGGATGCAGCGGTTGAGGTTGATGGTGAGCACGCTCTTGGAGCCCGTGCTTACGCCGCCGGCGCCGAGGGTGTAGGAGAAACCGTTGTCCTGGATTTCGTTGCGCAGACGGCAGCAGGAGGCGAGGGAGTCGGCGTTGTCGCTCATGTAGGTGAAGAAGGAGTGGCCGGCGGCATACATCTCGGCGGTGAGGTCGCCGTACTCGGCGTCCTTGCAGTCGCCTTCCTCGGTGAGCAGGGCCATGGTCTCGACGGGGAAGGTGAGGACGGTCTTGGTGCGTTCCTTGTTGAACCACGTCATGAAGCGCTTCTGAAGCCAGGAGAGGGCCTCCCAGTGGGGCTGCGAGCCGTCGGGGAAATAGAAGTTGCCGAAGATGCTCTCGAAGTAGTACTTGTCGTAGTAGGAGATGTTCCAGAAGACACTCTGGAAGTTGCGTGCGCCGGTGGGCTGGTTGATGCTATAGACGATTTGCTCGAAACAGTCGGTGATGACCTTGTCGATGGTACGCTTGCGCAGGGTGCAGTCGGCCTGCTCATGGGCGCGGAGGTAGAAGTCCTCACCGAACTCCAGCTCGAGGAAATGGCTCATATACATTAGGAACTCGGGGGTGGCGCAGGCACCGCTGAGCATGGAGCTGACGATGAACACCATGTTGACGAAGCCGCCGCAGAAGCTCTTGAGATTGGTGGGAGCCACGGAGTTGCCGCCGATGGCCTTCGTGCCGCCGAGGAGCCAGGGGTACATGGTGATGGAGGCGCAGTAGGGAGCGAGGGAAGTCTCGTCGTTCTTGTAGATGTAGTGGTTCTTGAGGAGATACATGTAGCGGTCGGCGAGTTCCTTGCCGTACATTTCCTGTATCTTGTCGCAGATGAGGCGGCGGTTTAGGCGCAGGAAGGCGCCCTTGGGGAGTTCACCGATAAGCGTGGCGATATTTTTGTTCTCTACGTTGGCGTTGGCGTCGTACTTGCTGCCGGAGGCGGGGTTGGCGGCGTCGCAGTAGTTGATGAGGAAGCGGAGTCGGTCGGCCGTCTCGCGGTCTTCTTCGCGGCGCTTGCGATAGAGCATGAAAGCCTTGGCGGTCTTGAAGTGCTGCTCGCGCATGAGGGCCACCTCTATCTGGTTTTGCACGTCCTCCACGCTCATGCCGTTGCAGAAGCGGAGCTGGTCGATGATGGCGGCGAGCTGTTCGGCGTTGACGGGTTCATCGACTGCTGCGAAGGCCTTGAGGATGGCGCCTTTGATTTTTTCGACGGAGAAGTTCTCGGAGCTTCCGTCGCGCTTGGTGATGTAGAAGTTTTCGTAACTCATCGGTTAGGTAATGGGGCTTTATTTATTATATTTTATTGTGTAGTTTTTTTCAGAAATAGCGCAAAAGAAACGGCAATTGGCTGATGACAATTGACTTAAGACAGGGACGAAAGACAGAAAAACAAGACAGGAGATATTCCCTTCCCGATTGCGAGTGCAAAGTTACGACTAAGTCTGCACATAACAAACAAAAATGTTAACTTTTTTCAAAATAAAACAAAAAAAGTTTTCCGAAACGGAAAACTTTTTCTCTTATCGACAAAACTAACTTGCTGAATTATTTAAGAGTAGCCATTAGTTTTAGACAACTTTCTTTTACTTTTGCCTCCACCACGGCTTTCTCGAAGCCGCTGACGCGGTGAGTGTCCGTTCCCTTAAAGGAGTAATAGCCCCGCTGCAGCAAGTACTGGGCCCGCGCCTTGCTTCCCGGGCTGTAGGCACCTCCGAGGGCGGGAATGTTGAGTTGCAGACGCACGCCCATCTCGTGCAGGCGGTCGTAGTCGTCGTGGCTCATGTAGAGGTAGCGCTCCGGATGGGCCAGCAGGGGGTGGAAGCCGGCCGTCTGGATGCTCCGCAACAGGCCCCACAGGTCGTAGGGCGCCGTGAAGTAGGATGTTTCCACGAGCAGCATATCGCCGGCTTCGCCTATCGGCAGGAGGTCGCCGGCCTCCAGACGCTCCTCAAACAGCGTGTCGAGCATATTCTCGGCGGCGAGATGAAGCGTCAGCCCTCCCTCATAAGCGTCCTTCACCTCGGCGAAGCGGGCGCGGAGGGCGGCGGTGGTGTTGGGGATGTCTTCCATGATATGCGGGGTGAACCACACCTCGCGGAAGCCTTCCTCCTCGTAGCGGCGCAGGAGCGTCAGCGTGTCGGCCATATCCTTGATGCCGTCGTCCACGCCGGGCAGGAGGTGGCAATGCCAATCAGTGGCGCCCCGGAGGACGCCACTGCCGGCTATTGTGGAGGTTCTGCTAAAAGGCCACATGGCTCTTTATGATTATATATAGGTCTATATTATTATATATAATGTCTTATGCCGTGCGTCAGGCACTGCTTACTTCTCTTCGTGGTAATAGTTGTTGCCGTAGCTGTAGCCATAGCCGTAACCGTAGCCGTAGCTGTAGCCATAGCCGTAGCCGTAGCGATAGCCGTAGCGGCTGCGGGAGTTCACGCTACCGTTAAGCAGCAGCGACATGCCGGGGAATTTGTTTTCCCTGTAATAACCTTCGATGACGGGCAGCATCTCGCGCTCCATCAACTCTACGCGCACGACGAAGATGGTCTGATCGACGAGCTTGGCAATGATGCTGGCGTCGGCCACGATTTCTACGGGCGGACAGTCGATGAACACGATGTCGTAGGCCTGGCGTATCTCTTCCATGAGCTGTGCCGCGCGGCTGGTGGTCAGCAGTTCGGCAGGGTTGGGAGGTATGGTGCCGACGGGCAGCACGTCTAAGCCTTCATGGTTCTCCACGGACACGACGAAGTTCTTCCAGTCGTCTGCCTTTCCGCTGAGATAGCTGCTCACGCCCTTTGCCGGCTTGCCTACATAGAGGCTGGCGGAGGCGCGGCGCATGTCGAAGTCGAGCAGCAGCACCTTCTTGCCCTTCAGCGCGAAGGAGGCGGCCAGGTTGCCGCTGATGTATGTCTTACCCGAACCGGGGTTGGCACTCGTTACCATGATGACCTTGCAGCCCTCAGCCATGCTGTCGCCCATGAAGTCCAGATTGGTGCGCACCACGCGGAAGGCCTCGTTGATGATGTTGCGGCTATGCGACTTCACCGTTATCTTGCGCGACGTTTCCTTCTCCGTCTTCTTCTTGACGATGCCGAATTTCTCCAGCCAAGGCCTCAGGATGCGGCGGCGCGCCTTGCCAACGAAGGGTATCTCGCCGACGAAGGGCACGCTCAGGCTCTCTGTGTCCTTGCGGCCGCGCACACGGGTGTCGGTTTGCTCTATAAGGTAGAGTACCACGGCAGGAATCACCAGGCCTATGAGCAGGGCGATGAGCATCAGGCGCCTGCTCTGCGGGCTCACGGGAACGTTGCTGCCGAGGGGCGGCGTGATGATGCGCGTGTTATATGCGGTGAAGGCCAGCGACAGTTCATTCTCCTCACGCTTCTGCAGCAGGAAGATGTAGAGGGCCTCCTTCACCTTCAGCTGGCGTGACACCTTGCCGAGGTAGCGGGCCTGCTCCGGAGAGTTGGCTATGCCGCTGTTGGCCTTCGACTGGCTCTTGTGCACGGCGCCCAGCTGTGAGTTGAGCAGGTTTATCTGGTTGTCGATGCCGCCGATAATAGACATGCGCTGCTGCTGCAGGGCGTGGTCGCGCTCACGCACCAGGTCGCTGTTGGCGCCGGTGCTGGTCAGCAGGCGGTTGCGCTCCAGCAAGAGCTGGTTATACTGCACCAGCTGCTGGTCTATGCCCGTGCTGCCCAAGGCTATGTTCACGGGGAGGAGGTCATCCTTGTGCGAATCGTTGGCCACGAAGGACCTCACGTACTGTGCCATATACAGCTGGCTGCTCAGTTCGGCGGCCTTCTTCTCAGCCTCGTCGGCATCGCTCAGGTAGAGGCCGGCGAGAGCCGTGGGGTCGGTCAGGAGGTTGTCGCTCTTGTACGAACTGATGGCATCGTCCACGGTATCGAGCTCAGCCTGTATCACGCTCAGGCGTTCCATGATGAACTCGTTGGTGGCCTCCGTCATCAGGTTCTTATCCTTCACCCAGGCGTCGTTGTAAGCCTCGATGAGGGTGTTGAGAATATCCTCGGCGCGCTGCGTGTTGGCATCGCGATAGACGAGGTCGATAATGCTGTTCTCCTTGGAGTTGAGGCTGGCGCTGAGACCGGCGGCAGCGCTCTTGGCTGCGCCTTGCACGGTGCTGCGCGTCACGTACACCACCACGTCATCGCTCTGATTGGCAATGGTAGCGGCTGCGGGGCCTGCCGACAGCTTCACGCGGCCGACGGGCGTGCTCACCGTCTGTCCTATATGGGCCGACAGGCGCTTGCTTGCGCCTTGCATCTTGCTGCCGAAGAAGTCCGAGAGTACCACGCTGCCGTCGCGCTTCAGTGTCATCGTCAGCGCTCCCGTGTCCTCGGGGCCGAGGTCGGGGAAGTCCAGCACCACGGGCAGCGTCTTGCCGTAGAGAGGCGTGTTGTGCCAGCGGCCCTCGCGGCTGTACGACGTGTTCAGGCCGAGACGCTGCACCACCTCCACGAAGGTAGCGGGCGACTGCACGGCCACCAGTTCGTTCTGCACCGTCACGGCCGCCGTTCCCATGCCCAGGGAGGCGAACCAGTCCACGTTGCCGCTGAACGAGCCCTTTGTACCGTCCTCCTTAATCAATATCTGCGCGCTGCGCGTATAGACGGGCGTAGTGCGTCTCACACGTATCGTGGCCACGAGCAGGCACACGGCGCACGACAGCACGAACCACTTCCAGTTGTGAAGGAAGAGCGCCAGAATGTCCGTTATCTGAAGGCCGTTATCCTCCTGTTGCACCGCTGCGGGTTGCTGCATCTGTTGTTGAGGACCAAATTCTTGTTCCATTATGTCTTGTGTTATTTATTAACAATGTTCACTACGATGCCCGTCAGCGAGGCCACCATGCTCACGATGCCCACCCAGAACGAAGCCGTGTTGAACGTGTTGCCGTTCGGGCGGCTCTCGCGCATACGCTTGGCATTGGGCTCCACATACACGATGTCATCCTGCTTCAAGTAATACACGGGGCTCTGATACATGCTCTTGGCGTCAGTCAGATCCACGTAGTAGTGTTTCTGCTCGTCGCCCTCGCGGCGTATCACGCTGACGCGCTTGCGCTCGCCCGTAATCGTCAGGTCGCCGGCCTTACTGATGGCCTCCAGCAGCGTGATGCGCTCGCGGTCGAAGGTAAACATACCGGGGGTGTTCACCTCGCCCAGCACGCTGTAGTTCATGTCCACGTACTCCACCGTCACCGTAGGATCCAGCACCAGCTGCCTTTCCACGAGCTGGGCCTTCACGTGCGCCGCTATCTCCGAGCGCGTCATGCCGCCCACGTGCACGAGGCCGAGTTTGGGCATGTCGATGTTGCCGTTCTCATCCACGGTGTAGTAGCTCATGGCGTTCGACGTGCTGGCGCGGCCCATAGAGGCCGTGTTGCCCACGCGCGTAGCCTGGGTCATAAGGTTAAGTTCCTCGGCCACCTCATACGAACGGCTCTTCACCACTATCGTCAGGCGATCCATGGGCTTCACCTTTATCTCGCTCATCTGCTGCACGGCAGCACTCTGAGCCTCATACATATCCTGGAAATAGGCAATGTCAGTGGGAGCTTTACATCCCGCGAGGGCAAGCGTCAGGACCACACTTGCCGCAATCTTTGACAGCATTTTACATTTCATAGCGTGCAAAGTTAACTATTTTCCCCGGCCCGACCAACTTTCGCTCCTTTTTTTTGCATTCCGCCACTCTTTTTTTCATCCGACGTCCCTTTTAAGCCACTTTTCTACCATCCTCGCCTTACATTTATAATCTCCTCCGCTGCTCCTGGGCAGGCCTCCCGCGTGAAACTGCGACGGTCGTGAAACCCTCGCGATACCTGTCCTTTTATCCTGTCTTTGTTCCCTTTTAGTTTTCCCTTCATCCCTTTCAGTTTTCGCTTCTCCCCCTTGTTATTTTCCTTCTTCCCTTTTAATTTTCCTTTCTTCCCTTTCAGTGCGGAGAAAGAATCATAAAAATCATACTCCATCATATAAATCTATATCGCGCCGCAGGCTTAATGCGCTGCGCGGCTATGATGATAAGCATGATGCCTTATGATTTTTATGATTCTTTCCTTGCGCATGACGTTTCTTCCCTTTTAATTTTCGCTTGTTCCCTTTTAATTTTCACTGAAAGGGAAGTAGGAAAAATTAAAAGAGGACTAGTGCAAATTAAATGGGAACTAATTCAAATTAAATCAGGACTAATTTGAATTAAATGGGAACTAATTGCAACTAAAAGCGGACTAGTTGAAATTAGAAGGGGACTAATTCTTCTCTTTCAGGCACAAAAAAAGCGCCGGACGGAGTCTGGCGCTTTTTATGCACTTGGCAGCCGCGGGGCTGCGGGATGTCTGTTTATGCCTCAGCCTTGGCGGCTTGCTTCTTGGCCTGCTTGCCGAGTACGCGCAGGGCGATGGGGGCGGCAAGGAAGATGGAGGAGCAGGTGCCGAAGACTACACCGAGTATCATGGCGAAGGCGAAGGAGCGGATGCTGTCACCGCCGAGGAAGAAGATGCAGAGGAGCACCAGGAGGGTGGTGAGCGACGTCATGATGGTACGGGTCAGCGTGGCGTTGATGGACATGTTGAACACGTCGAAGTGGCTGCGGTTGGGGTGCAGGCCGAGCTCCTCGCGGATACGGTCGAAGACTACCACCTTATCGTTGATGGAGTAACCGATGGCCGTCAGGATGGCGGCGATGAAGGTCTGATCGACTTCGAGGGAGAAGGGCATCCATCCCCAGCAGAGGGAGTACATGGCGATGATGAGGAAGGTATCCACCGTCAGGGCACCTACGGCGCCGACGGAGAAGGCCACGTTGCGGAAGCGGAAGAGGATGTAGAGGAAGATGGCGATGAGCGAGAAGAATACGCTCTTCGTGGCACCGCGCGTCATGTCGGCGGCAACGGTGGCGCCTACCTTCTGGGCACTGATGATGGAGCCGCCCGTCTTGTTGTCGCGGTCCTTGAAGGTGTCGTAGTTGGCCTTCACGAGACCCTTGTCGTGCAGAGCCTGCCAGATGAGGTGCTCAACTTCCTGGTCAACCTCGGCACCGCTCTCGCCAATGCGATAGGAGGTGGAGATGCGCACGGCGGGGTTGCTGGTGGTCACGATGTCCAGACAGCTTACGGCGGCGTTGGCGTCCTGAGCGTGGATGACCTCGCTTACCACGGCGTCAACCTCTTCGGAGGTTACCTTCTGCTCGAACTCTACGATGTAGTTGCGACCGCCGGTGAAGTCGATGCCCTGCTGCAGGCCGCGCACGAAGAGGGAGGCGATGCCTACGATGACGAGCACGCCGAAGATGATGAAGCTCTTCTTGGCGGCGGACATGAAGGTGTACTGCTTCTCAACCATGAACTTCTTGCTCAGCGGCGTCATGAAAGTGAGGCCGAGCCACTTGTCCTTGTTGTGGAAGTGTTCGTAAACGATGCGGGTTACCCATACTGCGGTGAAGAAGCTGGCTACAATGCCGATGCCGAGGGTCATGGCGAAGCCGCGGATGGGGCCTGTGCCGAAGTTATACAGGATAACGGCGGTGATGATGGAGGTCAGGTTGGAGTCGAAGATGGCGCTGAAGGCGTTACCGTAACCGTCGGCGAGGGCCTGGCGGATGTTCTTGCCGTTGCGCAGCTCTTCCTTCGTGCGTTCGTAGATAAGCACGTTGGCATCCACGGCCATACCCAGCGAGAGTACGAGACCGGCGATACCGCTCATCGTCAGGGCTGCCTGGAAGGAGGTCAGCACGCCGAAGGTGAAGAAGAAGTTGATGAGCAGAGCCATGTTGGCCACCATGCCGGGGATGAAGCCGTAGTAGAGGCACATGAAGATCATCAGGAGGATGAAGGCGACGATACAGCTGATGAAGCCGGCCTTGATGGAGGCTGCGCCGAGGCTCGGGCCTACGGTTTCCTCGGAAACGATGGTGGTGGGGGCGGGCATCTTACCGGACTTCAGCACGTTGGAGAGGTCCTTGGTGTCCTCGCCGGTGAAGTTACCGGAAATCTGGCTGGTGCCGCCGGTGATTTCGTTCTGAACGACGGGAGCGCTATAGACGAAGCCGTCGAGGACGATGGCCACGGGGCGCTTGATGTTCTTGCGGGTGAGAGTGGCCCAGTCGCGGGCGCCCTGAGTGTTCATAGTCATGCTGACGATGGGGCGATGGTACTGGTCGTAGTCGTCCTTAGCGTCGGCTATAACGTCGCCGGCCATGGCGGCAGCGCCGTTAGTCTTCTTCAGAGCATAGAGTTCAAAGAAGTTGCCCTTCACGTATTCGCTGGGCTTCACGCCCCATGCGAAGTGAACGTCAGCGGGGAGCACCTGGCGGGCCTGAGCGCTGGTGAGAATCTTCATCACGGCGGCAGTGTCGTTGTTGTCGGCGAAGCCTACGACACATCCGTCACCACCCATGCCGACCTGTTGCAGGCGGGCGAGGAGGGGATGAGCGGCGATGGCCTTCTGGCGTGCCTTGTCGTCGATGGCGGGCACTTCAGCCTTTTCCTCGCCTTCTGCGGCGGGTTTCTCGGCGAAGAGGGTCTTGGCCGTATCGGCCTGAGCCTTGTCGGCCTCGGCGGTTTCGGCGGCGGGCTGCTCGGCAGCGGTGGTGTCGGCGGCCTCAGCCTTGCCCGTCATGCGGGAATCGAGGCTGCGGAGGGCGCCCTGCAGGTCGGTGGCGCGATAGGTCTCCCAGAATTCGAGGTTAGCGGAGCCTTCGAGGAGCTTACGCACACGTTCGGGCTCCTTGATGCCGGGCATTTCCACCATAATCTGGCCCATCTGGCCCTTGCCCTCCAGAATCTGGATGTTGGGCTGAGCCACGCCGAAGCGGTCGATACGCTGCTGCACGACCTGGTAAGAGTTGTTGACGGCAGCCTTGACCTCGGCGATGAGGGCGGCCTTCACTTTCTCGTCGGTGGAGTTGGGAGTGATGTTGGCCTCCTTCAGGCTGTTGGCGAAGACGCCGCCGAGGAGGTTCTGGCCGTTCTGTTTCTGGAACTCTTTGACGAAGATGTCCACGAAGTCGTCTTCGCCGTTCTTGGCGATTTTCACGGCCTCGTCGAAGGCCTTCTTGAACTGGGGCTCGTTGACATTGCTGCCGGCAAGGTTCTTCACGACGTCGGGCACGCTGACTTCAAGGATGACGTTCATGCCGCCCTTCAGGTCAAGGCCGAGGCCAATCTGCAGTTCCTCGCAGTGTTTGTAGTCATAGCCGAGCCATACATTCTCGGAGCGCAGGGAGTCGAGATAGATCTTGCCCTGCTGTTCGCTCATTGCGGCGGCCTTCTTCTCATAGTGGGAAGTGACGAAACTGAAGCTGAAGTAGAAACAGCAAATCAGACCCATCAGCACTGCAATGGCTTTTACAAATCCTTTGTTTTGCATTTTGTTGTTATTATTGTTGTTTTAGTTATTGTCTGTTGTGCGCCAAAAGGGCACGGATGGACATTTTGAGCGTGCAAATTTACACATTTTTTTTTTAACAGCAAGGTTTCTTGCCCCAAAACTTGCATTTTGGGTGCATTTTAGGCTTGCCGCGGCTATTTTTGCAGCTCTTTCGGCACTTTTTGCCGTTGCCGCAGTGTCTTTTCCTACAGTTGTCCCGACTCCACGAGTCTTACGATGCGCTCCATTTCGGCATCCTCGCCTTCAGGGTCGTAGTGTTTCGTCAGACTCTGGCCGAAGACGAAAGCGATGCCCTGATAGACATTGGCTTTCAGGGAGCCGACGAAAGCTTTTGCGATGGCGTAGCCCGTCTGATTACACTCCCTGTCGATTAGTTTTACGAGTATGCGGCCCTGTGTCTTGCTCATGCGCCGCGCCAGGGGACCGTATTGCTGCTTGATGCCGGCCTCCACGGCTTTCACGTGCTTTTCGCGGGCTTCCTTCGTGGGGAGCGTCTCCAGGTAGTCATAGGTTTCGATGATGGTGTGTCTTGCCATCTTGGCCAGGGGGAGCACTTTCTTGATGTTGCGTACCAGGCGGGTGTACTCCTGCTGTTCCTTGGTGCTTCTGAAGGTCTTGGGCGGATACTTGTAGAGTACGGGCAGCTTAACGTTGGGGATGCTGTCGCCCTTGTAGGCTGCCTTTGTGATTTGCAGGGTGAGGGGCAGGGCTATGTCGGGCAGGGTGTCGTTCACGGCCGATGCGGCGGGTGCGGTAGCGGCCGCGGCAGTATTCAGTGCGGTGGCAAGCAGGACTACACTGGCGAGCACGGCCAGCCGCACGTATTTCTGCAACTGCCTGACGGCTTCCCAGATGACGATGCCGGCCGTTACGCTGACGTTGAGGCTATGTTTCGTGCCGTACTGCGGTATCTCCAGCGCCTCGTCGCAGAGGTCCACGACGTCCTGGCGCACGCCTTTCACCTCGTTGCCCAGTATGAGGGCCAGGGGCTGCACGGCGCCGGCCTTCACGGCCTGCCATTCGCCCAGCTTCTCGCTTCCCGTCACCTGTTCCACGGCCACGGTGCGGTAGCCCCGCTCCCGGAGGCTGCTGACGCAGGAGAGGGTGTCTTCGTGATAGGACCAGCGCACGCTGTCTTCTGCTCCGAGCGCCGTCTTATGGATTTCCGCCGACGGCGGCGTGGCCGTGATGCCGCACAGGCACACTTCCTCCAGGCGGAAGGCGTCCGCCGTGCGCAGCACAGAGCCTACGTTGTGCAGGCTCCGTACATTATCGAGGACTATGACCAATGGCATTTTCTCTGCCGCACGAAACTCTGCCGCGTCCAGCCGGTGGAGTTCCTCGATGGTGAGTTTACGCAATTTCTTTCGCGCGCGTAAATAATAATAAGGTATGGTGGAGGCATACGTCTCCACCACACCCTTGATATTTTAGAAAATCATTTTCTCCACGTAATAGACGCCGATACCGGCCACGTAGCCGAGGGCGGCCACCCAGGAGATTTTCTTCATGTACCAGCCGAAGGTGATTTTCTCGAGGCCCATCACCATCACGCCGGCGGCGCTGCCGATAATCAGCATGCTGCCGCCCACGCCGGCGCAGTAGGCCAGGAGCTGCCAGAAGATGCCGTCCTGAGCCATGTCGCCCATTTCGGCTATCGGATACATCTGCATAGAGCCGGCTACGAGAGGCACGTTATCGACGATGGCACTCAGCACGCCGATGGTGCCGGTCACGAGGTAGTGGCTGTGTATAGTATCGTCGAGCCACTCGCCCAGGGCGGCGAGCACGCCCACTTCGGCCAATACGCTCACGGCCATAAGGATGCCGAGGAAGAAGAGTATGGTGCTCAAATCCACGCGGGGCAGCAACTGCGTCACGCGCATGGCCTTGTCGTCGTCCTCGGGGTGCTGGCGGTAGAAGATTTCCGTCACGGCCCACAGGATACCGAGCACGCAGAGGATGCCGAGGAACGGCGGAAGCTCAGTGGCCATGTGGAATGCGGGAACGCAGCAGAGGCCGCCCACGCCGAGGCAGAAGATAGCGGTACGCTGCGGACGGCCGAGGGCTGTCTGGCGCACGGCTTCTTCATTATCTTCGGCGCCGCCCACTTCGCCGTGCAACTGGTACTGCAGGATGAAGCACGGGATGAGGAAGCTTATCATGGAGGGTATGAAAATCTCGCTGATTACGCCAAGGGCGGTGATGAAGCCGCCGTTCCAGAGCATGATGGTCGTCACGTCGCCGATGGGGGAGAAGGCACCGCCGGAGTTGGCGGCGATGATGATCATCGAAGCATAGATAAGGCGTGCGTCGCGGTCGTATATGAGCTTGCGCAGCAGCATTATCATCACGATGGAAGTGGTAAGGTTGTCGAGCACGGCGCTCAGGAAGGCCGTCAGGATTGACATCTTCCACAGGAGGGCTCTTTTGCTATGGGTTTGCAGGAGCTTGCGCACGGGGTTGAAGCCACCGTGCTTATCTACTACTTCTACGATGGTCATGGCACCCAGCAGGAAGAACAGCGTGGTGCCGGCCTCGCCGAGGTTCTTGCCGATGACCTCTTCCAGAGAGCCCGGGCACAGACCGCCCACGGCATACATGACCCAGCAGCCCACACACATGATGATGGCGGTGGCTGCCTTGTTTACCTTAATGACACTCTCGAGGGCAATGCAGAGATAGCCCGCGATGAAAAACGCTACTATTGCGGTAATCATAATAAAAAATAAAATTTAGAGATTTACTTTCCCCTTTTCGGGGAGTTCTTTTTCATGGTTTCGCGCAAAATTACGCAAAAAGCCCCGAACTAATTGCCGTCGGCTCGCTTTTTTTTCGTATCTTTGCACCGCTGTAGAAAAATTTGACACGCAGAGTTGCCTAAACAAGCCCTTTCGCGGCCGGCAATCCACATTCCGCTGTCAACTGTCCCGCTCCCATAGTTCAATGGATAGAACAACTCTCTCCTAAAGAGTAGATCCGGGTTCGATTCCCGGTGGGAGTACCTCCGCCATGCCGGCCCCAGAGTCATTCCGGGGCCGTTTTTTGTGCCTTTCCGCGGCTGCCGGCGAGCGGTTCGCCGTTCACGGCGGAGGGCGTTGGGACTTTTGTTCTATCAGGCAGTATTTCATCGCGTTGCAACCCGTTGCGGCGCCCCTTGCAGAGCCTTGTAATTTTCCCGGCTCCTCCCCCGTTCTCACTAATCCCCTTCTAAAAACGTGTCAACAGCTGTTGACATTGATTTTAACAGCTGTTGAAATGTAACCGAAGGGGAAATTCGCAAAACAAAAGAGGACGGAACATTAACGGAAAGCCAAGACCGGCAGAGCGAAAGCCGAGATTGGCTGAGCGAAGGGGGAAACGGCAAAAACGCAAGGAAAACGGCAGGGCGTAAGACATTTTACGCCCGCGCGCGTTCATTTTTATATATAATAGGAGGGAAAGCTTGGGCATCTGCGTTTTTTTTAGTATCTTTGCGCCCGCAATTATTATACGCCCCAACAGGAGAATATAAAAACAATACATACAGCATGACACTCGAAACACAACTGCAAGCCGCCGCCGTACAGGCCGTGGCTGTCCTCTACGGCGCACAGGTTGACGCCGCGCAGATTCAGATTCAAAAGACCCGCCCCGAGTTTGAAGGACACCTCACGCTCGTCACCTTCCCCCTCCTCCGCCAGAGCCACAAGCGCCCCGAGGAGACGGGCGAGGACATGGGCCGATACCTCAAGGAGAACACGGCGCTCGTCAGCGCCTACAATGTGGTGAAAGGCTTCCTCAACCTCGTCATAGCCCCGCAGGCATGGCTCGGACTCCTGGACGAAATCAACGCCGACCCACAGTATGGCCTCGTAAGCGCCACTGAGGAGAGCCCGCTGGTGATGATAGAATACTCATCGCCGAACACGAACAAGCCGCTCCACCTCGGCCACGTGCGCAACAACCTCCTGGGCTGGGCCGTCAGCCAGATTGCCGCCGCAAACGGCAACCGCGTGGTGCGCACCAACATCGTGAACGACCGCGGCATACATATCTGCAAGTCAATGCTGGCATGGTTGCGCTGGGGTAACGGCGAGACGCCCGAAAGCAGCGGCAAGAAGGGCGACCACCTCATCGGCGACTACTACGTGCTCTTCGACAAGCACTACCGCGAGGAGGTGCACGCCCTCATGGCACAGGGCCTCAGCGAAGACGAGGCCAAACAGGAGGCTCCCCTCATCAAGGAGGCCCACGAGATGCTCGTGAAATGGGAGCAGGGCGACACGGAGGTGCGCAGCCTGTGGGAGAAAATGAACACGTGGGTGTATGCCGGCTTCGACGAGACCTACAAGGCCCTGGGCGTGAGCTTCGACAAGATATACTACGAAAGCCAGACGTATCTGGAGGGTAAGGAAAAGGTGGAGGAAGGCCTGAAGAAAGGCATCTTCTACCGCCGCCCCGACAACAGCGTATGGGCCGACCTCACCGGCGAAGGCCTCGACGAGAAACTGCTGCTGCGCTCCGACGGTACGAGCGTGTATATGACGCAGGACATCGGCACCGCCAAACTCCGCTTCCAGGACTTCCCCATCGACAAGATGGTGTATGTGGTGGGCAACGAGCAGAACTACCACTTCCAGGTGCTCTCCATACTGCTGGACAAGCTCGGCTTCGAGTGGGGCAAGGGCCTCGTGCACTTCTCCTACGGCATGGTGGAACTCCCCAACGGCAAGATGAAGAGCCGCGAGGGCACCGTGGTGGACGCCGACGACCTCGTGGCCGCCATGATTGCCGACGCACGCGCCACAATGGACGCCGCCGGCAAGAATGACGACATGACGGAGGAGGAGAAGCAGGAAACGGCCCGCATCGTGGGCATGGGCGCCCTGAAGTACTTCCTCCTGAAGGTGGACGCCCGCAAGAACATGCTGTTCAACCCCGAGGAGAGTATCGACTTCAACGGCAACACCGGGCCTTTCATCCAGTACACCTACGCCCGTATCCGCTCCGTCCTGCGCAAGGCCGCCGAGCAGGGCCTCAACGTGGAAGCCGGCCTGCCCGCCGACGTGGCAATCAGCACGAAGGAGGAAGAACTCATCCAGCACATGGCACAGTTTGCCGAAGTGGTGCGCACGGCCGGGCAGGACTGCTCGCCCAGCGTGATAGCCAACTACTGCTATGACCTCGTGAAGGAATACAACCAATTCTACCACGACTTCAGTATCCTGAAGGAAGAGGATGAGGCCAAGAAGATGTTCAGGCTCGCGCTGTCGAAGAATGTGGCCCAAATCGTAAAGAACGGCATGGGGCTACTAGGCATTGAAATGCCGGAACGTATGTAAACCGTATGGCAGAAACGCAGGAAATAAGGAGTTGCGTGGTGGTGGATGCCGCCTGTTCGGGCAATCCCGGGCCGATGGAGTATCGTGGGATACACATGCCGTCGGGACAGGTGCTGTTCCACTTCGGGCCGGTGCACGGGACGAACAATATAGGTGAGTTCCTGGCCATCGTGCACGCCCTGGCCCTGCTTGAGAATCAAGGCTTCCACGATATGCCGGTGTATTCCGACTCCGCCACCGCACAGACGTGGGTGAAGAAGAAGAAATGCGGCACCAAACTGCAACGCACGCCGCAGACGGCCCAGCTCCTCGACCTCGTCGTGCGCGCCGAGTTCTGGCTGCGCACCCATCAGTATAGAAACCCCGTGATAAAATGGCAAACGGAGCAGTGGGGAGAGATACCCGCTGACTTCGGCCGCAAATAAGAGCCACTCCGCGGCGATCTATCGCCTAAAAAGTCCAGTATGAAGGCTTTCTTCCAAATCATGGGCAAGTACTTTGCCCACTACAAACGCTACATAGCCGGCACACTCCTGATGAACGTGCTGGCAGCCCTCTTCAACGTGTTTTCGTTCACGCTGATACTCCCCATACTCCAGATACTCTTCCAAATAAATACCGCCCACTACGACTTCATGCCGTGGGGCACTGGCGGCATGGGGAACTTCATCGACGTAGCCAAGAACAACGGCTACTACTACTCGCAGGAACTCATCGCACAGTACGGTCCCGCCACCACCCTCCTGCTGTTGGGCATCGTGCTGTCGGTGCTCACGCTGCTCAAGACGGCCACTTATTTCGGCGGGTCGGCCATGCTGATGCCGCTGCGTACCGGCGTGGTGCGCGACATCAGGGCTGATATCTACCGCAAGATACTGGGGCTGCCCCTCTCCTTCTTCAGCGAGGAGCGCAAGGGCGACATCCTCACCCGCGTCAGCACCGACGTGAACGAAGTGGACGCCAGCATCACCTCGTCGCTGGATATGCTCATCAAAAACCCGATTTTCATCGTGGTGTACGTCAGTACGCTGGTGGCCATCAGTTGGCAGCTGACGCTGTTCGTGCTTCTCGTGGTGCCCTTGCTGGCCTGGGGTATCGGCAGCGTGGGAAAGAAACTGAAAGCCAAGAGCCTCACCATGCAGGCCCGCCTCTCCGACAGTATGAGCCAGATTGAGGAGACACTGGGCGGCCTGCGCATCATCAAGGCCTTCATTGCTGAGCGGAAGATGATGACACGCTTTGAACAAGTGAACGACGACTACCGCCGCCTGGCCTGCCGCGTGGGCATAAGGCAGAGTGCGGCACACCCCGTGAGCGAATTCCTCGGCACAGTGATGATTGTGGTGGTGCTGTGGTTCGGCGGCTGGCTCATCTTCAGCGGAAAGAGCAGCATAGACGCGAATATCTTTATCTACTACCTCGTCATCATGTATAGCACGCTGCAGCCCATCAAGGACTTGAGCAAGGCGAGCTACGCGATACAGAAAGGTCTGGCGTCGATGGAACGTATCAACCGCATTCTGGACGCCCCCAACCCCATCAAGGAAGCCCCCGGCGCACAAAACATAGACAACCTGAACGACAGCATAGAACTGCGCGACGTGAGCTTCAGCTATAACGATGAGAGAGAGGTGCTGCACGGCGTAAACCTCACCGTGAAGAAAGGCCAGACCATAGCCCTCGTGGGCCAGAGCGGTTCGGGCAAGAGCACACTGGTGGACCTCATCCCGCGATACCACGACGTGGGGAGCGGAAGCATCACCATCGACGGCAAAGACGTGAGAGGACTCACCATCTCCTCCCTGCGCGGCCTCATAGGCAACGTCAATCAGGAGGCCATCCTCTTCAATGCCTCGTTCTTTGAGAATATCGCCTTCGGAGCCCCCGTGCCCACCACCGACGAGGAGCGCGAGGCCCTCAGGAAGCGCGTGGAAGAGGCCGCGAAGATTGCCAACGCCCACGAGTTTATCATGCAGTCGGAACAGGGCTACGACACCCCCGTCGGCGACCGCGGTTGCCGTCTCTCCGGCGGCCAGCGGCAACGCATAAGCATCGCCCGCGCCATCTTGAAGAACCCGCCCATTCTCATTCTCGACGAAGCCACCTCCGCCCTCGACACCGAGAGCGAACGCCTCGTGCAGGAAGCCCTTGAACGTCTGATGAAGACGCGCACGACAATCGCCATCGCCCACCGCCTCAGCACTATCCGCAACGCCGATGAGATATGCGTGCTGCACGAAGGGAAAATAGTGGAGCGCGGCACCCATGCCGAACTGCTGGAACTGAACGGCTACTACCGCCGCCTGCATGAGATGCAGCAACTGTAAAGTTAATAAAGACCTCACCCCGTCGCGGACACTGCGTGCCGCGCCACCCCTCTCCGAAAGAGAGGGGAAGAATGGGGAAATGTTGATACATATACATTGAAAGGACATTCACTCAACATTAAACTTTCATCATTCAACATTAAACTTTCATCATTAAGCTTTCATCATTAAACAAAAAACATTAATACATGATTGATTCACTCGACAAACAGATTTTGGAATTCCTGACACAGGATGCCCGCGTGGCCTTCAAGGACATCGCCGAACGACTCGGCGTGAGCCGCGCCGCCGTCCACCAGCACGTGGAGCGCATGAAGAAGAACGGTGTCATAAGCAACACCGGCTATCAAGTAAACCCCGAAAGCCTCGGCTACGACACGTGTACCTTCATCGGGGTGACGCTCTCGCAAGGCATGAAGTTCGCCAGCGTTTCGGAAGACCTGAAGAAAATCCCCGAAGTGGTGGAGTGCCACTACACCACCGGTGCCTACGCCATGATGCTGCGCCTCTTCTGCCGCAACAATGCCGACCTGATGCGCCTGCTCGACACCATCTGCCAAATTGAGGGCGTAAGCAACACCGAGACACTGATTTCCCTGCATCAGAGTTTCTCCCGCACCATCCCTCTCCACCTCAGCGAAACCCCCGATAACAAGCGCCGCCGCGGAAGCAAGGCTACAGCGGAGGAATAAACCATGCACATTCAAGGCCTACTGCTCGGTGCACTCACCTTCCTCATCATCGGTGTGTGCCACCCTATTGTAATCAAGACAGAATACTATTTCGGCACGCGCCCCTGGCCTCTGTTTCTGCTCACTGGGGCAGGATGCTGCATTGGAGCGGTGCTTATGGCAAGTCTCTTCTGGAGTACGCTGCTCGCCATCATAGGCTTCTGCGCCTTCTGGAGCATCAAGGAACTCTTCGAACAGAAGGAACGAGTAAGAAAAGGGTGGTTCCCTAAAAATCCTAAGCGCAATGATTGAACAATACTCTTTGGCCCGCGAGAGCCGCCGCTACGACGACGCCCTAAGCGAACATATCATGCGGCAAAGCTCGCGCCCCGTCATCGGCATCACCACCAACCTCGGTGACAAGGGTGCCGAACTGGCCTGTGCCTACTACGAGTCCATACGCCATGCCGGCGGTATGCCCCTGCTGCTGCCCCCCACGGAAAATGTGGAAGAGGTCATCGAACAACTGGAGCAAATTGACGGTCTGCTGCTGACCGGCGGCGCCGACCTCAACCCTCTCTGGCTCGGTGAACAGCCCATCCCCCAACTGCACGGCATCAAGCCCGGCCGCGACCTCTTTGAGTTGCAGCTCTGCCGCCTGGCGCATCAGCGCAACATCCCCGTGATGGGAATATGCCGCGGTTGCCAGGTGTTGGCCGCCGCTCTGGGCGGCACGGTGGCGCAGGACATCGCCGCATGCCGCACCGAAGAGGACGCCGACAAGACATTGCTGAAACACTCGCAGGATGCACCCCGCTCATGCGCCACGCATACCATTCATCTGGCAGACACCGCCGGCGTACTCGACGAGCGCTTTGAAGGCTATGCCGTCAATTCGTTCCATCATCAGGCCGTGCTGACCGCAGGGCCGCTGATGCACGTAGCAGCCCTCGCCCCCGACGGTGTGGTGGAGGCCGTGGAAGGCAACGTGGGCGAATCGTTCCTGCTCGGCGTGCAGTGGCACCCCGAATGCCTGACCGGAAGCGAACTCTCCGCGCATCTCTTCAGCCGCTTCGTGGAGGCCGCCAGCCTCTACTGCCGCGCGCTGGAACTGCACGCCGCCATCCTCACCCTCGATTCCCACTGCGACACGCCGATGACCTTCCACGCCATGACGGAGCAGGCAGACGACCCCGCTTTCCGCCCCGACCTCCTGCACCGCAACCCCCACTGCCTCGTAGATGCCGTGAAGGCCGCCGAGGGTCACCTTGACGAGGTGTTTATGGTGAGTTACATTCCGCAAGGCCCACGCACCGCAGAAGGCTATGCCGATGCCCGCCGCCAGGTGGAGACCACGCGCCAACAACTCGACGATGCTCTCCGCGAAGGTCTCGGCCCGCTCTTCGTACACTTCGGAATAGAAAACGGCTACGCCATCGGCAAGGACCTCGGCCTCCTCGCCCATTATCGCGACCTCGGCGCAGAATACATCACGCTCTGCCACAACGGCCACAACGACATTTGCGACTCGGCCCGTCCCCGCAAGGACGAACACGACGAGGAATGGGGCGGTCTCTCGCCCTTCGGCCGCGAAGTGGTGCATGAGATGAACCGCCTCGGCCTCCTCATCGACGTGAGCCATGCCAGTGCAAAGACCGTGGCCGACGTCCTGACCGAAAGCAGTAAGCCCATCGCCGCCACCCATGCCTGTTGCCGCGCACTTTGCGACCATCCCCGCAACCTCACCGACGAACAACTGCGTGCCATCGCCGCACAGGGCGGCGTGGTACAGTGCACGATGTACCCCTACTTCCTCGCCGCAGACGGCAACGCCACCATCGACACGTTCATGCAGCACCTCCTGCACATGATAGAGGTGTGCGGCATCGAGCACGTGGGTATTGGCTCCGACTTTGACGGCGACGGCGGCGTGCCCGGACTGCACGATGCATCCGACATGCTCCACATCACCGAGCGCCTTCTTCAGGCGGGCTTCTCCGACAACGACATCTGCCGCATCTGGGGCGACAACTTCCGCCGCGTGCTGGCCGAATGCCAAAATTAGCGTTTCCACCTGCTTCGCCTGCAAGGTATCATACCGTGCCCCACCTTTGTAAAACATCATGAAACAGATATACCTTTTATTAATAATAGCCTCGGCCCTTTTATGCAGCTGTGGCCCGAAGACCACGGAAACCATGGCCGAGGCCGACACCTGCAAGGTGGTTTTCTGCGCCGACTCCGCCTACCACTTCATTGTGAGACAGTGCGAGTTCGGCCCCCGCGTGCCCGGCTCAACGGCTCACCGGCAGTGCGGCGACTGGCTCATGCAGCGCTTCCGCAGCCTCGGCCTCGACGTGGAAGAACAAGTGGCACCCCTCACCATGTGGGACGGCAAAACCTTCCAATGCCGCAACATCATAGCCCGCTATACGCCCCAGCAGGCTGACAGCACCGTGGCGCCCGTCGTCTTTTCCGCCCACTGGGATTCCCGCCCCTGGGCCGATGCCGACCCCGACGAGAGCAAACACGAAGAGCCTGTCATGGCCGCCAACGACGGTGCCTCCGGCGTGGCGGTAATGTTGGAGATGGCCCGGCAAATAAAGGAAGTATCCCCCAAGCGCCCTGTCCACTTCGTATGCTTCGACCTTGAAGACTACGGCAGCGACGAGCACGACGGCTCCTTCGCCCTCGGTGCCCAATACTGGGCCCAACACAACGCCACACCCTACGAATGGGGCATTCTCCTCGACATGGTAGGTGGCCGCGGTGCCCGCTTCTGCTACGAGGGCTTCTCCATGCGCTATGCCTCCTGGCTCGTGGCCCGCACCTGGGCCGCAGCAGAGACAACAGGCGCTGCAGAGTTCTTCCCCAAGAAGGACGGCAGCTTCATCACCGATGACCACGGCCCCATGAACGAGGCCGGCATACCCACCATCGACATCATCCCTTACTACGACCAGGCCGGCATACCCTCCTTTGGCCCCACCTGGCACACCACGGCCGACACACCCGAGAATATCTCCAAAGAAACGCTCCAGGCCGTGGGTCAAACCCTCTTCCAACTCCTTCATGAGCACAATTAACGAAATACAAGACGAAGTCATTGAGGAGTTCTCACTCCTTGACGACTGGATGGACCGCTACCAGCTCCTCATCGACATGGGCGAGGAGCAGTCCGCCCTGCCCGAGAGCGACAAGACGCCCGACAACCTCATCGACGGTTGCCAGAGCCGCGTGTGGCTCGTATGCGAGCACACACCCGACGGCCTCCTTCACTTCCGCGCCGAGAGCGACGCCCTCATCGTGAAAGGCATTGTCACGCTTCTCCTCCGCGTGGTGAACGACCACACGCCGCAGGACATTCTCGCCGCCGACCTCTACTTCATCCGCGAGATAGGCCTTCAGGAGCACCTCTCCCCTACCCGCTCCAACGGTCTGCTGGCTATGGTGAAGCAAATACGCTGCTACGCCCTCGCCTTCGCCTCACTGCCCGATGCCTAAAATGTATTCTATCTTCCGCATAAAGTCCGCTCAGGCTCTCCTGCAAGAATCCTCGTCCCACGGCGAGGGCTCGCTGCAACGCACGCTCACGCCCTTCAAGCTCATAGTCTTGGGCATCGGCATAATAGTGGGTGCGGGCATCTTCAGCGTGACCGGCACCATCGCTGCCAATCACACGGGGCCGGCCATCACACTCTCCTTCGTCATTGCTGCCTGCATCTGCGGACTCACGGGACTGTGTTATGCCGAACTGGCCAGCCGCATGCCCATCAGCGGGTCGGCCTACACCTATACCTATGCCACCATCGGCGAACTGCCGGCATGGATTGTAGGCTGGAACATTATTCTGGAATATATGGTGGGCGGCACGGTAGTCTGCGTGTCGTGGAGCCAGTATTTCCAGAATTTCCTCGCCGACTGCGGTATCCACATCCCTCCGGCACTCGCCGCCTGTCCGGCGGAAGGGGGCGTCATCAACCTTCCCGCGCTGCTCATCGCCGGACTGATGAGCACTTTCCTCATTCGCGGTATTCAACAGAGCTCTTGGGTTAACAACATTATCGTAGCGCTGAAACTCATCATCATCTTCCTCTTCATTATTCTGGGCTGGCGCTACATCAAGGCCGAGAACCTTACACCCTACATCCCCGCCAACACGGGCGAGTTCGGCTCCTTCGGTGCCTCTGGTATCCTCCGCGGCGCAGGCATCGCCTTCTTTGCCTTCCTGGGCTTCGACTCCGTGAGCACACTGGCGCAGGAAACGCGCAATCCCCGCCGCAACATGCCCATAGGCATCCTCGGTTCCCTCGTGGTGGTAATGATTATCTATGCTCTCTTCAGCTACGTCCTCACCGGCGTGGCCAACTATCGCGAATTCCAGGGAGCCGACAGCATAGCCCCCGTGTCGGTAGCCATTTCCCACATGCCCTGGCCGTGGCTCAACAAACTCATCGTGCTGGCTATACTCCTCGGCTACAGCAGCGTCATACTCGTCATGCAGATAGCACAGAGCCGCATCTTTATGGTGATGGGGCAGGACGGCATGCTGCCTAAAGGTTTCAGCAGCATTCATCCCCGTTGGCGCACACCATGGAAGAGCAGCCTCTTCGTGACGGTTGCCATGGCTCTGATGGCAGGTTTAATGTCCGGACGCGCCGCCGGCGAACTTTGTAGCATCGGCACGCTCTTCGCCTTCACTTTCGTATGCGCCGCCGTCATTGTGCTCCGCCACCGTGACCGAAAGTCCCAAGCCTCATCGGCCACCGCCGATGCTTCTCCTGAGGGCTCTCACCCCATATCCCCACAGGACTCTGGCGAATCCGCATCCTATTTCCGCGTGCCCTGGGTGCCTTTCATTCCGCTCTGCAGCATAGCCATCAGCCTGACGCTCATCGTCTCGCTCCCCATAGCCACGTGGTATCGCATGGCAGTGTGGACAATCCTCGGCCTCATCATCTATTTCGCTTACGGCAAGAAACATTCGCGCCTCAACTCTTCCAATAACTAAGTACCCTCCCCCTACCGTCATTTCATGAAGAAATATCTTATCACACTCCTTATTATATTATATACGTGCGCGCTCGCACACGCGCAAGTAACTTCCGTCTCACCCGAACCCCACCTTTACTCCGACAACATGGTGGTGCAGCGCCATGCCCCCCTCTTCTTTTCCGGCCATGCCGCGCCGGGCGAGCGCATCAGCGTGTCGTTGGCCGGGCAGAGTACAGAGGTGAGGGCCGACAGCGAAGGCCAGTGGCAAGCCTCCCTGCCTCCCATGCCCGCCGGCGGGCCCTACGACCTGCAACTCGGCAAAAATACCTATCACAATGTCTATGTCGGCGAAGTATGGCTCTGTTCCGGTCAGAGCAACATGGAGTTCAAACTCAACAACGACGCTGAGTTCCGCCGCCACGCGGCCTACTCCGACCCCAACGGCCCTGCCCCCGACGGCGGCGACTACCTGGCAGCCGGCACCGCCCATCCCCGCCTGCATCTCTTCAGTATGCACGAACGCTGGCGCACCAACCCCGGCCCCTGGCCCGAGGAGGCTCTCCGCGAGGTTGATGCTCTCCGCTATTTCGACAACTCCAAGGGCTGGACGCTCTGCTCCGAAGAGGAGGCCAGCCGCTTCTCGGCCATTGCCTACTACTTCGGTCGCGCCCTTGCCGATTCCCTTGCCGACGACGTCCACATCGGACTCATCCTCAACGCCGTAGGCGGCAGTCCTACGGAGTCGTGGATTGACGCCGCCACCCTCCGGCGCTATCATCCCGAGATTCTCCAGGACTGGAGCCACAACGCTCTCGTCCAAGACTGGGTGCGCCGTCGGGCCGTCGAGAATGTGGGCGATGCGGGCCACCTTCACCCCTACCAGCCCGTGTATCTCTACAACGCGGCCATCGCTCCCTTGCGCGGCTACATGCTCCGCGGCGTCATTTGGTACCAAGGCGAGAGCAACGCGCAGGATGTGGCTGAACACGAGCGCCTCCTACCCCTCATGCTCCAGTCATGGCGCCGCACGCTCAGCAGTGCCGACGGTCGGTTGCCGTTCTACATGGTGCAACTCAGCAGCATTGCCCCGCGCCTTACGTGGCCCGCGTTCCGCGACTCCCAGCGGCGCCTCGCCCAGCGCCTGCCCGACACCTGGATGGCCATCTGCTCCGACCTCGGCGACTCCCTCGACGTGCATCCGCGCCAGAAGCGCCCCGTAGGCGAGCGTCTCGCCACGCTGGTCCTCCACAACACCTACCGGCAGCCGCAGGCCACCATCCTCCCCTATGCCCCCACGGACTGGAACCTCGAGGCCGGCAGCCTCACCCTCAATTACGCCGACCAGCCCCTCTGCTTTACCTCTCCCACTCCCCGCATGTTTGAGGTGCAGCGTCCCGACGGCGAGTGGATAGAGGCCACGCCTCTTATCCTTGACGCCCGTGGCCGACAACAGAGTTCCACGCAACCCGGCACCCTCACTCTCCGCTTCCCCGCCGACGTCACCCCCATAGCCGTGCGCTACGGCTGGCAACCCTTCACCCGCGCCAACGTCACCAATGCCCAAGGATGGCCCCTCTCCACCTTCAGCCTCCCTCTCAAGAAACACTCCCGTATCAACGGCCCTCACATTACATATTACAGATGAACAGCTATAAAATCACATACACCCTCATCGGCCTCAACGTGGCCGTGTTCCTGCTCCAGTCTCTTCTCGCCACTCCCAGCGGCGCCGATGTGCTGGCCTACTACGGTGGCCTCTGGCCCACTACCGCACCCTTCTTCCATATGTGGCAGCCATTCACCTACATGTTCCTCCACGGCTCGTTCACCCACCTCCTTTTCAACATGTTCTCCCTCTGGATGTTTGGCCGCCTCATCGAGCAAAACATGGGCACGCGCCGCTTCCTGACCTACTATCTCGTGTGCGGCCTCGGCGCTGCCGTCTGCCAGATTGTGTGGCAGCTCTTCACACGTGAGATGGTGCCCACGGTGGGAGCCTCCGGCGCCATCTACGGCATACTACTCGCCTTCGGCATGTTCTACCCCAACGAGCGCATCATGCTCCTCTTCCCGCCCATTCCCCTCAAGGCAAAATACTTCATCGCCCTCTTCATCGTCATTGAAATCCTCTTCGGCGTAGGCAACTTCGACAATACAGCGCATTTCGCCCACCTCGGCGGCATGCTCTTCGGCTTCCTCGTCATCCGCTACTGGCAAGCAGCCGCCCGCCGCCCGCGCCGCCAGAAGAAATACGAGAACTGGCACACTGCCGACTACGACTACAACCTTGAGAAGCGCCGCCGCCAGGAACGCATCGATGCCCTACTCGACAAAGTGCGCACCTCAGGCTACGACGCCCTGACCGAACAGGAAAAGCGCGACCTCTTCGATTTCACCCGCTAATTATGTCCCGACGCTCCAGCATTCACTCCAACCGCCTGCAAGCCTTTGGCACACAGGTAATGACGACGCTCCAAACAGTGGCCGTCGGCACTCTCCTGCTATGCTCCGCCAGCGTGTACGTCAGTCCTCAGACGGTCAAGGCCCTCAGCGTCTTCACTCTGGGCTTTCCTTTCCTGCTCCTGCTGGCCATCGTCATTGGGCTGCTGGCTCTGCTCTTCACGCCGCGCCGCGCATGGATTACTCTCCTCGGACTTGTCCTCTGTTCCGGCACCATTCGCAACTACTGCCCCGTGAACATTCCCCGCTCCGCGCCCGACAGTTCCTGGCACGTGATGACGTGGAACATGGGGGGCACCACATGGGACGACTCCTCGCGCACTGTCCTCCACACCTTCCTTGAGAAGCAGCGCCTCGACATACTCGTCGTGCAGGAAATCTCCAGCCCCAACGCCGACCAGCTGGCCAACTGCCTCAAAGACCAGATGCCCTACTCCCGGTTCTTCGGCGACAGCCAGTGGTACGGTCACTCCATTTTCTCCCGCTGGCCCATACTCTCCGGAGAGAAACTCACCGTCAGCGGAGCCAACCGCGCCATTCTCTATCAAATTCAGTCGCCGCTGGAAGACACGCTCTTCGTCGTCAGTTGCCACCTCCAGAGCATGCACCTCGATTCCGACGTGCGCTCCGACTATTCCGCCATCGTGCACCGCCAGGAGACCAACCGCGACAGCGTGCAGCAAACCTCCAACACCCTTCTGCGCCACATCATGGACAACGGAGCCCTGCGCGCCCTACAGGCCGACACCATCGCCCAGTTCCTGCGCGCACATGCCGGCCGCCCCGTCATCGTGGCAGGCGACTTCAACGACACCCCCGTGTCCTACACCCGGCAAGTCATAGCCGAAGCCGCACCTCTCACCGATTGCTTCCGGGCATCCGGCAACGGCATAGGCCGCTCCTTCAACCGCGACGCCATCTACGTGCGCATCGACCACCTCTTCTGCACCGAAAACTTCAAGCCCTACGCTTGCCGGCTGGAGCAGACCCCTATCTCCGACCACTACCCCCTGCACGGCTATCTCCTACCCCTCAAGAAAGAATAACGTCCCCCCTTGGCATTTTTCTGCCTTCCCTTGGCAAAAAACTGCAAAGGGACTGCAAAAAATTGCAGTCGCCGTGCAAAATAAATAAATCGGCAAACACACCGCGAGAACCATAAAAAAAACACAACCCCTTTAACAATCACTTTATTAACCCTTAAACCCCTTACTTAACAATGAAAAAAACATTTCTGACCCTCGCCCTGGCATTCCTCGCGGGATGCGCAGGAACCTTCGCTCAGGAAGCCGAGAAGCCATTGCTCACCATCGGCTGCGTCAGCGACGTGCACAACATGAACAACATGATTACGCCGTCCTCCGGCAAGACCTCGGACATCACCCTGCGCTCCTCCCTCACACGGGTGCTCGACCGCTGGCACTCCGAGGAGAACGTCGACGTCATTGTCATCGGTGGCGACACCGAGAGCGACAAGACCATCAAGGAGGCCAACTCCAGGATGGTGCACAAGCGCATGATTGACACCATGCACGACTTCTTCCCCGAAGGCAAGCAGCCCTGCGTGCTCTATGTGGCCGGTAACCACGAGTATGAGGTGGCCAACTTCGATGCCATCCCCAAGCCCTACAACGCCTACGACCCCTTCGAGGAGGTACTGCAGCAGGACCTCGGCCCGCTCACCAGCGAAAACAGCTTCTATGAGGACGCCGACAACGGCAACCTGGGCAAGACGCGCGTGCTCGCCGCCTACCACTACAACCTCTACGGCCTCGACTTCGTGGTGCTCAACTGCGGCAAGTACTTCTTCAACTATGCCTGGGACTACCAATATTCCGTGGAGAGCGTCAACTGGGTAAAGAACAAACTGGACGAAATCTATGCCGAAGACCCCGACAAGACCGTCTTCTTCTGCCTCCACGTGCCCTTTGAGGACAGCAACTCGCTCAACTCCGGCAAGGGTATGAAGGACGTGGCCGCTACGAAGGCCCTCAAGGCAGCCCTCGCCGAGCACCCCAACCTCATCATGCTCTACGGCCACGACCACGGTAAGGACACGGCTTTCAGCCACACCCACACCTCGCAGCGCGTGACCCACTACGACGTCAACGGCAAGGTAATCGCCACCACCGACTCCACCCACGTGGACGGCCCCGTGTATAACGACGAAGGCGAACCCGTGGAGAACTTCTCCGCAACCGTGACGCTCTACAACGACGCCATTAAGAAGTATCTCTCCGTGGATGCCAACAATATCACCGTCAGCGCCGACGAGATGACCTTCCCGATGTTCGGCACCGACGGCGACTTCACGATGAACATGGTTTACAACGGCGCCACCCGCGCCCTCCACATCGGCAGCAACGGCCGCTACAGCCGCGGCGACGCCACCACCTTCTATCTCTACGACGAAGCCGGCAAGAAGGTCATCACGCCCGAGGACGGCAAGTCCTACTACATCGTTTCCAAGTACCTCACCTCCTACTACGCCCTCTCCAACGAGCTGTATAGCCCCGGCAGCACCAGCCAGCGCTTGAACAGCGTCAAGGTGGAAATCACCGAGGACCTTGCCTCCATCACGCCCCTCACCGACGGCAACTGCCTCTGGAAGATTACCGTGAAGAGCCAGGAGGAGGAAGAAGATCCCGACGACGACTCCTTCAAGAGCGGCAAGTTCTACTTCCACCACAACGCCACCGGCAAATACCTCGGCTACAACACCTACAACCTCACCACCGTGGACGATCCCAACCCCTGCGTAGTGGAAACCACCGGCACTAACCTCTTCAGCATCACTCCTGCCGGCGCTCCCTCCTCCATCAACGGCGCCCACATGTACTTCTCCTCCTCCAGCAAGCGCTTCAGCGGCAACGGTTCCGTGACGAACTTCTATCTTCTGAAGGTGGAAGACCCCTCTGCCTCCACGCTCACCCTGACTCCCGCCGCAGCCCCTGAAATCGGCGGCACCTACGTTGTGGCTACGCTCTACAGCGGCCAGCTCTACGCCGTGACCGGCACCACCTACAGCCCGGGCAGCGACAGCCAGCGCGTGAACAGTTATGCACTAGGTGCCATGCCCGCAAGCGGTTCCATCTCCGTCAGCGCCAGCACCGTGGCCGACTGCATCTGGACTATTGAGGAAGTGAAGGACACTCCCACCCCCGCCGGTCAGGGCTCCTTCTTCTCCATCTTCATGGGCTCCCTGCGCTACTACCACAACTCCATCGATACCGGCGACCCCGCCGACATGCCCACCGTCGTGCAGGCTCTGATGCTCTACGTTTATCCCGACCGCGTGGAACTGGAACTGAAGAACTACAACAAGACGGGCCTCCTCAGCGGCATACAGGTGAACAAGCGCCTCGCCACCTACACCGCCTTCCGCCCCATCAACGTGACGCGTCCCGAACCTGACGGCATCTCCTCCGCCGTGTCAGCCAAGAGCACCCGCAATCAGGTGTGCGACCTCAGCGGCCGCCGCACTTCCACCGCCAGCCACGGATGCTACATCGTGAACGGCCGCAAGGTTGTGAAGTAAGGACCGTTAATATCCGCAATACAAACTAAACATCCCCCCGAGGTCAGGTGCCGCGGCCGGAAGGTCGCGGTGCCCCCTCCCCTCTCCATGTATATTAAAAGAACTATCCTCTCTCTCTTTCTGGCCATGCTCACGACCGCAGCCTTTGCGGCCGTGAGCACCGGCCGGTTATCTTCCGCTGCCCCCGAAAGCAGCGAGCCCGCACCCGCTGACTCCTGCCTCTTCATCTCTACTGCCGACGGTGCCCTCACCGTGGTGCCCGTCGCGTACATTGAGCGCCAGTCTCAGCCCAGCGAAGGCCGCCTCACGCTCAACCTAATAAATGGCAAGCGCCTCTCCTTCAAGAACGTGACGGCCCTCACCGCCACGCCGCCCGACGACATGCCGGCCTTCCGCTCCTTCAAGTTCAACAACAAATTCAATCCCCAACTCTACTGCGACACCGAAGCCTCTGACCCCTCCGCTACCGTCATACGCCTCGAGGCCGCCGGCATAGGCAAATGGCTCACCGCCAGTTTCCAACTGCCCGACGACAGTACCCTCGTCTTCGTCGGCGCCACGCCGCAGCAGAGCAAGGTAACACGCCAGAGTTTCGCCCGCCCCGTCACCTACACCCTCGGCCGAGCCCTCTGGAAGGAAGTGCAAATCTTGCAGGACTCCACCGGCTACATCTACAACGAAATCCCCTACGGCCGCCACCAGACCGTGGTCGTGGACTTCCCCTCCGACTATCCCATAGGCACCTACGGCATTCCCCAGATACACATTACCACCGAGACGGGCGAGCCCCCGCTCTCCAAGACGGAGTATATCGAGGGCATGGCCGAGTTCTACGGTGCCGGCGTCTTCCCCGACATGGGCGAGAAGCGCATCCTCATCCGCGGCCGCGGCAACTCGTCGTGGAGCGACAGCGGCGCCACGGCCAAGAACCCCTACCACTTCAAGTTCCTTGACAAGGAGAAGCCCTTCGGCCTCACCGCCGGCAAACACTGGGTATTGCTGGCCAACCGCCAGTCGGGCTCAATGACCGCCAATGCCATAGGCATGTATATCGCCGGCCTCCTGCAGACGGCCGCCGCCAACCACATCGTGCCCTGCGACCTCTACATCAACGGCGAATACCGCGGCTCCTACAACCTCACCGAGAAGGTGGGCCTTCACAATAACAGCGTGGACCTCGACGACGACTCCCGCGCCACGCTCCTGGAACTCGACACTTACTACGACGAGCCCCACCGCTTCCACTCCACCGAACTCGGCATGCCCGTCAATATCCACACGCCCGACTTCGACGACGAGGCCTCCACCTCCGCCCTGACGGAAGACAACGTGCGCCGCGCCTACAACACGCTGGAGCAGAAGACGCTCGACAACAGCGTGGCCGACTATATGGATCCGCTCTACTGCGCCAACTTCTTCCTCGTCAACAGCCTCGTGAACAACTGCGAACTCGGCCACCCCAAGAGCACGTTCCTCTACAACGAGGACATCTTTAATATTAAGGAGTCGCCGTGGGTGTGGGGACCCGTGTGGGACCTCGACTGGGGCTTCGGCTACAAGGAGAACAGTATCTATTTCGTGGACGACATCGAGGAGGACTTCATTGAGCATCTGAAGAACAGCGGTCAGGTGCACGGCGCCATGGGCCGCTGGGTGGAGTCGATGTTCAACGACCCCGAGGTTAAGGCAGCCTACAACAGCCTGCTGGAATACTATGTCAACGGCGGCGGACTGGCCGACGTGCTGGATTTCTGCACCGCCTACTATGCCTTCACGGCCTCTTCCTTCGCCCACAACAAGACTAACGACAACGCCACCTCGTCCCACGACAAGACCGACTACGCCGCCCAACTCCCCCAGTGCCTGGAGTGGCTCAAGGCCCGCGCCTACTTCCTCGCCAATCAGGCCGGCATCAAGATAAATCCGCTGCCCACGCCCCCCGACGGGCCTCTCCCGCCGCTGCCCGACGAGGGCCTTATGGGCGACGTCAACGGCGACGGCGCCATCAGCATTGCCGACGTCGTGTGCCTCCTCAACTTCATCCGCTCACTGGAATACGACGCTTGCATCCGCCGCCACGCCGACGTGGATGCCAACGGCCGCATTGCTGATGAGGACGCCGCAGCCATCTGCCAGATCATCCTCTCCCTCCAGCAGGACGCTGCAGCCCGCCGCAAGGCTCTGCAACGCCAGCGCCACCTCGCACCCGCCACGGCCCAGCTCTCCCTGGAAGACTTCCAGGCCGACCCCGAGACGGACGTCACCCTGCAGTGCGCACTCAACATTGACGAAGGAAAATACTGCGGTCTGCAGTTCGACCTCGCCCTCCCCGCCGGCCTCACCCTCAAGAAACTCAACGCCGCCCCCAATTTCCGCAACCTGGAACTGGCGCAGACCCAGCTCCCCACCGACGAGGACGGCACCCAGCACTTCCGCATCATCTTCTACACCGACGGTGCCCACGCCTTCACGAAAGGCCGCCACGCCTTCAAACTGACCTTCACCGCGGGTGAGCGCACCGCTGCCCCGCAAGTCATCAGTCTCTCCTCCGTCCTCCTGGCCAACGCCATCGGTGAGGAGGAGCGCGCCGCCAACACCCACAGCACGTTCACCTTCACCCCCGACCCGCTGGACGACGTAGAGAGACTACGGACTACGGACTACGGACAACAGACAACAGACAGCGAGGGGGGGCTCATCTATGACCTCACCGGCCGTCCCGTCAATACTTCCCCCCTTGGGAAGAATGAGGGGGGCTCTTTCCACGGAGTATTAATTGCCCGCGGCAGAAAGGTTATCTTCTAGACTTCCTCAATGATATGAAACATACCCTCACCCTTATCCTGTTCCTCCTGTCAACCGTCGCTGTCGCCACCGACTACGACACGACAACCCTATACTTCACGGCCCAGCAACTGCGCAACGAGGCTGCGAAGGGAATGGCGCGTGTGGGTATCTTCAGCGTGGGAGGCAGCGGAAATAATTTCATCACGGGCACCAAGCCTGTTTCCGTTGTTTCCGAATCACGCCTGTTGTCGGAGGCCCGGCCACCCAGCGACGCTGAAATCCTGCAGGTCATTCCCACCGTCGGAGGTTATCTCCTCCGACTTGAGTCAGCCAAAGAGGAAGAGTCATACCTTGCATGCCCTGCCGATGGCGATTTCTCCCTCTCGACAAAGAGCGCGGCCAATGTTTGGCAGATTGTAGGGCCTTCGGAACAAGGCTACGGCACCGTCTCTAATTTCAGCGGGATGTTCTCCGACATACCTGCCAAACTCAACGAATACATGCTGCGCTTCATCTCCCACGGTCAGTATATGAACGGCCAAAGCCAGGGAGCCATTGGCGGACTGCGCAGCGGCACCGGCGCTTGGAGTTTCAACTATGTCTATAACGCCAATTATAAGACAACGGACAACGGACAACAGACAACGGACGATGACGGAAACGACGACGGGAAGGACGACGGGAAGGACGACACTCCGACCGATACCATAGTCCCCGCCCCGCAGCACTGCCTCTATGTCCGCCTTGCCGACGGTTCCGTGCGCGCCATACCTGCCGACTATATTACCCGTCAGATTGAGAGCGACGGCACGCTCCTCATTGAACTCTCCGGGAATGAGACGCTCACTCTCTCATCCGTCATATCCGTCTCCACGGAGATGCCGGAGGACTGCCCGTCTTTCCTTTCGTATAAATTCAACAACAAATTCAATCCGCAGGTCTTCACCGACGCCGAGGCCGACGCCCCATCCGCCGACGTGATAAATATCTCCGTGGGCTGCATAGGCAAATGGCTCACGCCGAGTTTCCAACTCCCCGACGAGAACATCATCGTCACCGTGGACGGCCGCCGCCAGGTGAGCAAGCAGTCCCGTCTGCGCTTCGACAAGCCCGTGACATACCGCCTCACGCGCCCCGACTGGTTCCTTCTTCATAAAGACGAGAGCGCGGCCGGCCCGAATGGTACCACGGAAGGGAAAAGCCGTTATTCCTATGTCCCCTTCTCCCGCGAGCAGACCGTAAACGTTGATTTCCTCTCCGACCACCCCACCGGCACATACGGCATTCCCGCCATTTACATAACCACCGCCACGGGCGCTCCCCCTGCCTCCAAGACGGAATACATTGAGGGCACTGCGCGCTTCGACGGTGCCGGCATCTTCCCCGACCTCGACGCCCAGCCCATCCTCATCCGCGGCCGCGGCAACACCACTTGGAGCGGCTCCGACCCCAGTGCCAAGAACCCCTATCATTTCAAGTTCGTTGAGAAGCAGAAGCCCTTCGGCCTTACCTCCGGCAAGCACTGGGTGCTCCTCGCCAACCCGCTCGTCGGCTCCATGACCACCAACGCCGTGGCGATGTGCATCGCCGGCCTGTCCCACGCAGCCAAGGCCAACCACATCGTGCCCTGCGACCTCTACATCAACGGCGAATACCGCGGCGCCTACAATTTCACCGAGAAGGTGCGTATGGCCAACAACAGCGTGGACGTCCCCGACGAGAGCACCGCCACCCTCCTTGAACTCGACACCAACTACGACGAGGCCTACCGTTTCCACTCCTCTTTCCTCTCCATGCCCGCCAACATCAAGGCGCCGGAGTTCGACGACCCCGAGTGCGTCACCTCTCTCTCCAAGGACATCATCCAGCAGGCCTTCGACCGCATGGAGCAGGAGGCTCTCTACGGCACGCCCTCACGTATCGTTGAACCGCAGTATGCCGCCAGTTACTACTTCACCAACGAACTGGCAATGAACTGTGAGCTGGCCCACCCCAAGAGTGTCTATCTCTACTGTGAGGACGTGCTCAACCCCGAACAGTCGCCCTGGAACTGGGGCCCCGTGTGGGACGTGGACTGGGCGTACGGCTACAAGTTTACCCACACCAACTTCGACTACGAGCCTGCCTTCGACTTCCTGAACGACCTCTCCACCTCCGGCAGTGCCTCCGGCCGCTGCGGCCAGCTCTTCGGCGGCATCCTCAAAGACCCCGCGGTACATGCGCAGTACGTCAAGCTCTGGGAGGACTTCATCAACGGCGGCCGCCTGCAGGAGTTGCTGGACTTCTGCGACGACTACTACGCCGTAGTCTCCCGTTCCTTTGCCCACAACGCCGGCAGCGACAACGTCACCAACAAGCGCGACAAGACCGACTACGCCGCGCAGACGGAGAAATGCAAGTCCTGGCTCTCCCAGCGCGCCGAGGCTCTCTCCCGGCGCGCCGGCATCGTCCCCCGCACCGAGCCCGACCCCGGCGAGCCCGTCCCCTCTCCCTCCCCTGCCGACACCGAGCCCACCGACGAGGGTCGCACGGGCGATGTCAACGCCGACGGTTCTCTCAACGTGGCCGATGCCGTGAGCCTCCTCGACCGCCTCGCCCCCTATCCCTACGAGACGTGCCTTCTCTCCCGCTCCGACATCAACGCCGACGGCTCCGTCAACGCTGCCGACGCCGAGGCGCTCGTCTCCCTCATCCTTGATGAGGCTGCCGACGAAACCCGCCGCACCGCTGCCCTCCGCCGCCAGCGCCACCTCGCCCCTGCCAACGGCCGGTTCTCCGTGCCCGCCGCCTTCGAGGCCGACCCCGACGGCGAAGCCTCTCTGGCCCTCACGCTCGTTGTAGAGGACGGCCACTACAGCGGCTTGCAGTTCGACCTCTCCGTGCCCGCCGCCCTGGAACTCTTCGACATCGACACCCAGCCCGACTTCGGCGACCTCTCCCGCAAACTCGTGGAATACACCGCCGAGGGCGATTCCATCCGCCGCTACCGTCTCCTCCTCTATGCCGACGGCAACCGCGCCCTCACCACCGGCAGCCACACCCTCAACCTCCAGTTCCTGACAGGCTCCCGCGACGCCTTCGCCCACCCCGTCAGCATTTTCGCCGCCCTCCTCTCCACCGACCAGGGCGAGCAGGAGCGCCTCGCTCCTCTCTCATCGCTCTTCTCCTTCACCCCCGACCCGCTGGAGGGTGTTGAGAGACTACGGACAACGGACAACAGACTACGGACTACGGTCTATGACCTCACCGGCCGTCCCGTCCGGACTTCCCCCGTTGGGGGGAGCGAGGGGGGCTCTCCCGTCAGGGCTGGCCGCCCCCGCGGTGTCTTCCTTCAGAATAACCACAAAATTCTATATTAAGGTAGGTTCTATAAATTAGCTCGCGGTGGTTTTGCGGCTCTTCCGACTTTTGGAAACGTCCAAAAGTATAGATTTCTTTCTTTCATGAAGGAGCGGTGCGGGCACCGTGACTGAAAGAAAGGAAGGAAGATACGAGAGAAGAGACCAAAAGCAGCCGAGCATAGAATACTACCCTGAATGGAAGAAATAACTAATTAATAGAACATACCTTAACCATAAGCCTTATGAAAAAGTTCCTTTTCCTTGCCGCGACGGCTCTCTTTGCCCTCTCGGCCAGTGCACAAACCAACGGAGTGATGCGCGTAAACCTCACCGACGGTTCCGCCGTGGAGCATCCCGTCGGACAAGTCAACAGTGCAGACTTCAACAAAGCTGCCAGCGCCCAGAGCAAAGAAGCTATGCGCGTAAAACTCACCGACGGCACCACCGTGGAATATCCCGTCAGTGATATCAGCAGCGTAAACTTCCGTAGCGCCGAACCCACTCCCCCCACCGTCACCGACCTCGGCGGCGAGGCCAACAGCTACGTCGTCAGCGCCGCCGGTTCCTACAAGTTCCGCGCCACCCACGTCGATGGCTCTGCCATTAAGAACATTGCCTCCGCCACTTGGCTTTGGCGCGAGAAGGCCGACCAGCCTCTCATCTCCGACGTCTCCTATGCCGACGGCACCGTATCCTTCACCGCCGGCGCCACCGAAGGCAACGCCGTCATCGCCGCCGTCAACAGCAAGGGCACCGTCGTATGGATATGGCACATCTGGCTTACCGACCAGCCCAGTGTCATGGTCTATCCCAACGGATGCTCCGTCATGGACCGCAACCTCGGTGCCGTGAGCGCCAACGAGGCTGACGGCCGCGACACCTGGGGCCTCACCTACCAGTACGGCCGCAACGTGCCCTTCTACTACATAGGCGACAACCAGGAATACTTCCTCAACGAAGCCTTCGACCAGGCCCGCGCCTTCACCGACGTGAACCCCGACCTCGGCCTCCAGTGGGAGGTCAGCGTCTCCGGCGACGCCACCGGCTGGGACGAGGCTGCCTCCATGGCTCACCCCCTCACCCACCACATGCGCGACTACCGCGCCAACTCCCTCGCCGGTTACCACTGGGTGTCCGACGAGTGCGCACTCCAACTCACCTGGGGCAACCAAAATATCGACACCAAGACCAACTACGACCCCTGTCCCGCCGGCTATAAGGTACCCCTCGCCGAAGACCTCGCCGACATCACAAAAATGACGTGGGACAACACGCAGAGCTTCAACATGGAGATGCCCATCCCCGGCTTCTACGTCGAGAACAACGGACAGAAGCAGTGGTGGCCCCTCGTCTGCGGCCGCAACTACGACGACGGCTGCGCCATCTTCGGCGGCGAGGCCAAACAGTACTCCGACCGCCTCTTCCTCTGGACGGCCTACGCCGGAAAGTACTCCCCCAACGTCCTGCAACGCTACGACTACATCCCCCTGCGCATCCTCGTGGAGAACAACTATGTGAACGGCGGCCTCCGCGCCTACGTTCCCACCGCCGGCACTGGCGCCTTCTCCCTCCCCGTCCGCTGCATCCGTGAGGAACTCCCCATCCAGCCCATCGCCGCCCCCAAGGCCGGACAGACGGCCCCCGACTTCGCCCTCACCCTCGCCGACGGCACCGCCACAAGCCTCCGCGAGCAGCTCGCCAAGGGCGGTCTCACCCTCGTATATTTCAACAACCCCGACTGCCCCGCCTGTCACCGCACCGCCGAGGCCCTGCAGCGCTCCCTCGCCGTGAAGGCCCATCAGGCCGACGGTTCCCTCCGCATCCTCTCCGTCTATACCGACGAGGATACCGCCCTCTGGCAGCGTGCCGCCGGCACCTACCCCGCATCATGGAGCGTAGCCCGCGACACCGACCTCAGCGTCATCACCCGCGGTCTCTTCGACATGAGCCAGACCCCCTCCCTCTACCTCCTCGACGCCGAGGGCCACATCCTTCTCTCCGACACCGACATCCCCGCCCTCGAAGCCATCATCAAGTAGGGCATACTCCTCCGCACCGCACAAGGCAGGGCTCCACGGGCCCTGCCTTTTTTTTCGGTTCTTTGCCTGACGGAAAAAAATATTTATGATAAATTTATTCCTAATTTATGTAGCGCCGCAGGCAAAACTTTTGTCAAAATTTTTTACAATTTATATGCTCGTACAGCGCGATATTCGCGAGCGAAGTGTAACTCGATTGGCTACACGCGATTCTCGCGAAAGTTAGCAAAACGCTGACGCACAAACCATTACTAAAGCACCGACTAAGATTTCCTCCCAATTTCCGCAACTAAATGCCGACTAAGCGCAAATTTCACTCGTACTCGGCATGAAATTCCGCTCTTTTATTTTTCACTACTTCCCTTTTAATTTTCACTTGTTCCCT
>JAKSLT010000017.1 GCA_024401055.1 Bacteroidaceae bacterium | reverse complement strand
AAGTGAAAATTAAAAGGGAACAAGTGAAAAATAAAAGAGCGGAATTTCTTGCCGAGTACAAGCAAAATTCGCGCTTAGTCGGCATTTAGTTGCGAAAATTGGGAAGAAATCTTAGTCCTCGCTTTACTAACGATTTATGCGTCAGTGTTTTACTAACTTTCGCGAGAATCGCGTGTAGCCAATCGACTTACACTTCGCTCGCGAATATCGCGCTGTACGAGCACATAAATTGTAAAAAATTTTGACAAAAGGGTTGCCTGCGGCGCTACATAAATTAGGAATAAATTTATCAAAAATTTTGTGGGGCGGAAGTTCCGAATTTTCCAATTTAACTTTATTTATATAAGGGTATGCGCGCGTATGCTATTTTTTTCGTAACTTTGCAGCCAGAAATCTAAAACTCATATCATGAACCAGAACATTGACATTCGCGAGCTCAACGCGCTTATTGAGCAAAACAGTCAGTTCACGGTGGCCCTGCGAGACGGTATGAGCCGCACCATCGTGGGACAGCGCCATCTGGCAGATGCCCTGCTCATCGGTCTGCTCTCCGACGGCCACATCCTGCTGGAAGGCGTGCCCGGTCTGGCCAAGACACTGGCCATCCGCACGCTGGCCGCACTGACGGACGCGCAGTTCGGACGCATACAGTTCACTCCCGACCTCCTGCCTGCCGACGTCATCGGCACGATGATATACAGCCAGAAGGAAGGCACCTTCAAGGTGCGGCGCGGCCCCGTGTTCGCCAACTTCGTGCTGGCGGATGAAATCAACCGCGCCCCGGCCAAGGTGCAGAGTGCCCTGCTGCAGGCCATGCAGGAGCGGCAGGTGACCATCGGCGACGAGACGATGAGCCTGCCCGACCCGTTCCTCGTGATGGCCACGCAGAACCCCATTGAGCAGGAGGGCACGTATCAGTTGCCCGAGGCGCAGATGGACCGCTTCATGCTGAAAGTGGTGGTGGGCTACCCCACGCTGGACGAGGAGAAGAGCATCGTGCGCGGCGCGCTGGCGGATAAGTTCACGGCACCCGTGACGCCCGTGGTGACGACGCAGACGATTGCCGAAGCCCGCAAGGTGGTGAAACGAATATACCTGGACGAGAGGATTGAGCAGTACGTGGCCGACATCGTGTTTGCCACGCGCTATCCCGAGCGCTACAAGCTGGAGGGCCTGAAGCCGATGATACAGTACGGCGGTTCGCCCCGCGCCTCTATAAGTCTGGCACAGGCTGCACGCGCCATGGCCTTCATCCAGCGCAGGGGCTACGTGGTGCCCGACGACGTGAAGGCCGTGGCCCACGACGTGCTGCGCCACCGCATCGGCCTGACCTACGAGGCAGAAGCCACAGAGCTGACCACCGACGAAATTATCACAAGGATACTGGCGAAGGTGGAGGTGCCTTAAGGCCCTCCCCCAACCCCTCCCTATAGGGCGGGGAGTATATACTCCTGCTAATGAGAAAGCAAAGTAAACTTCAGGCCACAGCCCCACTCAACTCCCCTCCCTCAAGGGAGGGGCAGGGGGTGGGTCTTCAGGTTCGCCGCATAGAAATCAAGACGCGGGCGCTGAGCAACAATGTCTTTGCCGGCGAATACCACTCGGCCTTCAAGGGACGCGGCATGTCGTTCAGCGAGGTGAGGGAGTATCAGCCGGGCGACGACGTGCGCGACATCGACTGGAACGTGACGGCGCGCATGGACCGTACCTATGTGAAGGTGTATGAGGAGGAGCGCGAACTGACCGTGATGCTCGTCATCGACGTAAGCGGTTCGCTGGACTTCGGCACGCGAGAGCGCACGCAGCGTGAGCTCCTCACCGAGATTGCCGCCACACTGGCCTTCAGCGCAGCGAAGAATAACGATAAGATTGGCGCCATCTTCGTGAGCGACCGCGTGGAACAATACATACCGCCCAAGAAGGGCCGCAGCCACATCCTCCATATCGTGCGCACGCTGCTCACCCTGCAGCCGGAAAGCCGCAAGACCGATATGGCCGTAGGACTGGAGTTCCTTTCCCGCGTGCAGAGGAAACGGTGCATAGCCTTCCTGATGAGCGACTTCCTCGATGAGACAGGCCGCCTGGCCGCCGAGCGCGGTCCCCTACCCCTCTGCGCCCGGCGCCACGACGTGGTGGCCCTGCGCGTTTACGACCCCGTGATGGCCGCACTGCCCAACATAGGCCTCATTGAGATGCGCGACGCCGAGACGGGAAACGACGTGCTCGTGAACACGTCCTCTGCCAAGGTGCGCCGGCAGCATGCCCAATGGTGGGCCGAGCGGCAGAAGATGCTGGATGAACTGTTTCTGCGCAACCGCGTGGACAGCGTCAGCATTGCCACCAACGGCGACTACGTGAAAGCCCTGCAACAACTCTTTAACAACCGGCACAAATGATGAGACGCCTCATACTCTCCCTTGCTTGCTGCCTATTCGTGGTACTCGGCGTAAGGGCCGATGTCGTGGTGGAGGCCTCGCTGGACTCCACCGCCATACTCATTGGCGAGCAGGTAGGTCTGCACGCGAAGGTGACTGCCCCGAAAGGCACGCGCGTAGTATTCCCCGAATACGCCAACGGCTACCTCACGGAAGGCGTGGAAGTGCTGGAACGCAGCGAGGTGGATACCTCCGTCATCGACGACGGACAGCGCTGGGTGCTCTGCCGCGATTATCTGCTGACCAGCTTCGACAGCGCCCTCTACCGACTGCCCGCCGTGGAGGTGACATCCGGCGGCAAGGCATTCCGCAGCAACGGCTCGCTGGGACTGAAGGTGAACAGCGTGGATGTAGATACGCTTCACCCCGACGACCTGCGCGACCCGTACGGCCCGGTGGACATCGCCTTCCAATGGGACGGCAGCTTTCTGGGCACCACGCTGCTGCTATGGGTGTTCCTCGTCGCCTTCGTCATCAGCCTCTGCCGACTGATGAAACGCGAGCCGCTGAAACGCCGTATTACCGTAACGCCGCCGCCACCCGCCCATCAGGTGGCCCTAAGCGCCATAGCGAAGTTCAAGGGACGCACCGCTGACACGGAGGAAGACCTCAAGCACTACTACGATGAACTGACGGAAGTGCTGCGCACATACATCAAAGACCGCTTCGGCATAGACGCCCTGGAGATGACCACCATGCAACTCGTAGAGGCCATCACGCAGACAGGCGACAAGACGGCCCTCTACGACCTGCGCGAGCTCCTCGAAACGGCCGACCTCGTGAAGTTCGCCCGCATGGAAGCCACGGAGGTGGACAACGACCGCTCGCTGCTCCACGCCATGGAATACGTGAAGCAGACGAAGCCCACCGAGGCACCGCCGCAGCGCATTGTCAAGGTCGTGGACGTGGACCTTCGACGCCGCCGCATCCGCCTCGCCCTGCGCTGGGCTCTCACCGTTCTCACCGGTGCCGCCACACTCGGCATGACCATATATATATTATATGTACTCATATCTAATTAAAAATTTGCAGTAAAAAATAACCTTAACCTTAACTTTAACCTTAACTCCTCCGCCCCCCATTCATCGAGTCTGGGGTTCGGTCTCCCCCTTCGGGGGAGTTAGAGGGGGTCTTTATACATGCAATTCGCCAACCCACAATACTTCTGGCTGCTTCTCCTGCTGCTCCCCATGCTACTATGGTACGTCATGGGGCGCCGCCACAAGCCCACACTGACCGTGGCCTCCACTGCCTCGCATGAAGGCCGCCGGTCATGGTTCAGCATCTGGCGCCACGTGCCTTTCGTGCTACGCTGCGCCGCCGTGGTGCTCATCATCATCATTTTGGCCCGCCCCCAAACCTCCTCACCGCAAAGCGAGAAGGAAGTGCAGGGCATCAATATCATGATGTGCATGGACATCAGCACCAGCATGCTCACGCAGGACCTCGCCCCCAACCGCATCGAGGCCGCCAAGCAGGTGGCCATAGAGTTCATCTCCGGCCGCGAGACAGACAACATCGGCCTCACCCTCTTCGGCGGCGAGGCCTTCACGCAGTGCCCCATGACCACCGACCATGCCGCCCTGCTCTCCATGTTCAAGCAAGTGAACTGCGACCTCCAGCAGCAAGGCGTCATCACCAACGGCACTGCCGTGGGTATGGGCCTCACCAACGCCGTGAGCCGTCTGGCCCTCACAAAGGCCCCTTCAAAAGTAGTCATCCTCCTCACCGACGGCGCCAACAATGCCGGCGACATCTCGCCCCTCATGGCCGCCGAGATTGCCAAGAATCAGAGCGTGCGCGTCTATACCATCGCCGTGGGACGCCAAGGCAAGGTGAAGCAGCCCGTGGCCATTCTCCCCAACGGTGAATACTATTACCAATGGGTGGAGAGCGACGCCGACCCCGCCACCCTCAAGCAGATAGCCGAGATGACCGGCGGACTATTCTACACTGCCGACACCAAGGCTAAGCTCCGCGCCATCTACGACGACATCGACAAGTTGGAGAGGAGCAAACTCAAGGTGCACAACTACAACCGCCGCTTTGAGGCCTACCTGCCCTTTGCCCTGTCAGCCTTCCTTTGCATCCTCGCCGAGTTGCTCCTGCGTCTCACGCTCCTCAGAAGAATACCTGAATAACCCCAATACCTGAATAACCCCAATGGCCTCTTTATAGCCTCCACCCAACAGCCCTCATTGTCTCCCAACAGCCTCCCCCCGCAATGTTCCAATTTGCCAACCCACAATACTTCTATCTCCTCGCCGTCGTAGTCCTGGCCGTGTTGCTCGACTGCGGCCTGTTTCTCGTGCAGCATCGCCGCGAGAAGAAACTGGCCGACATCCCCCTGCTGCACCGCCTCACCCCCGACCGCAGCCGCATACGCCCCCTCTTGAAGCGCATCCTTCTCTACCTCGCCGCCATTGCCCTCATCTTCGTGCTGGCACGCCCCCAGATACTCGGCGGAGGCACCACGCAGAACAAAAGGAAAGGTATTGAAGTAATTATAATGATGGACGTCAGCAACTCCATGCTGTCCAACGACATACAGCCGTCGCGCATGGAGCGCAGCAAGCTCCTCGTCAGCACGCTTATCGACCGTATGAAGGATAACAAGGTGGGCCTCGGCATATTTGCTGGAGAAGCCTACCCGCTGCTACCCATCACCAACGATTTCGTCAGCGCCAAGATGTTCCTGAACGACATCAACGCCAACATGGTTTCCTTGCAAGGCACCAGCCTCGCCGCAGCCATTGACCTTGCAAACAACAGTTTCACACAGGAAAAAGGCGTGGGCAAGGCCATCGTCGTCATCACCGACGGCGAAGACCACGAAGAAGGTGCCGTAGAGGCTGCCAAGAAAGCTGCAAAAGACGGCCGTCGCGTCTATGTCCTCGGCGTGGGCAGCAAGGACGGCGGAACCATCCCCACAGAGCAAGGCCCGCTCTGCGACATCGACGGTCAGGTGGTTGTTACCCGCGTCAACGCCGACCTCGGCAAAGAGGTGGCGCAAGCCGGGCGCGGCATGTATATCCCCGTGGACAACACCAGCATGGCACAAGACCAGCTGCAAAGCGCCCTCAAGCAACTGCAACAGAAAGAGAGCATTGCTGCCAGCGATGATGCCGCTGATGAGCAATTTCAGGCCGTGGCACTCATAGCCCTCATCCTCCTTATTCTCGAATTCTTCATCATGGCTATTAAAAACCCTCTGTTCAAGAAAGTAAATATCTTCAATCGCGCCGGCCTCCTGCTCATTCTCCTGGCCCTAAGCCTCGCCAGCCCAGTGGCATCGCAGGCTCAGACCGCGGCCTACCGACAAGTGCGGCAAGGCAACCGCCTCTTCATGAAGCACGACTACAAAGGCGCAGAGAAAGCCTATCTCCAAGCCCTCCAGTCGGAACCCCGCAACGGCCGCATCCGCTTCAACCTGGGCGACACCTACATGGCCGAGGACAACCAGCAGGAAGCCCTCAAGCAGTTTGCCGAGGCTGCAAAGACAGAGAAGAACAAAACGGTCAAGGCCATGGCTTTCCACAACATGGGCTACATCCATCACAAGAAAAAGGAGTACGACAAAGCCATTGACTACTACAAGGAAGCCCTTCGCAACAATCCCTCCGACAACGACACCCGATACAATCTGGCTTTGGCGCAGAAACAGAAGAAAGACCAGCAGAACAACAAGCAACAACAGCAACAACAGCAACAACAGCAAGACCAGAAGCCACAAGACCAGAACCGGCAAAACAATCCCGACCAGCAAGACCAGCAGCAGTCCGACAGCCAAATGTCGCAAGAGAACGCCGACCAGCTTCTCCAGCTCTCCCGCCAGGCCGAAAACCAGACACGAAAGAAACTCCAGCAACAGCAACCACGCCAGAAGGCACTCATCAAGAACTGGTAGGCTGCCCCATCTTTCCCAACTGCACTCCCCATGCACTCATCCATTTCCCGCGCTCTACTTTGCGCCTTCCTGTTCCTCATATCCTCTCTCTGCGCCATGAGCCAGACGTTCAAGACGCAGGCTCCTGCATCCACAGGTCAGCAGGAGAGTTTCCGCGTGCAGTACGTCATCTCCACCGACGACGTTTCCGAATTCCACTGCCCCTCCAGCGCCGACTTTGAAATACTTGCCGGTCCTTCCACCAGCACCTTCAGCAGCACGCAATGGGTAAACGGCAAGCACAGCTCATCGTCCAGCATCACCTACACTTACATCCTGCAGGCCCGCCGCACGGGCCGCCTCGCCCTGCCCCGCCCCACAGTGAAGGCCGGCGGACGCACCCTCCAGGCCACAGCAGCCACTATCAACGTCACCTCCGGGGGCACGCCGTCAGCGCCCCCACGCAGTTCCTCATCCACCTCCGATGAAGAACATCTCCGCACAGCACGCTCCGTCACCCAGCGCGACCTCTTCGTGCGCTGCATCACATCCAAGACCAACCTCTACGAGCAAGAGCCCGTTTCCGTCACCTATAAAGTATATGCTCGCGCCGGTGTTGCCCTCTCCAACGTCTTGCCCCACAACAAGCCCGAGATGAAAGGCTTCTGGACGCAGGAAGTAGAACTCCCCTCCAACCTCCAGCCGTCCTTCGAGACCATAGGCGGCGCCACATACCGTGTTTACACTTTCATGCAGTATGTCGCCTTCCCCCAGCAGAGCGGCACACTCACGCTCCCGCCCCTCATCACCGAGTGCAGCGTCCTACAAAACGACCCACACATAGACCCACTTGACGCCTTCTTCAATGGTGGCGGCACACTCTCCTCCAAAGTAACCCGCAGCACCGACGGCGTCAGTTTCAACGTGCGGCCGCTTCCCGTACCCCGCCCAGCAGGCTTCAGCGGCGGAGTTGGCACCCTCACGGCAGAAGGCAAACTTCTCACCCCAGCCCCCGCCACTAACGACATCGCCACATATCGCATCACCGTCAGCGGACAAGGCAACATGAAGCTCATACAAGCCCCCGCCGTCATCTTCCCCAAGTCTTTCGACACCTTCGACCCCAAGACCGAAGACGCTACCCGCCTCACCTACGGCAACATCTCTGGCAAGATTACCTTCGACTACACCTTCGTGCCCCGCGAAGAAGGCGACTTCACCATCCCCGCCACTAAATTCATCTACTTCGACATAGCCTCCGGAGCCTACCGCACCGTCAATATCCCCGCCACGCAGCTCCACGTCAAGAAAGGCCAGCGTTCCCGCGAGGACGTAGAGCGCGAGCTTGCCCTGCGCCAGAGCACCATCCGCCCCGACCATACCCAAGCCGCTCGCAGCCACACCCTCACCTACCCCCTCTATCTTCTTCTTCTCCTCCTCTTCGCTGCACTCGCGTGGCTCGCCGGCCTCATGCTAAGAATGCCCATCGCCAGGCAGCTCCGCACCCGTTGGCAGCAAAGCAGTCACCAGCGCAACAAGCACCTCGCCGCAGCCGAGGAAGCCCTGCACCAGCGCAATGCCCGCGCCTTCTATGCCGCCCTCGAGCAAGCCTTCCAGGCAGCCGCCACGCCTCCCGAGCAAGCCGAAGAAATTCTCTCCCGACGCTTCGCCCCCGATGCCGCAAGCCCCGAAAACCTCAAGCAAGCCATGAACGACGCACGACGACTACTCATCACATTCCTATTCCTCATCCTCCCCACATTCTCCACCTTAACCGCAGCGTCTGCATTACCCACATTATCCACATTACCCACCTTAACAGCAGCGTCCGCATTAACCGCCGACAGCTGCTACAACGCCGGCAATGAAGCCTATCGCCTCAAGGAAAATGCCAAGGCCGTGCTCGCCTATTCCCGCGCCCTATGGCACGACCCCGGTCATGAAGACGCACGCTACAATCTCGCCCTCGTACAGACCCACCTCGAAGACCGCTTCAACACACCTCAGGAGATGTTCTTCACCACATGGCTCCGCAGCCTGCGCACCTCACGCAGCTACTCCTCATGGCTCGCCATAGCCCTCCTACTCTTCATCGCGCTCCTTGCCAGCATCGTCACCTTCCGCCACAGTGTCAACAAATACATCCGCCGCGCCGCCTTTTACCTCGGCATCGCAGCCCTCCTCCTCTTCCTCACCGTCAACGTCTTCGCCCTGCGCCAGCACCGCGACCGCCGATTAAACAACCAGGCCGTTATCACCGCCGACGAAGCCCCCTGCTACGACTCACCCGTGGCCCGTACCAAACCCGCACTCACCCTTCACGCCGGCACCCTCGTAAACATCACCTCCTCCTACGGAAAAGACTGGACGGAAGTCCGCCTGCCCGACGGGCACAGCGTGTGGATCCAGAAAAAAGCACTCGAGACAGTAGCCCAATAAAAAAAACAAACCAAAGTCACTCCCCAGGCCCCTCCCCGACAAAGTTGTCTAAGGCTCTTTGCCCCCCACCTGTTAGGGAGAAGGAAATTTCCCCATGGACACCACACTCACCCTATTCTTCAACCACATGGGGCAACCCTGGCTCGACACCATCGTTCTCGTTCTCACCAAGCCCCTGACGTGGCTGCCCCTCTATGCCCTGCTGCTCCTCGTTCTCATCCAAAAGCAACACGCGGCATTCCACGAAAAGAAAAAGGCCCTCACCTCCCTTCTCTTCATCCTTCTCGGCGCAGCCCTCTGCATTCTTGTGGCAGACCAAGTGAGCAGCCACCTCTGCAAACCCCTCTTCCATCGTCTGCGTCCTACCCACGAGCCCGCCCTCGAGGGCATCGTCCGCATCGTCCGCGGTTATCGCGGCGGCCCCTACGGTTTCTTCTCAAGCCATGCCGCCAACACGTGCGCACTCGCCGTCTTCTTGGGCAGACTCATCCGCAAGCGCTGGGTCACCATCCTCCTCGTCCTCTATGTCGCCGTAAACAGTTGGACGCGCCTCTACCTCGGCGTCCACTATGTCACCGACATTCTCGCAGGCATCCTCTTCGGCGCCCTCGTCGGCTATTGCGCTTCACGCCTGTGCGAAAAACACATTTACGAGGAGTGAATGAGTTGCCATTCTTACCTCAGTTCAGGAGAAGTCTTATCATTCAAGGTTTGCAAATTCCCGCATACATAGGCAAGCGGCAAGCCGATTACGGCCTTGCAGTACACGCTTTCGCCGACATCGTCGTCTTGGCCACAGCTGTGGCCAAGTATGCGTCACAGCTGTGGCCAAGTATCGGTCACTACTGTGGCCAAGTATGCGTCACAGCTGTGGCCATGATGACTAAATGCCGACTAAGAACAACCACTTACCTCCGGCAGGGATAAACTCCTCGTCTTTTTACGAGTTAATACGCAAATAATTGGTTGAGATTGAAGTTTTAACGGACTCTCTGATATTAGACAATAAGCCTTCCCGCCCCGCGGGGATTCGCGGTAGAGAATAACGGACAGTCTGCACTGTTTTAGAAGGCTTATCCCGAACTGAGGTCATTCTTGATTCTTCCCGGCAAACACTTTACCCTAAAACCTCGTTTTTAACCTCCTTATATCCGTTAAAAAGAAGAACAGCGAGAGACTCCTTTGCCATTCTCTCGTTTTTTTGTAACTCTAAACTTCGTTTTTAGATACTCCCGTCCGGAAAAGTTAAGAAAAGAAGGGGGGCCTTTGTTTTTCGCTCACTTATTTGTAACTCTGGACTACGTCCCAAGTTACTTTCGCTCGGAAAAGCAAAGAAAAACGGGGTTTTCCTTTGTTTTTCGCTCACTTATTTGTAACTTTGTCGCGAATTTATGTCCGTTGGATTATATGCAGCGACGTTTTATCATTATAATGTGGGCCTTGCTCATTGGCTCTTTTCTCTTTGCGTGTGCCATGTTCATGGCCATACGCAAGGGGTGGATAGGCTATATGCCGGACATGGCGGAAATACAGAGTCCCATCAACCGTTTTGCCTCGCAGATTATCTCTGACGACGGGGAGCTGCTGGGCACGTGGAGCAGGAATGAGAACCGCGTGCTGGCCGACTACGACAGCATTTCGCCCTTCATCATCCGTGCCCTCGTGGCCACGGAGGACGAGCGTTTCTATGAGCACTCGGGCATTGACGCCAAGGCTCTGATGCGCGCCGTAGTGAAGCGCGGCATTCTGCGCCAGAAATCGGCAGGCGGCGGCAGCACCATCACGCAGCAGCTGGCAAAGCAGCTCTACACGGACGTAGCTTCCAATCCCTTGGAACGCGCGCTGCAGAAGCCTATTGAATGGGTTATAGCCGTGGAGCTGGAAAGACAGTTTACGAAGGATGAGATTATCACGCTCTATCTTAATCACTTTGACTTTCTCCACAATGCCGTGGGCATCAAGACGGCCGCGAACGTGTATTTTGCGAAGTCGCCCCACGACCTCACGCTGAGCGAGGCGGCGCTGCTGGTGGGGATGTGTAAGAATCCGTCGTACTATAATCCCATCACGCGACCGGAGCGCTGCAAGGAACGTCGCAACGTGGTGTTGGCGCAGATGGAGAAGTGCGGCTACATCACGGCGGAAGAGTGCAACTCTTATTCCCAGGACGCGCTGGACATGAGCCGCTTCCACCGCATTGACCATAAGGAGGGCTTGGCCACTTATCTGCGTGAGCGCATCCGCCAAATCGTGAACGCGGAGAAGCCCAACCGCAGCAAGTATGCCTCGTGGCAATATCAGCAGTTCTACGCCGACTCGCTGGCATGGGAACAAGACCCGCTGTACGGCTGGTGCAACAAGAACTTCAAGGCCGACGGTTCGGCATGGGACCTTTACACGGACGGCCTGAAATTCTACACCACCATCGACTCGCGCATGCAGCGCTATGCCGAAGAGGCCGTTTACAACCACATGGCGAACCAGCTGCAGCCCCTCTTCTTCCGGCGCAAGGCCACGGACGCCAACTTCCCCTATACGGGTCTCAACCATGAGGCTATGATGAAGGCGCTCGACCGCGCCAAGAGACAGAGCGAGCGTTACCGCGTCCTTAAAAACGACGGCTACTCGGAGAGCGAGATAGACGGTTCGTTCCGCACGCCCATCTCCATGTCGGTATTCACCTACCACGGCATGCGCGACACGGTGATGACGCCGATGGACTCCATACGCTACTACAAATCCTTCCTGCGCGCCGGCATGATGAGCATGGACCCGCAGACGGGGTTTGTGAAAGCCTACGTGGGCGGCATAGACTACTCCGCTTTCCAATATGACATGTGCATGCAGGGGCGCAGGCAGGTGGGCTCCACCATGAAGCCCTTCGTCTATTCCCTCGCGCTGGAAGACGGCAAAAGGCCCGACGACCAGGTGATAAACGCCCAGCATACTTACGCCGTGGCCGGCACGAACGACACATGGACGCCCCGCAATGGCTCGCGCGCCAGATACGGCGAGCCGGTTAGTCTGAAATGGGGTATCTCGCAATCCAACAACTGGGTGACGGCGGAGGTAATGAATGCCGTTGACCCGACGGGACGGCGACTGCGCGAACTGCTGTGGAACATGAACGTGGCCAACCCCAGCATCCACCCCTCGATTTCCCTATGTCTGGGCACCTGCGACATCACCGTGGCCGAGCTCGCATCCGCCTACACGGCGTTCGCCAACGAGGGTATGCAGGCCGCGCCTATTCTCGTCAGCCGCATTGAGGATGCAAACGGCCATGTCATCGCTCGCTTTGAGCCCCGCCTCCATCAGGTATTCTCAGAACTGACAGCCTACAACATGACCGACATGCTGCAGGCCGTGGTCAACCAAGGCACCGGCCAGCGCCTGCGCGGCGCCTACGGCTTCAACGGCGAGATTGCGGGCAAGACGGGTACCACCACCTCCAACTCCGACGGTTGGTTTGTGGGCTACGTGCCGCGCCTCGTGACGGCATGCTGGGTTGGCGGTGACGACCGCGACATCCACTTCAATACGACTGCCGAAGGCCAAGGCGCCACAGTGGCCCTGCCTATATGGGCAAACTACATGAAGAAGGTCTTTGGCAACGCTGTACTGGGCTACACCACGGGAGAGAAGTTTTCCCGCCCCGAAGGCCTTATGCCCGACTCGCTGTATGTTGACCCCGACGCCATAGCCCTACCCGAAGAAGATGACGATGATGTAAATGACGCCATCAACGACATCATCGACAAATTGCTCAGCATTTGAGCCAACTAATAAAAAGCAACAATGAAAATTCTCGCTCTCATACCGGCACGTTATGCCTCCACACGTTTTCCCGCGAAGCCTTTGGCTCTTCTGGCTGGCCGCCCCATCATCCAGCATGTTTACGAGCGTGTGGAAAAACTTTTCCCCGGCACGACATACGTGGCCACCGACGATGAGCGCATCGCTGACTGCGTGAGAAGTTTCGGCGGACAATATATCATGACCGGCACCCACCACCGCAGCGGCACCGACCGTTGCCATGAGGCCATGAAAAAAGCCCCGGGCGGACCTTTTGACATCGTCATAAACATTCAAGGCGACGAGCCCTTTATCCATGAGAGCCAGCTTCACACTATTGCAGAGGCCTTCAACAATCCGGCCACACAGATTGCCACGCTCGTCAAGCCCTTTTCACCCGACACCGATTACGAAACCCTGCAAAACCCCAATAGCCCGAAGGTCGTGGTTAGCCCAGACCACCGCGCTCTTTATTTCAGTCGCAGCGTGATTCCTTTCCTTCGCGGAGTACCTCAGAATGAATGGACAAGCCGGCACGTCTTCCATAAGCACATTGGTCTCTATGCCTACCGTCCCGACGTGCTGGAAGCCATAACCGAACTGGCCCCCTCACCTCTGGAAAAAGCAGAGAGCCTGGAACAGCTCCGCTGGCTGGAGGCGGGCTATCGCATCAGCGTGGGCTACACCGACATCGAGACTATCGGCATTGACACTCCCGAAGACTTGTGTAAAGCAGAGGAGTTCATCTTACGAAATAAAAGAGAATACTAATTTATAGGACCTACCTAAACAATATACGCAATTCATGAAACGACTCATCCTCACCATCTCCGCTGTATTGGCAGCTACTACCTTGCAAGCCCAGAAAATGACCGTGGGCAACTTCACCTTCAAGGACGGCAGCGTGTATAGCGGCGACCTCTACAACGGCAAGCCGAACGGAATAGGCACCACGACATACAACGATGGCTCCATCTATGACGGAGGCTACCTTAAAGGCAAACGCCACGGCGACGGCACGTTCACCTCTGCCAACGGCGAGAAATACACCGGTTCATGGCTCAACGACGAGCAGCATGGACGCGGCACCTTCTGGTATCAGAACAATAATCGCTACGACGGCCTGTGGTATCGCAACGTCAAAGAAGGCGAAGGCACCATGACCTATTACAACGGCGACCAATATGTAGGCGAATGGAAAGATGACAAACGCAACGGCCAAGGCACATATACTTATGCCAACGGCGCCTACTACAAAGGCCAATGGGTGGACGACAAGAAGACCGGAAAAGGCTTCTTCAACTGGGCTGACGGCAGCAGCTACGACGGCCAGTGGAGTAATAACATGCGCAACGGAAAAGGTACTTTCCGCTATGCCACCGGCGATGCCTACACTGGCGAATGGCGCGATGACGTCATCAACGGCCGCGGCATCTATAAGTTCCAGAACGGCGACCTCTACGAAGGTCCCTACCTCAACGGCGAACGCCACGGCGACGGCGCCACCTTCACCTTTGCCAACGGCAACAAATACGCCGGACAGTTCCGCCACGGACAGCAGGAAGGACAAGGCACCTTCACATGGAAAGACGCCGCAATATACAAAGGCCAGTGGAAAGCCAACAAGCGCCACGGACAAGGCACCTACAAATGGAAAAACGGTGACGAATACGTAGGTCAATGGGAAAACAACGAGATGCACGGCGAGGGAACCCTCACGCAGGACGGCCTCCGCTACAGAGGACATTTCAAAGCCGGCAAGAAGGACGGCAAAGGCGTAGAAGTGGAACTCAAGGAAGGCACGCGCTACGAAGGCACCTTCAAGGCCGGCGAACGCGATGGTTTGTTCGTCATCTACGACCGAAACGGCAACGTAATAGAAAAAGCCACATACTCCAACGGACGCAAACAATAGTTGCGCTTAATGTGAGTAATGTGGACGCTGCATCCTGACTATCCTGCAAAAATATAATTTCCAGAAAAATTTTCTTTTAAGCGCCCTCCCTACCGAGGAGGGCGGGGGGAGAGGCCTTCTTTCAGTTAAGAGGGGCACCGTGCCCCTCGCAAGATCTATCAACTGTCAACTATAAATTGTCAACTATAAACTGTCAACTATCAACTATACACCTCCCATGATACAAAAAATCAACACGCTAATGGCTGAAGTGGCCGGCCTCACCGCCGCCAACGAAGCCGAGATTGAAGCCATCCGCCTGAAATACCTCAGCAAGAAGGGCCTCCTCAACGACCTCATGACCGAGTTCCGCTCCGTCCCCAACGAGCAGAAGCGCGAAGTAGGCCAGCACATCAACGCCCTCAAGGAAGCCCTCAACGAGAAGATGGCTGCCCTGCGCCAGCAAGTGGCCACCACCGACACCGACCACTCCGACATCGACCTCACCCGCACCCCCTACCCCACGCCGCTCGGCACACGCCATCCCCTCAGCCTCGTGCGTGAGGAAATCGCCGACATCTTCGGCCGCCTCGGCTTCTCCATGGCCGACGGTCCCGAGGTAGAGGACGACTGGCACGTATTCGGCGCCATGAACTTCGCCGACGACCACCCCGCCCGCGACATGCAGGACACCTTCTTCGTCGAGACACACCCAGACATCATCCTCCGCACCCACACCAGCAGCGTGCAGAGCCGTGTGATGGAATCCATGGCCAACCCCGACGGCACCATCCGTGGCGGCAGCATCCGCGTCATCTGCCCCGGGCGCGTCTATCGCAACGAAGCCATATCCGCCCGCGCCCACTGTTTCTTCCATCAGGTAGAAGGCCTCTATATCGACGAGAACGTCAGCTTCACCGACCTCAAGCAAGTCCTCCTCTCCTTCGCCCGCGAGATGTTCGGCGCCGACACCAAGATACGTCTCCGCCCCTCCTATTTCCCCTTCACCGAGCCCTCCGCAGAGATGGACATCTCCTGCAACATCTGCGGCGGCAAAGGCTGCGGCTTCTGCAAGCACACCGGCTGGGTGGAAATCCTCGGCTGCGGTATGGTTGACCCCAACGTCCTGAAGAGCAACGGCATCGACCCCGAGCGCTACACCGGCTACGCCTTCGGTATGGGCGTTGAGCGCATCGCCAACCTCAAATACCGCGTCAACGACCTGCGCCTCTTCTCGCAGAACGACACGCGCTTCCTCGACGAATTCATCGCCGCACACTGATGAACGGACTTTGGACAATCCTGTTGCTCATCGTCAGCAACGTGCTCATGACCCTCGCGTGGTACGGCCACCTCAAGCTCCAGCAAATCGGCGTCAGCACCCACTGGCCCCTCATCGCCGTCATTCTCTTCTCGTGGTGCATCGCCTTCTTCGAGTATTGCGTCATGATTCCCGCCAACCGCATCGGCTTCATCGGCAACGGCGGCCCCTTCACACTCATGCAGCTTAAGATAATCCAGGAAGTTCTCTCCCTCACCGTCTTCTGCATCATCGCCAACATGCTCTTTCAGGGCCAGCAACTCCACTGGAATCATCTCGCTGCCGCCGTCTGCCTCATCCTCGCCGTCTATTTCGTCTTTATGGAATAAATGTGGACGCTGCGTCCTGACTATCCTGCAAAATTTAATTTCTGGAAAAATTTCTTTTAATCACTTTTAATTTCTTTCAGTTCAGCAAGGCGCCGAGCCTTGCGCGGCCACCGCTCCCCTATCACCCACCATACCAGCGCCGCCCAGCACAAATGCCAGGCGGCACTTTATCTTTCCTTATTTTCTAAATTCAAGTTCCATATTCTAATATGAAGATTTCTCACCTTACACACATCCTCACATTATTCACATTTCTCCTCGCTCCCCTTTCATCTCTCGCCCAGAGTGCGGACAAATGGCTACCACAAAGGGAAAAGGAGTATCTCGTGCGCAAGAGCGGTTCGCTCCTTGATATGGACACGCGCTACGAATACGACAGCAAAGGCCACGTCATACTTCGCTATGCCAAGACCGAAGGCTGCGAGGACAGCATACGCTATTGCTACGACGAGTGGGGACAGAACATTTACGAGGCCGACTACCGCGGCTACCAGTCCGACAGCCTTATATTCTACACCTACGACAACCGCGCTTATGACCCTATCATCCACGACCTCTGCGTTCTTCGCAAGGGATACCAGAACGTGGACAAGGAGTGGACCGTCTATAAGGCCGAGAAGATTATCATCACCCGCGATGACAATAACAATATCCTCCGCATCGGTGACTACACTCCCGGCGAAGACGGCCAGCCCGACATTCCCATCAGCTATGTGAAGAACTTCACTTACGAAGGCAATCGGCCCCTCACCTACACCCGCGAGACCTACAATATGGATCCCGTCACCGAGGAGGCTTACCTCAAACTCGAGGAGAAATGGACCGACATGAAGTGGGAGTCCTGCTCCGGCCAGGTGCTCGACCCCAACGAGTGCTTCCATGGAACAAACCGCCTGAAGTCCGCCACCGTATATGACGACTATAGCGGTTACACCTACGCACTCAACGTCACATACGGCGGCGCCCACCCTGACGACTATGTAGCCACGATGGACATTCCCGGCGCCAATCTCCGCAAGGTTCACTCTCTCACTTTCACCGACGCCAACGGCAGTTTCATTGAGGAATTCCGCACCTATCGCACTGCTGAAGGCAAAGCCGACCAACTCTCTTCAATCGAGCGCGTTACCGAGGAGTATGACTCTCACGGCAACAAGGTTCTCTTTGAGCGTGCCCTCACTTCCGACCCCGAGCATCCCGAGACCGTTTCCGTACGACAGGGCAACAAATACGAGTACACCTACAACGCCACCTACGACGACTGGACCATATGTGTCGAGTACATCTTCAACCAGAGTTACGACCCCGGTGTTGACGGCGAATACGAAGCCTACGCCCGCATTGAGCGTTCCGAGTGGGGGCTTCTCGGCACCATTGGCATTCAGGCCCCGCACACCACAGCGGCCAGCCTTCCTTCACGTCCTTGCTACGACCTTACGGGCCGGCCTGCAACAGCCCGCTCACGCGGTATCATCATCACGCCGGCCGGCAAGAAAGTCCTGCGATAATCCTTCCCCGCTATGAAACTCCTCAAAGTCTCCCTCACGGCCCTTTTATCCCTCATCGCCCTGTGTGCCTTCTCCCAGGAAGAGACCCTCTGGGGCTATTTCACCGGTACCGACTTCAAAGGCACGGGCTACGAATACGCCGGAGAATACGGCGTAGGCCTTTGGGTACCCGGCAATGCCACGCTCGCCGGGAAGACTATCGTGGCGCTCAACGTCCCTTGCCGCTCGGCCCATTGCACCGCCGTGCGTCTGTGGGGCGGAACCTCCCTCGGCGACAAGAGCCTGCTGGACCAGGACTGCTCCGCCACCACATTCATCCAAGGCTACACCCGCGTGAATCTCTCCCGGCCCGTTACCATTCCCGCCACGGGTATGTATATCGGCTACTATTTTTCCATTGACGCGATACAGGACATCTACGACCAAAACCCCGTAGGCTGCGTCCGCACCGACGGTGCAGGCGCCACGCCCGCCGCCAAGAGTTTCTATCTTTCTTTCTCCGCCTATGGCGGCCAGTGGGAAGACAAGAGCGACATCCGCTCCTCCGCCCTCCAGCTCTTCCTTACGGGCGGACAGGCCACAAGTGACTACGTCCTCCCTACCTCCGTGGAAATGTCCCCCGCCCTCGCCGGACAGTCCACGGCTCCCCTCACCCTCCGACTCGCGTCCTACAGTTCCCGGCCCGTCACCTCCATAGGCTATACCCTCGAGGCCGGCGGCCACACCGCCTCGGGAACGAAGACATTCTCCACTCCCCTCGCCTCGGGTCTCAACGTACCGGCCACGGTGTCCCTCGACCTCAACCTACCCCAGACTCCCGGCCGCTACAACGCCACGCTCACCCTCACCCACATCAACGGCCAGCCCAACGTCAGTGCCGACCCCACGAGTTTCGCTTTCTCCTTCGACGTCCTCTCCCGCGCCGCCAAGCGCCTCACCGTCGTTGAGGAAGTCACGGGCACGGGCTGCTCATTCTGCCCCAAAGGCATCGCCGTGATGAATCAGGTGAAGAAGGACCACGCCGACAAGGTGGCCGTCATCACCGTGCATTGGTTCAACAACTACAGTCCTATGTACGTCGCCGACTACGACCAGTCCGCCATTCCCACCTCCACGGCGCCCCTCTGTATGATTGACCGCAAGACGCCCCTCTTCGACCCCTACGACGGCCTCGACGGCAAGAGCACCACATCTTGTGCTGCCGCCTTCCAGAGCCTCCTGCCCCTGGTGGACATCACGGCGCAGGCCTGTTTCGCCGACGACACCTACTCCGCCATACAGGCCACTGCCGCTACCGAGTTCCTTACCGACCTCCCCGGCTCGCGCATCGCCTTCGTCCTTACCGCCGACGGCCTCACGGGTGCCAGTCCCCTATGGAAGCAAGCCAACAGTTTCGCCGAGATTGAGGCCAGCCGCTATCCTCTCCTCGCCGACTTCTGCGCCGGCGGCATCTACGGCACAAATCCCGCCGCCGTAGTGTACGACGACGTTATGATAGCCTCCTCCTGGTTGGCCGACAACCAGGAAGCCGCCCCCGCCTTCACCACATCCTGCACCGCGGGTCAGCGCGAAACACTCGACTATCGCCTCACCCTCCCCGCTAAAGAGATACTGCGCTCCGCCATCCATACCGACCGCCTCTATCTCACCGTCCTCGTCCTCACCGCCGACGGCACTATAGCCAACGCCGTGCGCTGCCCCGTGGCCGACGTACCCGAAGGCATCGCATCAACGACGGACGGAAGCGCGAGACAACGGCAGTCCGCTCTCCCCGACGGTTCCCTTCCCGGAGCAAAGACCACCCACGACCTCTTCGGCCGCAAAGTCATCACCCCCGCCCCCGGCTCGCTCCTCATCACCGAAGGCAAGAAACACCTTGTAAGATAACTCCCCCATCACCCACCATACCAGGGCGCAAGACTTGCGCGCCCACCTCAAACTCCAGCAGACAGGCATCAGCACCCACTGGCCCCACATCGGCGTCATCTTCTTCTCATGGTGCATCGCCTTCTTTGAGTATAGCGTCATGGTGCCTGCCAACCGTATAGGTTTCATAGGCAACGGAGGTCACTTCTCCCTTATACAACTCAAAGCCATACAGGAAGCCATATAGCTCATCGTATTTTGCGTCATTGCTAATCTGATGTTTCAGGGGCAACACCTGCATTGGAACCACCTGGCAGCATTCGTCTGCCTCATCCTAGCTGTTTACTTTATCTTCAAGTAGATTGCAGGCTCTCCAAGCACTGACACGAGTGTGTGCCTAATAGGGGCACAGTTATTCTTGCACGATAAATCAGCGTTTTGCGGTTAAATATCCATAGGTTCTTACATTAATCTCACTAATCATTGATTGTTATGAAGAAGATTCTCTTTGCTATAACTGCCATATTCATAATGGCAAGTGTTAATGCGCAAAATTGGCCTCGCAAATATGCCACCACAGTGATTCGTGGCCATGTGACGGGCCTTCCGCAAGACATAGAGCATGTGCTTGATTATTGGGGCGGACCGTCTAACATTAAGTCGGAGCCTTGTCCTTATGATGTAATTGACACACTTGGCACTTTCTGTATGAAATGGGATATGTGCTGGCCAATGAATTTTAAATTTAGTGTCTGTGACCAGTCATTCCCGAGGTTATTGTGTCCGGGCGACACGATAGACATTGAGATGGATTATCTGAAATGGAAACAGGGCAAGGAACTGCAAGACAGAAGTCTGACTCAAGACGCAATAAAAATCAGGGGCGGCTATTGGCAGACTTCCCCTGAATACAAGAACCTGTCGGCTAAGTTGCAATGGGACGCATTGGTTATAGATACAAAGTATTTGGAGGCCCACCGCGATGAGAGTTTCGTTGATTACCGTGAGCGTTTTTGGCAGAAGCATTTAGCATATCTGGACACGATAAAGGCTTCTCTGCTCAATCCAGAAGAGAAAATACATTTGCAGATGATAATGGAGAATTTATACTTGCGTAATGTCAAGAGTTACGAATCCAATAAATCGATCATCAATTGTGACTCTGTTGAAATGCGAGCCTTCACATCGCAGGTGACTCTACGGGACCCTCACGCCCAATCCTTGATATTTCCTCTCAGTATCGATGGCGCTTATTATTTTGGCACAGAACACTATGCCTATTTGGAAGCAAACGGTTTAACCGAGCAACCCTTTGGAAAATACTTACAAGAGCGACTCAAAGTGGAGAATATGGTGGCAGAACTCAAGGCGTTTCGCAATGTGCCATCAGAGGATATAAAAAAACTGTCTTTTGAATTTCAGCAGCCCCTATTTGAACTTAAAGGTCGCATTATAGATGAAATTCTGAAAAACGCTGACGCCATCAATCACGATTGGCGACCTACGGGCGATCCTGCCACATGGTTGCAACAAATCGTGGAGCGCCATTCAGGCAAGATTGTCTATATTGACTTTTGGGCCACTTGGTGCGGCCCTTGCAAGATGGGCATCAAGGAAATGGCGACCGTGAAAGATAACTATGAAAAGCGCGGAGTTGACTTTGTTTATATCACCGACAACAGTTCCTCTACTGATGGTTTCCTTGAGTTGAAGAAGAAGCACAATGGCGACCATTTTATCTTTACAGAGGCAGAAATCAAGAAAATGAACATACCCGGATACATCGGTTCGATTCCACATTATCTTATTTACGGGCGCGATGGCAAGTTGATAAAACACCTTACTGGATGGGACAAAAATGGCGGCAATATCAAGCAACTTGAAGACATTCTGACCCAATAGCATTTCCCAGAACTAAAGTATCCTATTGAAAATACAAAAGATAGAGGGCGTGTCGGTTTCGACACGCCCTCTTTAAGTAACAGTTAATCTATAAGCAGGGGACTGTACCGCCGAAGCGGCGCTCGCCATTTATCCTGCCGCCGTGTTGCCACGGACACTCTATCGTTCTACCCTCCGACGTGTTATGACGACCGGCCGGCTTTCGGTTGCAAAATTACTACTTTTCAGCGAACTATACAAGAAACAGTCCGATTTTTTTACCTTCCCCTTCCCTCTCTCCCCCGTTTGCTGCGCATAAATCCCCAACTAAAAACGTTTCCACATATGTGAAAATTAATTTCCACATATGTTAAAATATTTTTCCACAATTGTCAAAATATTTTCCCACAATTGTGGGAAATACACCCTGTCGGCAAAAAAAGACGCGGCGTGCGCTAAAGAATGGCGGCACACCGCGACGCTGACATCTAATTACAAAGTATCGGTATTGCGGATTGAGAACTCGCAGCCGCAGTACTGCTGGTTATAGAAGCCGTACTCGCGGAGGAGTTGGTTACGGCGTTCCTGAAGACCGCCCTTTCGCCAGTTGCGGGCGTTGAACGCCACGGGGGCTGCGCCTTCGGGAAGTGAGGCATTCACCTCGGCGGCAGCCCAGGTGCCGGCCTCGTTTATTTGGTCGAGGGACTTCCAGCGCGACGAGGCGAGCGTAGTGGTGAACTCCCGCAGGCCAAGTTGCTGCGTCACACGCGCGGTGCGCAGGAGGCGATACTTGAAGCATTGCAGACAACGGCTGCCGCGCTCGGGTTCATTCTCGAGACCGCGCACGGCGGCGAGCCATGCTTCGTGGTCGTAGTCATCATCTATGACACGCAGCCCCAGACGCTGGGCATGGCGCATGAGTTCGTTCTTGCGAATGAGGTACTCCTCTTGGGGGTATATGTTGGGGTTGCAGTAATAGAGCACGGGGCGCACGCCGTTGGCCAGCATCCATTCGAGAATGGCGGAAGAACAAGGGGCACAGCAGCAGTGAAGGAGTATCTCCCCCAGCCTCTCCCCGTCAGGGCTGCCTGCGGCATCGTCGCATCTCACCCCCAGCCTCTCCCCGTCAGGGCTGCCTACGGCACCGTCGCATTTCACCCCCAGCCTCTCCCCGTCAGGGCTGCCTACGGCACCCTGCCACCCCTCCCCTGTTAGGGAGGGGGATATTACATTGCAGGAAATGCTTTCTTCATTGGCAAGAGTATCCTCCCCCTCCCTAACAGGGGAGGGGTGGCAAAGTTCCGAAGGAAGCTTTGACGGGGAGAGGCTGGGAATAGGGCTGTGCGTAGAGCTCGTCGTAGGGTCTGTCGTCGTTTCTCTTTCATTCACCGCCCCGCAGCACGGGCACTTTCCCAGCTTTCGCAGCGGGGCACCGCAGCGGCCGCAACGGTAACGGTAGGGCTCTATGAGATATTTGTCGAGGAGTGCGAGGAGGGCAATGAAAAGTGCCCACAGGCCGATGACGACGCAGGCCATGGGCCAGGGAAGGAGGAAGGGGTTGGCCGTGGGGTGGAAATAGAAATCGAGCCATGCGTCGGGGTAGTCGCCGCCCGGCACGTCGGCCAGCGGGCCGAGGAAAGAGAGCAGGCGCGCCACGAAATGCGTGGGACGGGACACGGCAAGGAGGTCGGCCTCGCTCGTCCAGCCTTGGAGGAGGAGCGTGTCGGAGACGAGAACCATCTTGAGCCAGATGCTGTCCGGCGTGTCAGTGGGGACGCACACGATGTCGGCCACCACGAACTCACGGCCCCGCTCCACTTGCAGCGTGTCGGGCGTCCAGCGGTATGTCGGCACGGAGGAGAGTATGCCGAGCGTGTCGGTGGTGTGGAAGCGATAGCCTTTCCAATAGTGATGGAGGGTGCGGAACGAGAGGGAATCGACGGGCTGCATGCCGGCATAGACAACGTCGTCGCCCTCCACCACGACGCGGTCGTCGTCAGCGCAGGCTACGAAGCAAAGCATGGCGCAGAGGAGAGCGCTCAGGAAGGCAAAACCAGCATTTCGCATCGTGAGCAATCGAATTTAAGGGGGAAACTTCTGCCGTCGGGCAGGCGGAGGGCAAGGGGCTCTCGCCACGAGGGGGCGTGGCCTGTCTCGCGCGGACACTGGCCGAGAGCATGGCGCAGACAATAACGGCAACGCATGAGGGGCTCGTCGTTGGAGCCGACCTCAAGGGCCGTGGGCATGGAGAGGCCGAGCGCGGCAGCCACTTCGCGGGCAAGGTGGTTGGATAGGCCTCCGCCCATTTCAAGCCCCTCCCCGTCGGAGCCTCCTGCGGAGCTCCGCCACCCCTCCCCCTGTAGGGAGGGGAGATTACCCCTAAAGGTCGCAAGCGCGTCTTTAACCGCAGGTGCATTCTCCCCCTCCCTACAGGGGGAGGGGTGGCGGAGCTCCGCAGGAGGCTCCGACGGGGAGGGGCTTACTATCTTGCGCTTCAGCGCTGCCAAATGGCTGCTGGGGATAAACCAGTTTTGGGAGAAGCGAATGTCGAGGGAGCGGAGATAATAAGGCGTGTCGCCGAGGCGGGACATCTGGCGGCGGATATTTTCCTCTTGCGGGGTGCGGGCCAGTTCGTAGGTCTGCTCGAGGAGGTCGTCGGTGAGAACGATGTCGAGGGGCATGCGGCGCTCGGCACTGGGCTTAGAAAGGCGGGCGTCGAGGGCAGCGTCCTGATTGCGGAAGAGAGGCGTGGCGAGCGAAAGACCGGCGGGGACAGAGCCGACGAGGAAGACGCGGGAGCCCTCGGCGCGGTTTACGCGGAAGCCTTGCAGGCGGTGGTCGGCATCGAAGAAGCAGAGGCCGTCGCCGTTGGCAAGGGCAACGCCGGGAAGGAGGCGGACGTCAATCCAGCCAGAGCCCGTCGTCTGCACTTTTCCTATGGGCTCGCCAATGGCTTTCGGCGTGTAGTGGCAATGCTCGTCGCCCTGGCGGCCGTGGAGAAAATACTCCGTGAAATGGCGGTTGAAAGAACGCTCGGGATTGGGCGTGAACTGGAAAGTGTGCTCGCCCTGCGAGCTGCGCTCCAAGTCGGAGCGGCGTGCGATGATGCGGTCGAGCTCGCGGCGGTAGTAGGCCGTGACGTTCTTGACGTAGGCCACGTCCTTGAGACGGCCCTCTATCTTGAAGCTGCTCACGCCAGCGTCTATCATTTCCTCGAGCGAGGCGGAGCGGTTCATATCGCGCAGGGAGAGGAGGTGGCGGTCGTGCTCCAGGATGCGGCCGTCGGCATCGACAAGGTCGAAGGCGAGGCGGCAGAACTGCGCGCACTGGCCGCGGTTGGCGGAGCGCTGGAAACAATGCTGCGAGGCCTGACAACGGCCGCTGTAACTTACGCAGAGGGCGCCGTGGACGAAAGCCTCGAGAGTGATTTCGGGGGCAGCGGCATGGATAGCGCGTATCTCGTCGAGGGAGAGTTCGCGGGCCAGCACCATCTGCTCGTAGCCGAGTTGCTGCAGGAGGCGGGCCTTCTCGGGAGAGCGGTTGTCCATCTGCGTGCTGGCATGGAGCGGCAGCGGACAGTCAAGACGCAGCAGCGCGAGGTCCTGCACGATGAGGGCACTCACGCCACACTGATACAAAGACTGCGTGAGGCTCTCCACCTCACGCAGTTCGTCTTCATAAATAAGGGTATTGACGGTCACATAGATGCGCACGCCGTAGGGCTTGGCAAACGCGCACAATGCGGCGATGTCTTCGAGGGAGTTTCCCGCTGCCTGGCGCGCGCCGAACCCCGGGCCGCCGATATACACGGCGTCGGCTCCGTGGAGGATGGCCTGACGCCCCGTCTCAAGGTCGCGGGCGGGAGCAAGGAGTTCTATGCGGCGCATAAGATGTTCGGGTAAGCCGTTCGCACTTACTGTTAGAACTTCACGCCGAAGGTAAACAGGGCGCTGTGGCGCACGATGTCCATCTCGAAGGGTTTGAGGTCCACGTCATCAAACATGTAGGCGTCTGCACTCTGGTTCTGCAGGATGTAGGCGGCGTCGAAATACACGTTCTTGCCGTGCCAGCCGAGGCCGAGGGAGAGGCGGTTGGTGTTGCCGAGGTTGATGTAGTCGGTGGAGGTGGCGTTATACGTTGAGTTGGTCACTTCGCTATAATCGCCGGTGGACTCTGCGGGGGGCAGGTTGAGGAAGGCCTCCTTCTTGAAGGGGGAGCTCACGAAGTTGTAGCCGATACGGCCGTAGAAATTACCGGCGAAGCGGGCTTCGGCACCGAGGCGCACGGTGTGCTGCGGACGGAGGCAGTAGTCCACCTCGTTATCGACGAACCGGTCGAGCTCGCTGTCAATGAGAGAGGGGCCGTCGTATGTGTAATGGTCAGGATACTTCACGGCCGTCTTGCTACAGTTGGCCAGCTCGTACTCGGCGTCGAGAGCAAGCCAGTCGCTCACGGTGGTGGCGGCGCTCAACTGCAGGCGCCAGGGGGTGCGGATATTGTAGTCGTATGAGCCAGTGGCAAGTTCGTCGCACACGGCCTTCTCGGTGTAGATAGGCGTTTGCGTATCAAACTGGCACCACTTGCTCTGCGTCAGGGAGAGCACGCGGGGCGTGTGGAAGGCTATGCCGAAGCGGAAGGGGTTTTCCTCGATGGGGCGTACCACGAGACCGAACTTCATGTCGAAGCCCGTGCCGTGCATACGGGAGTCTTCGGAGAGGCCGTAGCTGTATTCCTTTTGGTTTCCTGCGCCGGCCTGGAGTATTTCCTCATAATAGAGGCGGGAGCCCATGCTCACCTCATAGATACCGGCCGTCACGCCGAAGTATGCGCGGTCCTTGATGTTGAAGGCCATGTTAATGTCGTAGGTGTTAACGTGTCCCCAGTTTGCACGGGAATAGCGGTAGGCCTCGGAGGAAGCGGGCGAGAGCACCTTCTTGCCGTAGCCGTTGCCATCGTCAACGATCTCAAGCAGACCGGCATCATAGGCACCGTTGCTGACGGGCGAGTTATAGTCAGGGAAGTCCACGTCATCGCCAACGATGGGAAAGCCCACGGCAGCGCCGGCAAGCTGGTCGCCGAGGCGCCAAAGTTGCGAGGGGCTGTCTCCCGTCTCAGGGTTAAAGAGCGACACCCATCCGTCGGTGCCGATAAACTGTTTGAGGTTGCGCGTCTTCTGATAGTTGAAGCCGAAGTTGACGAAGCGCACCTTGTCGCCGCCCGTCTGGAAGGAATACACCATACCGGCCTGGTCGAAGGAGCCGCGTGTCTTGCTTTGCTGGCCAAAGCTTTGGGCGCCCTTCTGCGTCTGCACGGAAGCCGTCAGGGCGAAGTCGCTGCGACGATAGAGGCCGATGGCGCCCGGGTTGCCGCTCATCGTGCTGAGGTCGGCGCCGAGGGCGTTCATGGCGCCGCCCATACCCACGGAGCGGGCCGTGCCGTTGAGGTCGAGGCTGCTGGCGCGCTCTATTTCATATACGTTCTGGGCCTGCAGTCCGGTTGCGGCCACGAAAGCTATTGCGAATATATATTTTCTCATTATTATTTTATTAACTTATGTCATACAAGGGGGAAATGTCTCTCAGGTTGCTGCGCAGGGCTTATCTTCTGCCGCCACGGCTGCCACCGCCGCCGCTGCCGCTGAAGCCGCCGGAGCGAGAACCGCCACTGCTGAAGCTGCCGCCCGTGGAGCTGCGGCTGCCGCCCGTGTAGCCGCCGGAAACGCGGCTGGAGGAGGAACTGGAAGAGATGCTGCGCGAGGTATTGCTCGGGCTGCTCGTGCTGCGCGAGCCGGTGGAGGTGCTGATGGAGGGCGTGGCAGTGCGCGCAGTGGAGCGCGTGGTGCCGGTGCGCACGCCGCTGTTGTTAGTAGAGGTGCGCACGCTGCCGCGGTTCGTGGAGGTGCCGGCAGTGCGATTGCCGCCCACATAGCCGCCGCGCTGCACGGGGCTGCTGACGCCAGTGGCACCGATACGGCTGCCGTTCACGCCGGCATTGCCGCCCCGGGAGGCCGTGGTGCGCGTGCCGCCACGATAGCCGCCGCGGTTCTGATAGCCGCGCGAGCCGTCGGGGTTGAAGTGAACATAGTTGTGATGCCAGCCGCCGTGCCAGCCCCAGTCGTTCCAGCCCCAGTAATGGTGGCCGTACCAGGGAGAGCCCCAATAGCCGTAATAGCCATAGTAGGGACGGGCCCAACTATAGGTATAATACCAGCCGTGGCGGCCCCATGCACCGTAGTACCAGGGATCATAGTACCAGTCCCAGGGCATGCCGAAGCCGTAGTTCCAGGCCAGGTCGCTGTAGTACCAGGGATCGTAGTAGCCGTGGAAGCGCACCAGCAGGTCGGTGGGGGCGGGCTCGTACTCCTGCTCCTCATAGTAATAGGGAGCGCTCATGGCCGTCGTGTCCACCAGGGCCGTGTCGGCCATGTCGTAGCGACGGTTGTAGGCATCCACGTCCACATCCGTGCCGCGGCCCACATACCAGTCCTCGCCTTCCAGCGAAGTGTCGGTGTTGTATGTTTCCGAGCCGTATGTGCTGCGATACTGACTGGGCACAGCGGTCTCAGTCGTCACCTTCTTCTTCTTTGGAACGAAATACACATCATCCTGAGCCGTCACGGGGACAGCGAGCAGGGCTAACATTGACAGGGTGGTCATCAATCTTTTCATATCGCTCGTTTTTTAATAGTTTATACTCGGGTTATGCTGAATTTTGCATGCAAAAGTACACATTATTTATTATATATACAACAAAAAAAAGCCCTTTTAACTATTTTTACGGCAGTTTTCACACTTGTTATCACTAAATTTTGCTAATTTTGCCCTCGCAATGAAACTTTTCCTCCTCACACTGGTCATTGTGGCCCTCACCGTGCTCATCCTCGCCGCTTACTCCGCAAGGCATGGCGGCCACGTGGGCCAGCACGTCAGTGCCAACAGAGAATTGCGCCGTCGCGGCATAGGCTGCGTGCAGAGTCAGGACCGCGAAGAACGAAGGAAGAAAACGAAGACGTAAACGAAAACGAAAACGAAGACGAAGGACGAAAACGAAACGTAAACGAAAAAAAACTATCATAACTCCATGAAAAAATCCCTCCTTTTCCTCTTTGCCGCCCTCCTCATGGCCGGCTGCACGCAGAAGAACGTCAAAAACTCCCGCACCGAAGGCCTCACTCCCGCCGACAAGCAGGCCGAACAGGGCCTCACCGCCTACGTGGAATACGACTCTCTGATGACGCAGTATGAATACTGCAAGGAATACTCCGACCAGCTGCAGCAGCGCTTCAAGAGCTATCAGCAGCAACTCGCCTCCAAGCAGAGCGCCCTCGAGAACGCCGCCTCCGCCTTCCAGCGCAAGCTCCAGTCCGGCCAGTTCGCTTCCCAGGAAGCCGCCGAGGCTGAGCAGAAGAAACTCATGGGCCAGCAGGAGCAGCTCCAGAAACTCTCCGCCGACCTCGAAGAAAAGTTCGCCAAGGAGCAGGAGGACATCAACAAGGCCCTCCACGACAGCGTGCAGAACTTCCTCAAGGACTTCAACAAGGACGGCCGCTACAAACTCATCCTCGCCAAGAGCGGCGACAACATCCTCTACGCTGAAAAAGAGCTCGACATCACCGAAGACATCGTCAAAGGTCTCAACAAGCGCTACAAGAAAAGCAGCGCCAAGAAGTAACGCCGCCCAGCCGGCACACCACCACCGCCCCACCCCATAAGGGCCCACACTACCGCAGAAATGAAAAAAATCTTCCCCCTGGTCATTCTCTCAGCCCTCTTCCTCAACGCATGCGATGACGACCTCACCTACGCCGAACTCCGCGCACGTGAGAAAGAGCAGATAGAAACCTTCATCGAGAAAGGCTGCTGCATCATCGACGAAAGCAGCAAGGACACCCTTCTCTATGTGGCTCCCATCAACACCATCACAGAGGCAGAATACAACGCCGCAGGACATGTATGTAACCTCCAGCGAAACGAATATATCTACCTCTCCGACAACGAAGTATATTTGCAGATAATACGCCGCGGCACCGGCGACATGGGACGCACCATTACCGATGCCGAAGGCCACGTCCAGCCCCTGCGGGGCGACACCCTCGCACCCGGCACCACGCGCCGCGTCATCGTGCGCTATACAGAATACAACATCGGCGGCGACAGCATACAGTCATCCAACGTCCTCAGCCCCGCCTACGCCCAGATGCCCGACATCATGAGCGTCACGAACAACTCCGGCACGCTTTCCGGCACCTTTATCAGCGGAGTAATGAGCAACAGGTACTCCTCCACCGCCGTGCCCAACGGCTGGCTCTACCCGCTCTACTATGTATGCCTCGGCCGCTACGTTTATGACGACAGCGAGATAGCCAAAGTGCGCGTCATCGTCCCCAGCACGGAAGGTCAGGCCGACGCCTCGTCCGCCACTTACCCCTGTTTCTACGAGCTCACCTACATGTCCGACAGGTAGCCGCACTCCCCGCGCCATCCCCCCCATAAAAAATATACGCAGCAGCCCCCGCACAACGCCGTGCGGGGGCTGCTGCGTTTGGAGTCCGACGGGAAAAGTTGACGCAAATATTTTATTGCTGTCCGCTAAAAATAAACGAAATTATTGCTGTCCGGGGATAGTTGAAAGTCCTGAAAGGACGACATAACGGCGTTATGTCGTCCTTTCAGGACTTATTAGTTCACCGGCCACCGATGACTTTTTGTCAAAATATTTTACAATTCGGGTATCGATTTTCGGGGCATGGAGCTCACAAAAAAAAATTCCGAACGGAAATAAACGATTATAGAGCAAGTCCGTTTTGATTTTGTATTATCGTGAAACTCAACAAACTACGCCGCGCACAAGGCCACATATCCGCGAAAAAATCCCGATTTCTTACGTTCCAAGGCGTCTTTCTTCCCTTTTAAGGCCGAAAACAGGCCCTCTCCCACCCCGCCGGGCAGGCTTTTGCGGCGCAAAAACCGTTACGACGGGGACTTTTTCACTTTTCGCCGTCACTACTTCCCTTTCAGTGGCGGAAATGCCCGTTTTATGCAAACTACTTCCCTTTTATTTGCCACTAATCCCCATCCTCCGCGCATTTCTTCCCATTTAATTTGAATTTCTTCCCATTTAATTCGAACTAGTCCTCTTTTAATTTTTACTACTCCCCTTTTAGTTGAAATTAAATGGGAACTAGTGAAAATTAAATGGGAACTAGTTTCGACACAACGCGGAACAGGCGCAATCCGGAGGGAAAGGATGCTATCCGGAGGTGGCAAAGCCGCATCGCGGACGATGAAAAGTGCCCGAAATCTTCGCAAAGATTTTGTCAAAATATTTTACAGTTTCGCCATTCCCGAGAACGCGCCTGAAAGAGAAGAAGGAGACCGCCCCGAAGCCGCAAAAAGTGAAAGGAAGGAGGGCAGGAAAAGAAGAAAAAGCAGAGGGCGAAGCCCAAAAAGGCATTTTTTTAACAAAAGTTTGCTTTATTAGAGTTTTTTTTTGTACCTTTGCACGACTTCGCATGTGCGAGGGCGCGCTGGCGTGCGTTTTTATATTAAGGACTGCGGACAGCGGAAACAGCCAGACGGCACCGGCGCACGGCGCCACCGACTCTGAGAAAAACTTCATTCAAATTAATAACAACAAATAAACAGGTAGAACTATGAACTTTACCCTTTTTGTCACAGCATTGTTGACAGGACTGGGCTTTGTGGGCTTAGTGACCGTCCTGGCCTGGCTGCTGGGACCGCGAAGCTACAATGCCCAGAAGGAAGACCCGTACGAATGCGGTATTCCCTCGCGCGGACGCACATGGATGCAGTTCCGCGTGGGCTACTACCTCTTCGCCATCCTCTTCCTTATGTTCGACGTTGAAACGATGTTCCTCTTCCCCTGGGCCGTCGTGATGCGTTCGCTCGGGCCTGCCGGCCTCGTCAGCGTACTCTTCTTCTTGTTCATCTTAGTTCTGGGCCTTGCTTACGCCTGGAGGAAAGGAGCACTGAAATGGGAGTAAAGAAAAACATCATTGGCTACACACCGGCCATCAACAACATTCCCCACGAGGAATTTAAGGACAACGCCACGCTTGAGAAGCTCATCGAAGAGCTCAACGAGGGCGGCGTGAACGTAGTGGTGGCCCCTCTGGACCGCCTTATCAACCTCGGCCGCAGCCACAGCATGTGGCCGCTGACTTTTGCCACGAGTTGCTGCGGCATTGAGTTCATGGCCGTGGCCGCAGCCCGCTACGACATGGCGCGCTTCGGCTTTGAAATCACGCGCAACAGCCCCCGCCAGGCCGACGTCATCCTCGTCAACGGCACCATCACCACGAAGATGGCCCCCGTGCTCAAGCGCCTGTACGACCAGATGGCCGACCCGAAGTACGTCATCGCCATCGGCGGCTGCGCCATCAGCGGCGGCCCCTTCACGAAGAGCTACCACGTGGTGAAAGGCGTGGACAAAATCCTGCCCGTGGATGTATATTGCCCCGGATGCCCGCCCCGCCCCGAGTCATTCCTCTATGCCATGATGCAGTTGCAGAGGAAGGTGCGCGTGGAGCATTTCTTCGGCAGAGTGAACAAACACCAGAAAGACCCGTATGCTGAGCAAATGAGCAAACTCAACAAGGAGCTGCTCAACATGCAGGAGAAAGCATAAAGAAAAAGCCTCACCCCGTCAAGGCTGCCTGCGGCACTTTGACGCCCCGCCCCGAAAAGGGAGGGGGGGATTACCGCTAAAGGGTAATCATCCAGAGGCAATGAAGTATTAAAGACATGAGCAATCAAATCAATCCCCAAATAGTGGCTGCGGCAGAGCTGCACGCCACCCTGGCCAGCCTCAAGGCCGAGGGCTACGACTTCCTGGAAGTGCTCACCGGCGTGGACTGGGGCGAGGAAGGACTTGGCGTGGTGTATAGTCTGACGAAGACGGCCACCGGCGAGATGACACACGTCAAGAGCGTGTGCGCCGACAAGGAGAACCCCTACCTCGACAGCGTCTGCGACCTCTGGGCCGTGGCCGGCATCTATGAGCGCGAGGCCTACGACTTCTACGGCATCAAGTTCCTGAACAATCCCGACTGCCGCCGCGTGTTCCTGCGCGAGGACTGGATTGGCTACCCCTTCCGCAAGGACTACGACGAGAGCCAGAACCCCGAGTTCTTCCTCGAGTCCGAGCCCATCAGCGACAAGGCCGTGTGCTTCACGCTGAACGAGGACGGCAAGGTGAAGAAGACCGAGACGCCCATCTTCGGCGAGAACGACTACGTGGTGAACATCGGCCCGCAGCACCCCTCCACCCACGGCGTGCTGCACTTCCGCACCAGCCTCGAAGGCGAGACCGTGACGAAAATCGACGCCCACATGGGCTACATCCACCGCGGCATAGAAAAACTCTCCGAAGGCTACACCTATCCCCAGTGCCTCGGCCTCACCGACCGCATGGACTACCTCGGTGCCATGCAGACGCGCCACGCCCTCTGCATGTGCGTGGAGCAGGCCATGGGTATAGAGGTAAGCGAAAGAGTGCAGGTCATCCGCACGATTATGGATGAGCTGCAACGTATCGACAGCCACATCCTCTTCTTCAGCTGTCTGGCCCAGGATCTCGGTGCCACCACCGCCTTCCTCTACGGCTTCCGCGACCGCGAGGAAATCCTGAAGATATTCGAGAAGACCTGCGGCGGACGCCTCATCCTCAACTACAACATGATTGGCGGCGTGGCCCACGACCTGCACCCCGACTTCGTGAAGGACGTACACCGCCTCATCGACGAGGTCATCCCTCACGGACTGAAGGAATACCACGAGATATTCACCGGAAACGTCATCTTCCAGACCCGTGCCAAGGGCGTGGGCGTATTGAGCAAGGACGACGTCATCAGCTACGGCTGCACCGGCGGTACGGGCCGTGCCGCAGGATGGCACTGCGACCTGCGCAAGCTCCGCCCCTACGCTGCCTACGACCGCGTGAAGTTTAATGAGATCACCTTCGAGAACGGCGACTCCCTGGACCGCTACATGGTGCGTCTGAAGGAAATCGAGGAGAGCTGCGACATCATCCGCCAGCTCATCGACAACATTCCCGAAGGCCCCATCCAGGAAAAGATGAAGCCCATCATCAAGGTGCCCGAAGGCACGTACTACAGCGCCGTGGAAGGCAGCCGTGGCATCTTGGGCGTCTATCTGGAGTCGAAGGGCGACAAGACCCCCTACCGCCTGCACTACCGCAGCACCGGTCTGCCCCTGGTGAACGTCATGGACAAGGCCTGCCGCGGCCATCTGCTGGCCGACCTCATCACCATCGGCGGCACGATAGACTATATCATTCCCGATGTGGACAGGTAGAGATGAGATAATAAGATAATAGGATAATAAGATAATAAGTTACCGTTGCAGAATGCTATTCCCTTTTGAGAAACTTGAAGCATGGCGAAAGGCAGAGGTAATCTTATAATCTAATAATCGCATAATCTAAATTATTTTAATATGTTTGATTTTAATATAGTAACGCAATGGCTTGACACGCTGCTGATGAGCTTCCTGCCCGCCTGGGCTACCGTGCTCATCGAGTGTGTGCTGGTAGCTCTGGTTATCATCACGCTCTACGCCGTGTTTGCCATCGTCATGATTTACATGGAACGCAAGGTGTGCGCCTGGTTCCAGTGCCGCCTCGGCCCCGACCGCGTAGGTCCCTGGGGCTTGCTGCAGGTGTTCTGCGACGTGCTGAAGATGATGACGAAAGAAATCGTCAACTTCCGCAACACCGACCAGCTGCTTCACCACGTGGCACCCTTCCTCGTCATCACCGCCTCGATGACCACCTTCTCCTGCCTGCCCTGGAACAAAGGCGCGCAGATTATCGACTTCAACGTCGGCGTGTTCTTCTTCCTCGCCATCAGCAGCATCGGCGTGGTAGGCATACTGCTCGCCGGATGGTCGGCCAACAACAAGTATTCGCTCATCGGTGCCATGCGCTCCGGTGCCCAGATTATCAGCTACGAGCTCTCCATCGGCATGATAATGCTCGCCATGATTTGCCTCACCGGCACCATGAGCTTCAGCGAAATCTGCCAGCAGCAGGAAAACCTCGGCTGGAACATCATCCGCGGCCACGTGCCCGCCGTGCTGTGCTTCATTCTCTACCTGATAGCCGGCAACGCCGAGTGTAACCGTGGCCCGTTCGACATGCCCGAGGCCGAGAGCGAGCTCACCGCAGGCTACCACACGGAATACTCAGGCATGGACTTCGGCTACTACTACCTGGCCGAATACATGAACCTCTTCATCTGCGCCGGCATCGCCGCCACTATCTTCCTCGGCGGATGGGCAGCACCGCTCGTTCCCGGCTGGGAACAGTGGAACCACATCATGCTCTATGTGCCCGGTGCCGTATGGTTCGTGCTGAAGGTATTCTTCGTGCTGATGCTTTTGCTCTGGGAACGCTGGACCTTCCCCCGTCTGCGTATTGACCAGTTGCTCACTCTGGAATGGAAGTATATGCTCCCCATGACGATGACGCTACTCGTCGTAATGGCCCTGTGCGTAAGTTTCGGTTTTGTTTGGAATTAACAGTCACTAAACATACACATTATATATAATATATAGAGATAATAAGATTATAAGATAATGAGATGATAAGACAATAAGTTTTTCAACGAGCGTTAGTAACTGATAATCTCATAATCCAATAATCTCATAATCCCCAAGAAAACATGGAAAACAAGTCCTATTTCAGCGGTCTGTTTAGTGGTATCAAGAGTCTGTGCACCGGTCTGAAAGTAACCGGCCGCGAACTCTTCACTAAAAAGGTGACCGAGCGTTACCCGGAAAACCGCAAGACCAATGAGCTCCCCGAACGCTTCCGCGGCGTGCTGGTGATGCCCCATAACGAAAAGAACGAACACAAGTGCATAGGCTGCGGCATCTGTGAGATGCAGTGCCCCAACGGTACCATCAAGGTAGAAAGCGAGATGGTGGAGGTTGACGGCAAGAAAAAGAAACAGCTCGTACGCTACATCTATGACCACGGCTGCTGCATGTACTGCATGCTCTGCACCCGTGCTTGCCCGCAGGGTGCCATCACCTTCGCTCCGGAATACGAGTGCGCCGTCTTCTCACGAGAGGCCCTCATCATGCAGCTCAACCAGCCCGATTCGAAGTGTGAGGAGAAGCCCGCCCCCGCAAAGCCTGCCGTAGCTCCGAAGCCTGCCGCTGCCGCCGCAGAAAGTCAGCCCGTAGCCGGCAATGCCACTCCCGACGCAGCACCGGCCGCCCCCGCCGCAGATTCTGCCGCAGACGAGAAGATGGCCAAACTGATGGCCGCCGCAAAGAAGGCCGCCGACAATGCTGCCGCAGAAAAGGTTGCCGCAGAAGAAGCCGCCGCAAAGGCTGCTGCCGCTCCCGATGACGCCGAACTGAAGGCAGCCGCAGAGGAGGCCGCAGCAAAGGCCACCAAACTGGCTACCGCCGCAGAGAACTTTGCTAAAAAAGTTGCCGAAGCACAGCAATAAAGAGAATAAGATAATGAGATGATAAGACTATAAGTTTCTCAACGAACGTTTGTAACTGATAATCTCATAATCCCATAATCGTATAATCCCATAAATCAAAACAATGGAATCCTTTGAAATAATGTTCATCGTACTGACAGCAATGATAGCCCTCGGCTCCATTGCCACCGTGCTCACCAAGAGCATCGTGCGCGCTGTCACCTACCTGCTGCTCGTCCTTCTGGGAACCGCAGGCCTGTACTTCCTGATGGGCTACACCTTCCTGGGCTCCGTGCAGACTATGGTATATGCCGGAGGCGTCATCGTCCTCTTCGTATTTGCCGTGCTGCTCACCTCCGCCAAGGAAGACAAGCTCTCAGAGAATACTCTCCTCAAGAATATCGGTGCTGCCGTCATCGCATTGGTGGGCCTCGGCATCTTCATGACCATCCTCTGCCTCCACGGCTTCGACGTGGCCGCACTCACAAGTCCCGACGAGACTATCATGCCCATGACCACAATCGGCAAGAACATGTTGAGCACCAACCACGAGGGCTACCTCCTGCCCTTCGAGGCCGTCAGTGTGCTGCTGCTCGCCTGCATCGTCGGCGGACTCGTCATCGCCCGTAAAAGATAACTGCAAAACATTAAACATTCAACGCTAAACATTACCACTATGATACATATTGAATGCCTCCTCGGCCTCTCGGCCATCATGATGTTTGCTGGTATCTACGGTTTCTTGACACGCCGCTCCACGCTGGCCATCTTGCTTTCCATTGAGCTGATGCTCAACGCAGCCGACATCAACTTTGCCGTATTCAACCGTATGCTCTTCCCCGAAGGCCACGAGGGCTACTTCTTCGCCCTCTTCACCATCGCCATCGCTGCGGCTGAAAGCGCCATTGCCATCGCCATTATGATTAACATCTACCGTCAGCTCACACACCTCGGTGTGGATAAGCTCACGAAACTGAAATTTTAGATAATGAGATAATAAGATTATAAGACAATCGGTTTCTCAACGAAAGTTGGTAACTGATAATCTAATAATCCAGTAATCCAATAATCCTAAATTATGTCATATACATTATTTATATTATTATTGCCGCTCTTCAGTTTCCTCCTTATCGGCATCGTCGATATGGACATCCCCAAGTGCGGCAAGGTGTGGAGCCACAAGGCTGCCGGCCTTATCGGCACCTGCTCCCTGGGCATTGTCACCGTGCTGTCCTACATGACGGCCTGGCAATACTTCTTCCAGACGGAACGCCTCGCAGACGGCTCCCTCCCCACCCTGGTGCCCTTCAACACCACTTGGCTGCCCTTGGGCAACCTGCACTTCGACCTCGGCATCCTCCTCGACCCCATCTCCGTGATGATGCTCGTGGTCATCAGCACCGTTTCTCTTATGGTGCATATCTACTCTTTCGGCTACATGCACGGAGAACGCGGCTTCCAGCGCTACTATGCTTTCCTGTCGCTCTTCTCCATGTCGATGATTGGTCTGGTACTTGCCACCAACATTTTCCAGATGTACCTCTTCTGGGAACTCGTAGGCGTAAGTTCCTACCTCCTCATCGGCTTCTACTACACCACGGCGCCCGCCATCGCCGCCTCCAAGAAGGCTTTCATTGTCACCCGCTTTGCTGATATGTTCTTCCTCGTGGGTATCCTCATCTTCGGCTACTACACGCAGAGTTTTAACTTCAGCTTTGCCGGCAGCGAAGTGCAGATGGCCGACGGTGCCGCAGCCTTCATCCCCTGCGACCCGCAGACAGCCCTTGTGAAGAACGCGGCCTATGCCGTGCTGCCTATCAGCCTCGTGCTGATGTTCATCGGCGGTGCCGGTAAGAGTGCCATGTTCCCCCTCCACATCTGGCTGCCCGACGCCATGGAAGGCCCCACGCCCGTCAGCGCCCTTATCCACGCTGCTACGATGGTCGTGGCCGGTGTATTCCAGATTGCCCGTATGTTCCCCATCTGGATAGAATACGCTCCGCAGACGCTCTCCGTAGTCGTCTGGGTTGGTGCCTTCACCGCATTCTATGCCGCCGCCGTGGCCTGCGCCCAGAGCGACATCAAGCGCGTGCTGGCCTTCTCCACCATCTCGCAGATTGCCTTTATGATGGTGGCCCTCGGCGTATGCCTCCCCGGTGAGGGCGAACACCTCAACCACGCCAGCCTCGGCTATATGGCCAGCATGTTCCACCTCTTCACCCACGCCATGTTCAAGGCTTGCCTCTTCCTCGGCGCCGGCTGCATCATCCATGCCGTCCACAGCAACGAGATGAGCGCCATGGGTGGTCTGCGCAAATACATGCCTGTCACCCGCTGGACTTTCCTCATCTCCTGCCTCGCCATTGCCGGCATACCTTTCTTCAGCGGATTCAGCTCGAAAGACGAAATCATCAGCGCTTGCTTCCAGTACAATAGCATTTGCGGTTGGTGGATGACGGCTGTGGCCGCCATGACGGCCTTCTATATGTTCCGTCTCTACTACGGCATCTTCTGGGGCACCGAAAACAAGGAACTCCATGCCGAGCACACGCCTCACGAGGCACCCTGGACAATGACGCTGCCCCTCATCGTGTTGAGCGTCATCACAGTCGGCGTTGGTGCCGTCACCACGCTCGCCGGCTTCGGCATCCTGCCCGAGACTTGGAACTTCGGTTCCTTCGTCACCGCCAGCGGTGCCGTCTATGGCGTTCATTTCGACACTCAGGTGGCTCTCACCAGCACCTGCATCGCCCTCGTCAGCATAGGCCTCGCCACATGGATATTCAAGGGCGAGACTCAGCCTATCGCCGACAAGATGTACGCTGCCGCCCCGCACCTCCACCGCTGGGCCTACAAGCGCTTCTACCTTGACGAGGTCTATCAGTTCGTCACCCATAAGATAATCTTCGCCCGCATCAGCACCCCCATCGCCTGGTTCGACCGCCACGTCATCGACGGTTTCTTCAACTTCCTCGCTTGGGGCACGCACAAGCTCTCCGCCCTCATCAAGGGTTTCCAGAGCGGCAGTGTTCAGCAGTATGCCATCTGGTTCTTCCTCGGTGTACTCGCCGTGCTGGGCATAATGGTATTTGTTCTTTAATGCTTACTACTAATCACTATACGCTATGAATTTCCTTTCTATATTCGTACTGATTCCCCTGCTGATGCTCTTCGGCTTGTGGATAGCCCGCAACCTCAATCAGGTGCGCGGCGTGATGGTGGCAGGTAGTACCGCACTTCTGGCCCTTGCCATCTATCTCACTTACACCTTCATCGGCGACCGCGCAGCCATGCCCGCCGATGAGTTCCCCATGCTCTACACCGCCAGCTTCGACTGGTTCCCCGCACTCAATATCAAGTATTCCGTAGGCGTTGACGGCATCAGCGTGGCCATGCTGCTGCTCTCCTCCATCATCGTCTTCACCGGCACCTTCGCCTCCTGGCAACTCAAGCCCCTTACGAAGGAGTACTTCCTCTGGTTCACCCTTCTCTCTATGGGTGTGTTCGGCTTCTTCATCTCCGTGGATATGTTCACAATGTTCATGTTCTACGAGATAGCCCTCATCCCCATGTACCTCCTCATCGGCGTGTGGGGTTCGGGCAAGAAGGAATACTCGGCCATGAAACTTACCCTCATGCTCATGGGTGGCTCGGCCTTCCTTATGTGCGGCATCTTCGGTATCTACTTCGGCGCCGGTGCCACGACTATGAACGTCACCGAGATCGCTGCCCGCGAAGGTGCAGTCGTGGCTGTACCTCTCTCGCTTCAGCGTTTCTGGTTCCCCATGACCTTTGCCGGTTTCGGTGTGCTCGGTGCCATGTTCCCGTTCCACACATGGTCTCCCGACGGCCACGCCTCCGCGCCTACCGCCGTCTCCATGCTCCATGCCGGTGTGCTGATGAAACTCGGTGGCTACGGATGCTTCCGCATCGCCATGTACCTCATGCCTGAGGCTGCCAACGAAATGGGCTGGATATTCCTTATCCTCACCGCCATCTCCGTGGTCTATGGTGCCTTCAGCGCTTGCGTGCAGACCGACCTCAAGTACATCAACGCCTACTCCTCCGTTTCCCACTGCGGTCTCGTGCTCTTCGCCATCCTCATGATGAACCACGTAGCCGCCACGGGTGCTATCCTCCAGATGCTCTCCCACGGCTTAATGACGGCCCTCTTCTTCGCCCTCATCGGTATGATTTACGGCCGTACCCACACCCGCGACGTCCGCGAGCTGGCCGGCCTTATGAAGATTATGCCTTTCCTCGCCGTATGCTACGTCATCGCCGGTCTGGCCAACCTCGGCCTTCCCGGTCTCTCTGGCTTCGTGGCAGAAATGACCATCTTCGTAGGTGCCTTCGGTAATACGGGCGCGTTCTACACCACCCTCACCATCATCGCCTGCACCTCCATCGTCATCACCGCCGTCTATATCCTGCGCCTCGTGGGCAAGATTCTCTATGGTGTCTGCACCAACGAGCATCACCTCCTGCTCACCGATGCCACATGGGACGAGCGCTTCTCTGTTGTCTGCCTCATCCTTTCCGTTGCCGGCCTCGGCCTCGCTCCTTGGTGGGTAAGCGATATGATTGGCACTGGCGTAGGCCCCATCATCGACGTACTCGATGGCGCCAAGCAATTCCTTAACGTTCCCTTCTAACCCTTAAACTGCATTACAACTATGGATTATAGTCAATTTCTTTATATGACTGCAGAACTCAGCCTGCTGGCTGTCATCTGCCTGGTGTTTATCGCCGACCTATTCCTTTGCGGACGCAGCGAGAAGGGCTTCGACTGTTCTGAAGTTTGCGGCGGCAAGAAAGCCTTCTGCGTATGCCGCATGAAGCGCACCCTGCCTCTCATCCTCTTCACGATTCATACGATACTTACCGCCTGCCCCTGCTGCCCCGGAGTTGCAGAAGCCTTTGGCGGCATGTATCAGGCCACGCCTATGGCCTCCATCATGAAGACCGTCCTCAACATCGGCGTCATCGTTGTCTTCCTCATGAGCAACAAGTGGCTGCGCCGCGAAGAGAACTGGATCAAACAGGGTGAATTCTACGAACTCGTGCTCTTCACCCTCTTCGGTATGTACCTCATGATTTCCAGCGGCCACTTCCTGATGTTCTTCATTGGCCTCGAACTTGCCTCCATCCCCATGGCAGCCCTCGTGGCCTTCGACAAGAAACGTTACGAAAGCGCAGAAGCCGGCGCGAAGTTCATCCTCCTCGCCCTCTTCTCCAGCGCCCTGCTACTCTACGGCGTCAGCCTCATCTACGGCGCCACCGGCACGCTCTACTTCAACGACATCAACGGCCTTATGGGCGTTGCCGACTGGGCTTTGAACTCCAAACTCATCGCCATTCTCGGTCTTACGCTCTTCATCACCGGCATGGGCTTCAAGATTTCCCTCGTGCCCTTCCACCTCTGGACGGCCGACACCTATCAAGGCGCTCCCACCGTCGTCACCGGTTATCTCAGCGTGATTTCCAAGGGTTCCGCAGCCTTCGTGCTCCTCACCGTGCTGCAGAAAGTATTCTGCCAGTTCGTCACCGAGTGGGACTGGGCCTTCTTCTGGATCATCATCGCCTCCATTACCGTGGCCAACCTCTTCGCCATCCGCCAGAAGAACCTCAAGCGATTCATGGCCTTCTCCGCCATCTCGCAGGCCGGCTACC
>JAKSLT010000016.1 GCA_024401055.1 Bacteroidaceae bacterium | reverse complement strand
TCAGTGGGACAGAACTCAAAATAGTCCAGGAAGAACTGGGCATCGTTCTTTTCCAGTGCGCTCTTGAAGCGGAGGTAGTAGGTCTTGCCTTTCTCGAAGGTCTGCTGAGCAATGATGCGGCGGAGACATCCAGTGGAAGATTCTACGCGGCGCAGCACTGTGCTTGTGCCGGAACCATCGGGAAGCATGGCGTAGCGGGGGGCCTTCATGAAGCCGTGGTTACGCATGTTACGATCGTTTTCGGCGTTGACATTATCGTCATTGCCATCGGACACGAAGCCGATATTGTCATTACCGGTCACACTCTGGCGCATGTCGTAAGGTAGGCCTGCGGGCTGCAGGTTGTTGGGATCATCGCCGAGATAGAGCTGTGCCATGCCACGAAGCTCGTTGTGGCTGGTACCGAAGCGAAGCTCATAGGTACCGGTCTTGGGCACGGGAGGAAGGCGGAGGATGAAGTCAAACACGCCACAAGCCATAAACTCGTCACCCTGATAGTCACGCCAAGCAGTGCCACCTACAGCTGCGGAGTTGAGATAGAGAAGCTTGGTGTCGGAACTCTCGTTGGTGATGCAATCGAAGTAGCCGTTAGGGAAATGGGTGTAAACGCCACCGCGGACATTGTTGCTCATCAGCTCGGGCAGAATCGTCGTGATGTCAAAACGTATGCGCTCGCTGCCGAGGGCATTCTGATTACTGGCATCGTCAACAAGTATGCCCTTGATGGGATAGTAGAAACCGTTCTTGGCATTATTGTCAAAGCTCTCACCGCTTTCATCAACGTTGTAAGCCGTAACTTGAACGCCGGGATAGACGCAAGCGATAGTGGAGTATGACTTTGTCTCGTATTTGTTGATACGATTCAGATAGATGTTGTGAGAAGTCTCACGCTCGGGGGCGTCACCTTCTTGGCTGATCTTGAGAAGTGCGGGATGTTCTCCGGCTGTGCCATAGTAGTCCCATACATCTACGCTGAGAACGTTGGTTTGAGGATTCTTCATGTCACCATACTTGTAGCCGTACTCGTTGAAGTGGCGTACAAGATTGTTGAAGGCGACCTTTGCAGGCAGGATGTGATAGGCCACAAAGCGGTTTACCGCATTGTCGGGATTCTTCAGGTCTCCCTTTGCCACTGTGCCGTAAACGGCTTCTGCGCGAGCGGTGATGGCCTGGAGGAATGCCTCCTGATCGGAAGGACTTACGCCTAACTCTTGCTCAAAGACATCGTCGGTCTCCACGAAAGCCGTGTATCCCTGATAACGATGCTGGGCAATGTTAAAGGTGGCGAGGTTCTTGATATTGAGGTGCTCATCGTGCTCCACCTGTTCGTAAGCAGGATCCAAGTCGGCAGAGTCGGTGCTCATCGTGAGATCCCAGCCCGTAAGTTCAAGCAGGATGCTCATGCCCTTCATATTGCCGGAGTCCTTGATAAGGTCGGCCACGCTCTCGTTGGAGGGAGCAATAGGGCTGTCACCGACAACGTGCAGGTAGCCGTTGCCGAGTTCGATGTCTGTCTTTGTCAGGAGGCTGGTACCATTGAGAACATACTGGTCAGTAGAATCTACCAGCTGGCAGGTAATGAGACGGTCATTCAGGTCGGGCAGGGCAAAGGCGCTACCGTCCTGAGGGAATTCCGGGCTTTCGTAAGCTTCATTTGTACCATTGTCTATAATACAACTATAAGCGATGAGGTATTTTTCCTCTGAGCTCAGTTCCTTGTAAGAAGAATGGCCGCATGCCGCAGCAAAAGCCTCCACGGCTTCATTGGTGGGAGCAAACACGGTGTAGTTGCCGCGTGCTGACAAAGCACTGAGGATTGGTGAAGCCTCGGCCTTGGTACCCAAGGGCACTTCGCTGAAAATCTCACAGATTTCGCTGAATTCAGCATTGGTCTGGAGGAAGTCGGCTATGGTCTGCTCGGTTTTGATTGCGAAGTCGCTGTCATCAATATTTTCAGAACAGCTTTGGAAGCCCAGTGCCAACGCAAGGGATAAGGTTACATACAGTACCCCTTTGCTTGCAATAGAAAGAAATTGTGTTGTTTTCATGACTATTACTGATTCTCTGTGGGTTTACTACTATTGGGTGTGTACTTATCCCACACCTCGTTCTGCACGAGAGACGGGTTGACCTTCAGCTCGTCGTTATAATAAGGCACATACATAGCAATCAGTTTGCGAAGACGAGTCTGAACGCTCTTGCTTGCGCCTACCCAACTGCTCAGGACCTCAGAGGTACCGTTTACGCTCTCAGCCTGACGCACGATGTCGAACCAGCGCTTGCCTTCGGAGAAGAACTCACGCTGACGCTCACGATAGACGAGTTCAAGCAGAGCGCTGGCGCTCTTGTCCTTGAAGTAATCATACTTCAAACGATCGGAGGTGTTGGCCATACCGGAGCCTGTGGAGTCCAGACCGGGATTGTAGCGCTCGAACAGTTTGTTGACAAGGCGGAAGCCTTCAACAAGTTCGGGGGTGTTTTCCTTATAGGCCAGGCGAGCGATACACTCGGCCTTGATGAGCATGAGGTCGCTGAGACGGTAAATAGGCCAGTTGGCATTAGCCGTAGCACGAGGCTCAGCATCGCCGCCTTCCATCATGTTTTCCTTGTCCTTGAAGCTTACGCTCTCTACAGAGTTCTTCCAGATAGGATACTCCGACTGCGTAAGTTCTGTGAAAGACACGGACTCATGGAGGCGAATATCAGTCTTGCCGAAGCCTTTCAGCGTTCCGTCGTTGTCAATCGTGTTGATAGTGGTGAAGAGAGAAGGCTTACCCACCATCTTGGCTGCAGACTTGCTGGAAGTTTTGTAGTACATAGAACCCAGCACGGTGTTGCTGTTCTGATCACCGTCATACTGGAGGTCGAAGATGGATTCGTCAGAATTACCGGCACCCCATATCTTGTTATAAACTTTATCATCGGTAGTATTACCACTCTGGGATATCTGATAGAGAGGATAGGGCTGTTTCTTCTCTTCCTCTGTATATTGGTTGGGGTTCTTATCGATTTCTTTCTTGTAATCGCTATTCATCTCAGCCAATATTTCATCGCAAAGTTCAATGGCGCGCTGGAAGTTGGCAGTGGCCTTGGTGTCCAGTTCGCTCTGTGTCTTGATAGTATCACCCTGCTCGTTAAGGAGGACATAGCCTTTGTCGATGCCGTGCTTCAGCATGCAGCCCTGCCACAGATATATGTCTGCCAGCAGCATGCGCACACTGCGCTTTGTAAAGCGGCCCTTGTTGTCAAGGCTGTTGCCGAAGTTCATGGCGGCATGGTCTTTACACTCTTCGAGATTGTTAATGAGGGTATCAAGAATTACTACGCCCTGAGTGGCGGGGACGCCCTTACGTGCTTCAAGAGCTTCAGCATCGGTGCTGATTGTCTTGGTTATAAAGGGCACGTCACGATAGGCACGTACCAGATAGAAATAATACAAGGCACGCAAGCTGAGCATTTCTGCCCTGATAGAGCGCCATTCGCCCGGCTGGAAGGTATCATCGGTTTGCTTGTATATCATTTCCTGACCCTTCTCAAGAACCTTGTTGCAATAGGCAATACCGCTGTAAAACGCATCCCACTTGAACATACTTTCAGTAGGCTGGAGCACACCTTCCATCATGTGGCTGATGGAAGTGTTGGTCATGTCCTTCAGTTCTACATTATCACTACGGAACTCACCCCAATAGAGAATCCTGGAGAGAGCGTCCTCCTGTGTCAGTTTATAATAAGCGGATGCACAAACGTTGTTCACGTCACCCTTGCTCTGCCAGAAGTTTTCCTCTGGGATGGAGTCGGTAGGCAAGATTGTCAGATAGTCCTCGCAGGATGCCATCAACCCGGTGCATACTATGGCTGCGCCAAGTAACACCTTATTATATATATTATTCATTTTCATTTCTCTTTATGCTTTAATGTTAGAAGCCTACTACTACACCGGCCGTGAACGAACGGGAACGGGGCGTGGTGTCATTGTCAGTACAGGGACCATACTGCGACTGAGTGTGGTCAGGGTCTGCACCTGTGTACTTGCTCCATACAAAGAGGTTATTGATTGAAGCGGTAAAACGGATCTGTGAGAATCCGGCCTTCTTGATGACCTTCGGGTCGAGGCTGTAGCCCAGCTGCAGGTACTGGAAGCGCAGATAGTCACCCTTCTCCACGTAGCGGTCGCTTACGAGGGCATTGTAGGAAGCGTCAATCTTAGTACTCAGGGCACGAGGTATCTCAGTCACCTGACCGTTCTTGCGCCAGCGCCAGTTTACGGCTGCGCTCTGGTTATGGTTGTTGCGCATATCCTCAGACTTCATGCGGGCAATGTTGATAATCTTGTTGCCCACGCGGAAGTTGAAGTTGGACTTCAGCGTCCAGCGTCCGTAGGTAAGGTCAACGCCGAAACCGCCGTTGAACTTCGGGCTGGAAGAACCGAGGTACTGGATGTCAAGTTCGTTAATCTGGCCGTCGTGGTTGATATCTTCATAAGCCACATCGCCGCCACCGAACTGATAGTTGACACCTCCATAATTATATATAATAGGCAGAGGATTGCCACTCTTGTCATAGATGACCTTGCCTTCAGCGTCGCGGGCCACAGGAGCGGCGTTGTAGATATTCACGCCTTCATAGCCAGCAGCGAGAGCATGGGCTGCGGTGTTCTCCACGCCCTGTGCGTCATAATAGTCATTCTTGCCCGTGCGGGGGTCGAAGTAACCGTTGTGGTCGTAGTCATACACATAGACGCCCTTGAAGTGGAAACCGTAGATACCGCCGAGCGCATTGCCTATCTGGCAGCGCTTCAGGATCTGCTCGTTACCGCCGTTGTAGTTGAAGTCGTCATTCATTGAGTTCAGCACATTGGCATCCATGGAGTTGATGGAGTTGATGTTCTGGGCGAAGTTGGCACGGAGCACAGCAGAGAACTTGCCCACCTTGAAGATAGGACGGGTCCACATGTTAAGTTCCCAACCCTGGTTCTCCATTTCGCCGACGTTGCTCCAGCTCAGTGAGCTATAGCCAGTGGTAGTAGGTATGGCCACGCCGCGCATCAGCAGGTCGCTGTTCTTCTTGTCATAGACGTTGAAGTCGATGTTGATAAGGTCGTTGAGGAAGTGAAGGTCAGCACCGATGTTCCAGTCCATGGCCTTCTCCGGACGGATTTCCACGAGGCGGAGGCTGGAGGGATACAGGCCCTGCACGCCGTTGTAGTTGCCCAGAGTGCTATACTTGTTGAACATAAGGCCCTGGTCGGAAACGGGATTACCGGTCAGACCCCAGCCGCCGCGGATGGAGAGCATGCTGATTACCTTCGTGAGAGGCTGGAAGAACTTTTCGTCGCTGATATTCCAACGGCCGGACACACCGGCGTTGAGCTTCCATTTCTGCTCGGAGCCGTAGTAGCTGCTACCGTCAGCACGGAGGGCTAAGTCAAGGTTATATTTTGACATGTAGCTGTAGTGAGCCTGAGCGATGAAGTCAATTTCGCGGGACTTGCCAGTGGAAGAGGAGAGGCCGCTCAGATAGCCGGGCACCGTGGGGTCGGTGATGCCACCGTTCACACCCGTGGTGGTGGTGGACTGTCCGGAGTTGCTGCTCGTCACAAGTTCATAGCGGCCCAGCATCTGGAACTGATGGTTCTCGTTCTCAAACACGGGGATGAAGGTGAGCTGGTGCTGAGTAGTGAAGCGGAAGCTCTTCGACTCGGAGTTGGAAGTGGCGTTCAGACCGCTGCTCCAGTCGTCATAGCTGAGGGCTGCGGGGAAATAAGTATCGTTGGACAGGGTACCGGCAGAGATTTGTACGGAGCCCTTGTAGTCGAGATGATACTCATCGTCTTCCTTGCCAAGGAGCTTGTACTCAATGTCAAACTGCGGCGTGATGCTGTAGTTGCTCTCCACGGCCTTGGCCAGGTTGGCGCGGGCCACGGGGTTGCCGTTACTTACCATGTCGTTCAGATAGTAGCTGGACAGGCCGCTCGAGTTGTCGAGGAGGCCGGCGGCACCAGCAGCCTTAGGCATGAGGTAGTATTCGCCGGTGTCATAATATTCACCGGTCACGTTGTCATATTCCTGGCGCGTGATAGCCATGTTAGGCATGGCGGAGTATGCGCGGCTGAGAATGTCGTTGCCGTAGTTCTTGTTGTTCTTCGTATAGTTCATACCGAAGTTGGAACGGAACGTAATGCGGTCGCTCACGTAGTAGTCCAAGGCGAGACGGGTGTATAAGCGGTCCATCGACTGCTTGATGATGGTACCCGTGGCGTGGTTGTAGTTGGCAGCGATACGGAAGGTAGCCTTTTCGCCACCGCCGGCGAGGCTCAGTCCGTAGTCATGGGTCTGGCCGAACTGCGTCACTTCTTTCACCCAGTCGGTGTTTTTGTTGTAGTTGCCGTAGTAGGCGGGATGGTCCTGAAGGTACATCAACTCTACGATGCCGGAAGCGGCGTCGCTCTGACGGGGGTTGAAGTAGGCTTCCTTCAGCATCATGGTGTAGCCGTCGCCGTTGAGCAGCTTACGGCCTTCGGGCTGCCAGGCACCCGTGAAGCGGTAGTTGAATTCCACGCGCGTCTTGCCGCGGCGGCCACGCTTCGTGGTAATCTCAATTACACCGTTGGCGCCGCGAGAGCCCCAAACGGCGGTGGAGGCACCGTCCTTCAACACCTTAATCGTCTTGATGTCGTCAGGGCTTACCTGCAACAGCGTAGCAAACTGCTCGGTGTTTTCCATATCGGTCAGGTCGAGGTCCTCGGTGCTGCGGTCTTCCAAGGGATAGCCGTCCACCACGATGAGGGGTTCCTGATTACCATTAATAGTACTCGTACCGCGCAGGCGCATGCTTGAGCCGGCACCCAGGTTACCGGAGTTGCTCACGATGTCAAGACCGGCAATCTGGCCCTGAAGGGCTTCACCGGCGGTCTCGAACGACAGACCCTGCATGTTTTCCATATCGAGGGTCTGGGTGGCGGTACTCAATTCGCGTTCGGGAATGGTCAGGCCACCGCTCTTGGTCTTACGCGTCTGCGTAATCTTGGCTTCTGCCAGAGTGTTACGGTCTATCAGTTCTACGCGGAATGTGGTCTGCGCACCGATGGACATCGTTTTCTTCTGATAGCCGATATATGATACTTCCAGCTTGTTGGCCGGGTTCTTGATGGTGAGAGAGAAATTACCGTTCATATCAGTCTGCACGGCAGAGATGATACGGCCGTTGGCGTCCTTCTCAACGACATTTGCCATCATGATTGACCCATCGCCCTTGCTCCACACATGACCGGAGATTCGCTTTTGCTGGGCGAATCCCGCAACACACACGAAGCAGAGGATGAGCGTCAGAAGATACTTTGTATTTTTCATGATATTTTATTATTTCTTGATTTGGAACTTCTTGACGAACTTCTTTGCCTTGGCAGCTGTGCTCCAGGCGCTGTCGTAGCGGCCGCCCGTGAGTTTGGTAAAGTTCAGCACATCGTCAATCTGATGTACCACTGCATAGCTGCTCGTCTCTACAAGCTTACATGAGGTTGCGCTCGTGCGGGGATTCACGTTGAAGTGAGCGTCGCGAGCCAGGAGGTTATACTTACCGCCGGAGGTCACTACCTGACGGCTGTTGCCGGCATTGTCCTTCACGCTCATGGCGTTGGGAGTCTGGCTGACTACTACGGGCAGGTAAACGTTGTTGACCTCGTCGATGCAGGCGGTCTGCTTCGTATTGGTATCCGTCACGTTGTCCACGAAGAGGCTGTTGTCCTGGAAGTGGTAGCGGATGAAGTTGGTCAGCATCGTTATCATGGCCTGTGCCTTCACCCTGTTGTCGGCGGAGAGTGCCATCACGGGGTTGCCGGCATCATCGGTCATAGGCTGGCCCAGGGAGTCGAGCTGCTGCTCCATGTGGGCGTCCACGAAGTCCTTAATGGTGTCCCAAGTGGGGAGACCCAGGCTCAGAGCCTTCTGGACTGCTTCGTTAGTAGGAACATAGACGGTGTAGTTGTAGTTATTGAAGGAGCGCACGAGCTTGTCGGTGCCGAAGTATTTGGCAATGGTCTTGCTGCCAGCCTTCACTTCGCCTTCGCCGAAAATCTTGTAGAGTTCGGCAGCGCTCTGCCAGTCGGCATCAGTATAGGAAGAGGGATCGGTGATACTGCCGCTGGCCACGGCCTCGGCAGCTGCCTTGTCCTTGAAGCCTGCTTCCTGCAGGAGCTGGGCGTCAAAGCCGTTGCAGAGGTCCTTGAAGGCGCTGAAGCTCTCGTTGGCATCGAGGATGCCATAGACGCTTTGCATGGAGGGCTGCATGGGACGGTCGATGAGGAAGGTGTGACCGTTACCGTAGCCGTTGGTGCTCTTCGACTGGTCGTAGGCCTCGATTACCTTACACTGATGCTCGTTGCCCTGGATGGTGTCATTCTCCAGCTGCAACTGCCAGCCGCCGGCCAGAACCATGTTCTCGCCGTTGCCGGCGTTGCCGCTCTTGATATAGACGGGGGCACCGTCGCGGCTCAGGTAGAACTTGCGGGAGTTGTTCAGCACGCCGTTGTTGTCATTGTTGTCGTGCACGATGATATGCTGGTTGATCATCTCGGTCAGCAGGGCGCGCTTGGTTTCGCCGTAGCCCTGGGTGACGGGCTGCGAGTAGGCGGAGCGGAAGGAGCTGCCCTTCCAGTCCTTCTCGTTCAGCTGGTCGGGCTGACCGGTGGTGAGGTCGTAGTTGTAGGCGTCGGCCTGCACGGAGATGGTCTTGGCGCTGTTGGTGCCGCTGCTGCCCGTGGCATAGGTCCATACCCAGTAGCGGTAGTTGCGCGGGTTCTGGGTGGCGATGGAGGCAGGATCGACATAGCCGTAGGTGCCGAGGCCCTCGTCAACGGGGACGAAGAACGAGAAGCTGCTCTGCATGGCCTTCAGGTAGGTGCTGAAGTATTTCTGCAAGGGAGCGTTGCCGTAGTCGGAGCCCTGGATGAAGTTTTCGTCGGCGCGAACGACGGCGCGCACCACCTTCGTGTTCTTACTGTAGAGGGCGGGGGCGATTACGGAGGCGTAGTCGGCAGGGGAGATGACCTTGTTCATCACGTAAACGACACCGTTGTTGGCCAGCAGGCACTTGTCGATGGAGGCCTTGAAGCTGTCCAGCGAAGGATAGTCGCCGCCGTTGAACATCTGGTCACGGGCGTCGTTCATGATGGTCAGGTACTTCGAGGGCACCGTCTCGCAGAAGGAGGCCTTCATCAGGTTGTTCACCAGGGCGCTGATGATGTCCAGAGGCACCTGATCCATGTTGAGTTCGAGGTTGGCCTCGGTCACGGGGCGCTCCACGGCGTAACGGTCCATCAGCACGCGGCCGCCGCCCGTCAGGAAGTAGGCTTTCAGGGCATCGTCGCTGGGCACGAACATGGCGCCCATATCCTCAGTTGCGGCTGCGGTGGTGCTGGAGGTGTAGGCGTTCCAGGCCGGGTCGAAGTTCAGCACGGGGAAGTCGGCCATGGCGTTCTTCGTCACGGGGTTGGTGTTGAACTTGCCGTTCTGGGAGCGGGTGCTGAAGTAGCGCTTCACGAAGACGGAGTCCGTGACGCTGGCATACAGGGCCTGGGCGTTGTTGGTCAGCGTGGCGTCATACACGGGAGCGCTGAAACGGTCCAGAATGCGGCTGAACAGGTTCGTCTTGCCGTTCGTGCGAATCATTTCCGCCATATTGCTGGGAGCCAGCAGCACACGGTCGAGCACGTCGTAGTAACCGTTCATACAGGTCACGTCCTGCTCTATCACGCGGGCGCCGTAGATGTAGCTGCGGTTCTCCGTGCCGTAGGTGGGCACGCCGAGGATGAAGGCTACGTCGTCATTGGTGATATTCTTAAACTTCAGGTTGTTCTCCAGGAAGTGGGTCATCATCGGCGTCGTGTTGTCGCACACGAGGAAGATGCCTTCCTTCTGGTCCTGGCGGCGATACTTTTCCCAGAACTTGCCATACTTGGCATCGCCCTCGTCATCGTCGGTAGCGAGGTTCTGGTTGTTGGGCAGCTCATACCAGTGGAAGTACGGGATGGTGTCCGTGGCCGTGGAGGCGGAGCCCTGACGGAGACACATGTTCTTGCCGCTGACGAAATTTACGTTGCCCATGTTGCCGTTGGTCTCCGTGTTGGACATCATTTCCATCACGTAGGCATTGTTCAACATGGCGTTGTAAAGCAGGTACTTCTTCTGGGGAAGGGTCAGCTCCTCATAGGAGCGCACACCCCAGGGGTTGTCCTTAAAGAACGTGTCGAAAGCGGTGTCGGGCGCTACGAAGAGCGTCTTACTGCCCGTCATGTCCAACACGTCCTTGTAGTTCAAGTCATCAATCAGTCGGATTGTTTTCTTGAAGGTGTTTCTGGCACTCAGTTCGCTGTAAATACTCTGACCGAGATAGTCTGGCATTGTGTCATCCAGATCATAATCGTCCGAACAGGAGTACGACAACCCAAGAGCCGAAAGAAGGCAAGCGGCATAGAGCATGCTCTTGCCCGTTCTGCAAAAACGGTTTTTCATACTGTTAATTTGTTGATATTGTTGTGAATTGTTAAATGTTGTCAAACGGATATTCCGGCGTATTTTGCCGTGCGCATTATATACGCGCGCAATTCCTATAATTTTTCAGCATGCAAATTTAGTCATTTTTTTCACTTTAGCGAACAAAATTAACAAAGAAAAGTCAATAATTAAGTTTTTTTAAGATTTACTTTTCCTCCGCGGCCCCCTTCCGAGCCCCCAGACAAGGCGAAAACCGCAAAAGGGAAGTAGCGGGCCGATTTTTTAATCAAAATGGACGTTTTGGCAGGATTAAATCGGCACTAGTGCGCCGCCACTCGCCGACGGCCACGGCCTTCGCCGCGTTAAATCCCGACTAAAACCGTCCGCTCCCGCAGCAAACGGCTACCGCTTTGCACTAGTCCTGATTTAATTTTCGCTAGTCCTGATTTAATTTTCACTAGTTCCCTTTCGCCAAAAACTAAAAGGGAAGTAGTGAAAAATTAAATGGGAACTAATTCAAATTAAATCAGGACTAATTCAAATTAGATGGGGACTAGTGCGAATTAAATCAGGACTAGTGCGAATTAAAAGGGGATTAGTGAGAATTAAAAGAGGACTAGTGCGAATTAAAAGAGGACTAGTGCGAATTAAATGGGAACTAGTCCAAAGCGAAAGGGAAGTAATTCTTACCGAATGAGAAACAGGAAACAGCCTTGCACAAGATTTTCAAGGCAGAGAAAGTCGCCGACCGGCCCCATCAGCGCAGCATTCCGCAAGGAGGATGATGCCGCGAGCGAAATCACTCATTCCATTTGCAGGAACTGCGTCAGCCAGTGCGGCAGCCTCCCCCACCCCCGTTCCGACAAGGGAACGCACGGGGCACAGCAGGAGGCCTTCATGCAGGTTGGCCGCCCCGCCTAACTTCAGGCCACGGCACACCGCGCCCAAGCGGACACCTGGAAGGCCCGGCAGACATACGAACACGCAAATGAGAGAGTAATACATATTTTTGAGAAAAATGGGAAAATGATTGAGGAAAATGGAAAAATGATTGGGCGAAATGGCAAAATGATTGAAGAGACCGGGGAAGATATTGAGGGAAAAGTGAAGGGAATGGGAAGAAAGGCGCAACGGGAACCGACATCTGCAAAGATACAAAAAACTTTTCAAACGCGCAAGGCTAAATTCAAAAAAAATGGCAATGATATATTTTGGGGCACAAACCTATCTGTCATTTATTTTTATCAAGAATTACAGAATTAAAGAATTATTTCGTTAGCCTTCTTGCCTGGAATTCTTTTGAATTAGCTGCTTGATGCAGCAGAATTCCTGCGGACAACAATTCAGCAATGCACAGCACTGCATAATTCCTAAAAATTTATTATCAGAACACAATACAAAATTCCTTAATTCTTAAATTCTTGATAAATAAAAACATGTTGTGCCAAGTAATATATCGTCACAAAAAAATATGCCGCATGCGCTGAGTGCGGATTCGCCGCGCGACTGCTGTTTTTGCCACCTCCGACGGGCCATTACGCAGCACGGAATTCTTAGCACAACGAAAAAAAACGCAAAATATTTTGTCCGTAACACAAAAAATCGTAACTTTGCCGGCGATTTCCAAAAAGAAGTCATCAGTCAAGTATTATTAACCTCAAAAATTACAGCCTATCGGTACACTCTACGCTTAACATAAATCATTAAGCTACAATGAACGACATCCAGAAACTGACCGACGAGAAGTTGGTTAAAATGTACGCGGAAGGAAACGACTGCGCTTTTGATGTTTTACTTGACCGATACAAAGATAGGCTCTTCAGCTACATACAGTTCATCGTCCACGACGAAGACCACGCCAACGACGTCTTTCAGGAGACGTTCGTTAAGGTAATCATGGCCATCCGCCAAGGACGCTACACCGAGTCGGGCAAATTCTACGGCTGGCTCACGCGCATCGCACACAATATTATTTTAGACGAGTTCCGCGATGCCGCCAACATGCCCACCACCTCCGACGAGGACACCGACGGTGCACTGTTCAACGACCTGCAGCTCGCCACCAACAGCCGCGAGACGGAAATCATCAACGAGCAGGTTCTCGAGGACGTGAAAGCCCTCATGGAAAAGCTCCCCGAAGAGCAGCGCCGCGTCGTGTTCATGCGCATATACCAGGATCTCTCCTTCAAGGAGATTGCCGACGAGACGGGCGTGCCCCTCAACACCGCCCTGGGCCGCATGCACTACGCACTCATCAACATGCGCAGAATGGCTAACAGTTCCCACATCTTCGTGGACTGACCCGCCCTGCCCCACCCTGCCGCCGCGCCGCCATCCCGGCAAACCGGCGTCGGAACACCGGCCACGCCGAAGCGCATCCGGCGCCCGCCGACAGGAAAAACCGTCCACAGCACACTGAAATAAAAAAGCGCGATGCCCTCGAGGGGTATCGCGCTTTTTATGTGTGATAGGTTTTGTGAACGAGGGGATTGCCCGCGCAAACGACGGGACTTTAATGACCGCGACAGGGGTCTTGGGGAAGTTCTTCCACCTCATGCAGGTCGATTTCCTCGCCGTCGCGCTTCACGAAGCGATACTGGAGGAACGAAAGCTGCTGATTGGGAATTACGCGCAGTCCCCAGCCGTAATGCATCTGCCAGCGACGCTTCAGGCTCCAGAGTCCCTTGGTCACGAAGGCATATACAAAAGGATGAAGCTGCAACGTGACGCGGCGCTCGCCAAGCATTTCCGTCACCTGCTCCACCTTGCTTTCCAGGGTGTCGGTAAAGAGAAGGGCGCTCTTGATTACGCCGGTGCCGTGGCACGTCGGGCAGCTTTCCTCCACCTTTACTTCCATCGCAGGGCGTACGCGCTGACGCGTAATCTGCATGAGTCCGAATTTCGAGAGCGGCAGTATGGTGTGCTTGGCACGGTCGCGCTGCATATTCTCGCACATGCGCTCATAGAGGGCCTGGCGGTGCTCGGGCTCGGCCATGTCTATAAAGTCCACGACGATTATGCCGCCCATATCGCGAAGACGCAGCTGGCGCGCCAGTTCATCGGCGGAAGCGAGGTTCACGTCGAGGGCGTTGAGTTCCTGCTCGTCGTTCTGCTTTGAGCGATTGCCGGAGTTAATATCCACGACGTGCATCGCCTCCGTGCTCTCAATATACATGTATGCCCCGTGCTGATAGCCCACAATGCGGCCGAAGGAGCCGGCTATCTGGCGCGTGACGTTGAAATTGTCGAAGATGGGCAACTGACCGGTGTAGTGTTTCACGCGGTTGCGACAGTCGGGGGCAATCTGGCCCACATAGTCGGCTATTTCCCTGTAGATGTCAGCGTCGTTGACGTAGATGTTCTCAAAACTGGGATTGAAAATGTCGCGAAGCAGGCCCACTGCCCTGCTCGTCTCCTCATAAACCATCGTGGGCTTTTCGGACGAGGCCGACTGCACGGCCTTCTTCATGGTATTCTCCCAGCGCTGATAGAGGAGGTTAATTTCTTGTTCCAGATCGGCGGCCGCGCAGCCTTCTGCCACGGTACGGATGATTATGCCCACATTCTTGGGCTTCAGTCCCTGCACGATTTGCTTCAGGCGCGCCCTTTCGGAGCGGCTGACTATTTTCGTGCTTACGTTCACCTTATCGTTGAACGGCATGAGGACGAGAAATCTTCCGGCGAAGCTTATTTCGCACGTCAAGCGGGGGCCTTTCGTGGAGATAGGCTCCTTGACGATTTGCACGAGCATTTGCTGCTGTGCCTTGAGTACGTTCTGGATATGGCCATCCTTCCCACACTCGTCCTCACTGCGCGGCACCTGTTGCAAAGTCTGGTAGCGCCGCTTGGAGAGGGTATGGGAATAATACTTTTCCATCCACGGCCAGTGGAAGCCGAGGTCGAGATAATGCAGGAAGGCGTCGCGTTCGCTTCCTACGTTCACAAAACAAGCGTTGAGGCCAGGCATGATTTTCTTCACCCTGGCGAGATAAATGTTTCCCACGGCAAAATGAGCCATGCGCCCTTCTTGTTGGAATTCTGCGAGTCGCTTGTCTTCCAGGAGGGCGATGGACACTTTGTCGTGAGCCACATCTACAATGAGTTCGCTCGTCATAGTAGAATAGTGCTAAAGGTCGGGAGCTTACTTGCTCTTGTGACGATTCTTGCGCAGACGTTTTTTGCGCTTGTGCGTCGACATCTTGTGACGCTTGTGCTTTTTACCGTTAGGCATGATGCTTGATTAAATAATTATGGTATGTATTATGATATGTTAGTGGGAAAAGCTATGGGTAATAGCTTACTTCACTTTGCTGGAGAAGCTCTTCGAAGGCTTGAAAGCGGGAATGTTGTGCTCGGGAATCTCAATGGTGATGTTCTTGCTGATATTGCGAGCGGTCTTCTTAGCGCGCTTTTTGAGGATGAAGCTACCGAAGCCACGGAGATAGACGTTCTCGCCAGCAATCATGTGATTCTTTACAGTGCCCATGAAGGACTCTACAACGGAGAGTACGGCGGTGCTTTCAATGCCAGTCTCTTTGGCAATTTCTTTTACGATTTCTGCTTTTGTCATTGTATTAAGTTTTAGAATTTTTGAATATGCGGATGCAAAAGTACAAAAAAATATTAGAATATAAACAGTTTGGCCGTTATTTTTTCACTTTTACGGGTATTTTTTCTATTCGCCGCAGATGTCTGCCACCTTCAAACGGCGTTGAAAGGAATTCCGACATGATTTCGCGCGCTTCGTCCTGAGTTATGAAGCGTCCCGGCATGACGAGTACGTTGGCGTCGTTATGCTGTCGGGAAAGACGTGCGATATCCGGGCGCCAGACAAGTGCGGCACGGACGTGCTGATGCTTGTTGAGCGCGATGGAGATACCCTCGCCACTGCCGCAGATGGCAATGCCGCGCTGACACTCGCCTCTGGCCAGACCGTCGGCCAGCGCATGGGCATAGTCGGGATAGTCACAGCTCTCTTCTGAAGGGCAGCCGTAGTCCATATATTCCTCTCCTATGCTTGCAAGATATTCTTTAACGTAGGTTTTCAGGGCGTACCCTGCATGGTCGCTTGCTAAGCCTGTCATTTTCGCTTGTATGTTAATGATTGTGTTCTTATGCCGAGACGGGGTTATGCCTTGAGGTACTTCTTGATTTCTTCGGCGATATGCTCGGGCGTGAAGCCAAGTTTCTCGTCCAGCACTTTGTACGGGGCGCTGAAACCGAAGGACTCCATACCATATATATGGCCATGCGCGCCCACAAGGCCGAGAAGGGTGACGGGCAAGCCGGCAGTGAGGCCGAAGATGCGGGCATCGCGCGGCAAGAGGGTCTCCTGATAGTCTGCGTCCTGCCGTCTGAAGAGTCCCTCGCTGACGCAGCTCACAACACGGCTCTCCACGCCTTCAACCTTCAGCAGTGCGGCGGCGCCGACCAGGGTTCCCACTTCAGAGCCACTGCCAACGAGTATCACGTCGGGGGCATCACTGTGAACCACTTCGTAGGCACCTTTTTCCGTGAGGTATTTCGTGCCCTCCGGCATGTCCGTAAGGTTCTGGCGGGAGAGGATGAGGGCAGTGGGGGTGGCGTTGTTTTCCATGGCGAGGCGCCAGCACTCCGTAGTGTCGTGGACGTCGCAGGGGCGGAACACCCTCACGCTGTCCTCTCCGGCATGATTGCGGAGTTTCTCCATGAGGCGGATTTGGGCTTCCTGCTCTACGGGTTCATGAGTGGGGCCGTCTTCTCCCACGCGGAAGGCATCGTGCGTCCAGACGAACTTCACAGGCACTTTCATCAAGGCAGCCATACGGACGGCGGGCTTCATGTAATCGGAGAAGACGAAGAACGTGCCCATAGCCGTGATTATGCCGCCGTGGAGCATCATGCCGATGCACACACAAGCCATCGTGAGTTCACTCACGCCGGCCTGCAGAAATCCGCCGCTGAAGTCGTCGCGATTTATCACGGCCGCGCCGCCTTTCAGGAAGCCGTCCGTCTTGTCGGAATTGCAGAGGTCGGCACTGCTCACTATCATATTGGGCACATGCTGGGCCAGCATCTGCAGGCAAGCTGACGAAGCGGCACGTGTGGCCTGATTGGGTTTCTGCTGCAAATCCTGCCAGGGAATGTCGGGCAGGCGACCTGCCAGCCAATCGGACAGCAGAGAGGCTTTCTCCTGATGAGTTTCTGCCCAAGTCTGCTCCTCCGAGCGCAAAGCTTTCACCTCATCGCGCAGTTCCTCTGCCCGTGCGGCATAGAGCTGGGCGACGTCGGGCCAGATGCAGAAAGGTTCATCAAGCGAGCCACCGAGGTTCCTGACAGTGTTGGCATAAGCATCACCGCCCAAGGGAGCGCCGTGAGTGGCACAGCAACGTTCGTAGCTGGTGCCGTCAGCCCGAAGAGCGCCCTTGCCCATCACGCAATGGCCTATGATGAGCGTGGGGCGGCAAGTCTCCCGGCGGGCATCCGAAAGAGCCTCGCGAATTTGCTCGCAGTCGTTGCCGTCGATTTCTATGACATTCCAATTCCAAGCACGGTACTTCTGCCCCGTGTCCTCACTGAAGACCTCGGCGGTCTCTGTAGAAAGTTGTATTTCGTTGGAATCATAGAACATGATAAGGTTATTCAGGCCCAGATGACCGGCCAGACGCCCTGCGCCTTGAGATATTTCCTCCTGTACTCCCCCGTCGGATATATAGGCATACACTTTCTCGCGCAGAAATCCCGGATTTCCCGTGCGGGCATAGAGAGCCTTCGCCGCGATGGCTGCACCTACGGCATACACATGTCCTTGGCCGAGCGGCCCGCTGGTATTTTCAATGCCGCGCTCCACCTGGCGCTCTGGATGTCCCGGAGTAGGCGAGCCCCACTGGCGGAACTGCTTCAGCTCATCAAGGCTAAAGCGGCCTATCAAGGCCAGCTGGGAATAGAGCATGGGCGACATGTGGCCGGGGTCGAGGAAGAAGCGGTCCCGGCAGGGCCATGCGGCATCATCGGGGTCATACGTGAGAAATTCGGAAAAGAGCACGTTGATGAAGTCGGCACCGCCCATAGCGCCACCGGGATGGCCACTCTTGGCACGCTCCACCATGCTGGCAGCCAACACACGAATGTTGTCGGCGGCGCGATTGAGTATTTCTTTGTTGTTTTTCATGTTATGAGGGAGTTTGATTTTCTTTTTGCCGTCCTTATTTCACAAAGATTTTATATTTTTCATTGAAGGCCGTCTTTCCTTTCGTGACGGACACTACTCATATAATATATATAGGGGGCTCCTGTCTGTCTCGCTCGTCGGCAGCCCGTGTTTCAGCGCCAGAGTCAAGAAGGGGCGCACCAGTGATGCTTATTTTTTCCTGAGGCGTTCCAGCAGGGCCTTGTTGATGCGTTTAATGTCACGCCGGGCTTGTTTGCGCCACTGCTGCATATACTCGCCTATTATCATCATCCCGTTTTCGTTATGGCCATTGGCCTCGGGGTTCACCACGACCTTGAAACTCTGCGGCACGATGCTTACGTTTATGTCCTGCCCTGTGGTGAAGGGGTCGCCGTCGCAGTGCACGGGTCCCTCATTGTTGCGGCGGATGGTCAGCTCACGGGCCTTGAATGTCTTCACCCGGGAATTGTGTTGCAGCGTGCCGTTGAAAAGCTGGACGGCAATGGCGGGCGACTCGATGGCAAGGAAAGGTTCAATGACGATGATGTCCAACAGTCCGTCCTTCATCGATGCCTGGGGGGCTATCATGGCATTGTTACCGAACTGTGTGGCATTGGCGCAGGTAATCAAAAAAGCCTTCTGGGACAAGAGCTCTGTGTTGCCGTCGGAGTTGATTGACGTTATCGTATAGGTCTCGGGCTTATAGCGCAGGCCGTCGGTAAGTGTCTTCTCTATGTATGTGGAGAGCCCGCGCTTTCCGGCCTCGGCGAACTTTTGGGAAAGGAAGGCGTCGAAGCCCATGCCGCAGGTGCAGAAAAACGGAAAACCATTGATGCGGCCATAGTCCAGAGTGTGGACACAATCCTGATTGATTATGTCTATGGCGCGCTCCATGTCCATAGGAATCTGCAGGTGTCGCGCCAGACCGTTTCCGCTGCCGCAAGGCAGGATGGCCAGAGCGGTGGAAGTATGAACGAGAGAGCGAGCCACCTCGTTTACCGTGCCGTCGCCTCCCACGGCCACTACGACATCCACACCTCTATTGGCGGCGCTGGCTGCTATCTCTGCCGCATGGCCCGCATATTCAGTATAGACCACTTGTGACTCAAACAAAGAATGGTCCAGACGCGACTCCACAAGAGAGGCCACGTCTTCACGTCGTCCTTTACCCGAAATAGGGTTCACAATAAACAGTATCTGCTTCATTGTTGCTCTGTTTCGCTGGATTCTTTACTCTGTTGTTTCTGTTTGCGGCGCTTCAGTTTGTCTTCAATACGGCCGAAGTCTCGCTGCAACATGATGCCGATGCCCTGCGTCGTCAAGGCGGACTTTGTAAAGTAGCGGTCGTTCGTCTCGCTGTAGGCCTTCAGTCGCACGTTGCCGCTCTTTGTCAGGAGATATTGAATATCAAAGTCGCCGATAAAGTTTGTATTTGTCGCAAGTGTAGCCTTGTCGCGATAGCCAAACTGACCATTAAGCAGCAAGCGGTTGTTGAAGAGACGTCCGCTCAGCAGGGCTTCCACCTCCATGTCGTTCCATCCCTGTTGTCCCGTAGCCAAGTTGGCGCCGAAGCTCCAGTTGTTGGTATGAAGGGCGTTGCTGATCATTTCATTTAGCTGGCTGCTCAGCGTATTGCTTATAAAGGAATTTACGGAGTTAGTAGCCAACTGGTTTAATCCGTTTTCGCTCTGCGAGGCTGCGTCATAGGTATAGAAGCGCCCCACTCCCAGCAGATAAATAATCTGCATGTTCATATCCTCCTCCGTAGCAATGAGCTTGCGCACCATTTGTTTTTCGTCCTCGTTGACGTTGGGCAGGTCCAGGTCGAAACTGATTTCCGGCGCACCGGCACGCCCCTGGATATTCAGCAGGCAGTTCACGCGGACTGTGTTATCTGAGAAATTGGCGCCGGCATTAAGGTCGGCCAAGGAGGCGGAGTTCACGGTGTAGATAGCCTGCACGTCAAGGTTGGCATCCATGGGATTGCCGGCAAAGGTCACCTCGCCTCCAGGCTTCAGCTGGAAGTTCTTGCGGATGACGTCCTGAATGCTGAAGCGGTATTCTCCATGATCCACCAGGCAGTTGCCGTACATTTGGAAGTCGCCCTTGTTATACCATGTGGCCATTACGTTGCCGCGGCCGTAGAGGTTGATGATGTCGCCGCACTTTTCATCCATCACGATATGAAGGGCGGCATCGGGTGTGACATTGATGTTGAAGTTTAGATATATGTCCATCTTCGGAGCCTCGGGAAGAGTGGCAGGGGCTTGCAGTGTGTCGGCCGCTGCGGCAGGGAGATAATTCTCCTGACGTTTACTGCCAAAGTGCACGAACTGCCCGTTCGTCACGGTCTCAGGCGTGTCATTTATAAACGTAAAGTCCGTGCCCTGTGTCGGCGTGAAGTTTATGTCGGTCTGCAGGCGTCCGGGCCGACCGTCGAGCACCACGCGACCGTTACCACGTGCCGTAGAGAAGAAGTTCCAGTCTATTTGCTGGGGCACATCATAGACGTAGGCGTTGTTTACCTCTGCCTCGAAGTGGTAACGCATATTTTTGATATACTCATGGCGGAGCGTGCCCTCCACGGTGCCGGTGCCCTCATGGCCGTCGTTGAAATGTCCGTCGCGGAAGGCTATCAGCCCCGGCGTGAAGTCTGCCTTGGCCGAGGTGATGTTATAGCGCACTCGCGTCACGGGGATAGTGAGCGAGGCGTCGGCCACCATCGACCCGCCGAAGTCCAGTTTCTTAAATCCGCCATAGAGGTGCAGATTACCCGTGGCACGTCCCTCTATGTCCTCAAGGATGCCGCTCACGAAACGGTTGAGGAATCCTAACGGCGTTCTGTTGGACTGGAAATGCAGGTCCAGGGCCTTGTCGGCCAGACTCACATATCCCCGGGTCATAGTGCTCCCCTCTCCCTGCTCAATCATGCGGGCACTGAGGTTGATGCGTTTCTGCTCAGCGTTAAAGTCGCCCACCACGTTGGCCTCGCCCATATTGGTATTGTTGAACAGGAAGCGCGGTATGAGCAGGTCGAAGTCCACGTGCGGCCTTCCGCTTTGCATTTTCACCACGGCAGTGCCGTTGGCCTTTCCTGCGAAGTCCACGGCGTGGAAGTTGACGAGGTCCAGTATGTATTCAATGTCTATTCCCTTGAGATGGGCCACGATGCTGTCGCTTTCCTGACGCGAATAGCAGCCGTCGATACGGGCATGCTGCATGATGCCTTGCGCCACCTCGCAACTGTTCACGTCCAGGCGGTTGTTGGCATAGCGCAGTTCGCCTCCCGTCACGTGCCACACGGTGTCGTTCACCACGAAGTCCGTCGGCATCAGTTTCATGTCCACCGTCTGCTTGCCGTCGGCCGTCTTGCCGAAATCCGTAAGCAGGCCCACCTCGCCATAGTAGTGTTGCTCGGCAGGCTCTCGCCAGTTCAGGGTGGTGAGCAGCCCTCCGTTGTTGAGGACGGTGCGGAGGTTCAAGTTCATTTTCTTTTTCCCCGTGGCCTTGTCGGCTTGCAGCAGTGTCTCGCCGCCCTCCGGATTGCATGCAGCGAAGAGTCTTACGCGCTCCAGGTCGTTGCCCTTGATGCTGAGGCTCGGGGCGTCCATCTGCAGCAGTGCCCGCTGTGCGGTGCCGTCGATGTATCCTTCGAGATTCATAGGCGCGTTCACCTCCACGGGGATTTTCAAGAGCGACTGCAGGAGTTGGCCATCCAGCACGTTGAGGGCGAAGGACCATCGGCCGTTGGCGTTTCCCGAGGCTTGGGGTACGATGAGGTTGGGCACGTGCCTGTTGACGATACTCAAGGCTGCAGTTTTGATGGCGGCAATGTCGGTTGAGCCGTGCCAGGTTCCTTGCAGGAAATCGCTGTTGAGCCTCACGTTGACGCTGTTTTCTCCCGACGGGGTGCTCTCGGCCGTGAGGTTGCCGATGTGTTGCACTGTCAGCGAGTCGCCCGCGTTGACAGTCACGTCCACGTCGTTAAGTTCTATGCGGCCCGAGGGTATGCCGCCCTTGATATTATGGAGCGAAGCGTTGACGGAGCCGCTCACGTCCCTGAAGTTCTTTGGCAGGAAGGCACTCCATTTCTGTATCACGGCTTTCACCTCGGCATTATTCAGCCCTGTGTCGCCACTGGCGTCCAAGGCCAGATTCATCATCGGGTCTTTCGAGAGGACTTGCAGGTCATACGCACCATTGGCCACGGCACCCTTTGCATGAATTCCCGAATAGCTGTGCCCGCGCCACGTCAGGTGTCTGACGTCCAGCACGCCGGCCACGCTCTCGCCGTCTGCCGTGCCGCTGCCGTCGAAGTTGAAGTCCAGCTGCTCGGGGACATTCTTCCCGGGTAGGGCTTTGGCCAGCTGAAGGCCGTTGCAAGTTATCTTTCCGGCCAGCCGCTGTCCGTTTTTACTGATTTGCCCGTAAGCCTTTCCTATATCCGTAAGCAGGTCAAAGGTTGCGTCGGCGTTCTGCCGGCCCTTACTGCCGAGGGTGCCTTTCACGCTTGCCCTTCCCATTGCCTTCACGGCGTCGGGCAGCGTCTTGCCGCTCAGGGCACTGTATATCTTTCCCACATAGGGCATGTCTGCCTCTGCCTTTTCGACATTGGCATTGAAGCCCGCCAGTGAGGTTCCCTCCAGACGGGCATCGCCACTGGCGCGGAGTGCTATCTGTCCCGGCGTGGCCTCCACGTTGATGCGCGATACCTTCAAGTGCTGATCCGCCATGGCTGCCTCAAGTTTCACGTCCGCCTCGGCGTTCTCTCCGCCCAGGGCCCTGAGGGCCTTGTCCGGCAGCAGGCCCGCCAAGTCGGCACTCTGCACGTGGGCCTCCAGCCGGAAGGGTTCCACCTCCGCGCTGCGTATCAGATGCTCCACGTTGAGCGGGCCGCCGTCGTAGTGGGCCGTGAGTTTGGGCACCTTCACATACGAGCCGGGCAGGCGCAGTTCCAAGTCGCTCACGCTTCCGCCTTTCTTGCCGGCTTCCAGTGCCAGCGTGAGGCGCTTCACGTCAAGGCCGCGCAGTTCCTTCATGGCGCAGTTCCTCACGCGCAACAACAGGCTGTCATTCGTCAGGTGGCGCAACTGCACGTTGAGGTCTATGTCGCGCAGCCCTATCTCGCGCTGCGGGTTCAGGGCGTCGGAATAGTCCACGGTACACCTGCGCATGAGCACCACGCCGGCCGTCAGGTCAAGGTGCGTGGGCGTCGTGTCGTTGGGATTGCTGAAAGCGTCGATGAGATACTGTATATTGAGCTTTCCGTCGGCCTTGCGCCGGAGTTTCACGTCGGTATCGAGGAGCGCCACGGAGCGCAGTATCACCCTGTGTTCGGACAGCAGCGGCCATACGTCTATCTTCGCACTGATATAATCTCCCCGCAGCACCTCGTTTCGCTCCGGGTCATCGAGTTTCACGCCGTGGAGCGTCACCTGATTGAAGAGCCCGAGGTTGGCGCGCTCCACACTGACCCGGGCGCCCACCATGCTGGAGAGTTGCTCGCTCACCTGCCGTGCCAGCCAGCGCTCCCCCACCCCGGTATTGCCCAGCGTGATCAGTGCGAGGTAGATGGCCAAGGCCGTCACCACCAGCACGCGCAGTATGTTGTCGAGCGTCTTCATTTCGCGTTTCTTCTCTTTCCTATCGTGCTGCCGGACGCTTCACGGTGCGGGCACCCAGCATGCGGCCCACTTCCCGCTTTATGGCCGACAGGTCGCGATATTCTGCCATGAGCCGGGCCATCAGCGCGGAATCGCTCACCACCTCCGGCTGCCGCAGGCGGAGCTGAGCTTCCCTCACCTGCTCGGAAATGATGTGATACTTCAGTTCATACACCAGGCGCGGCACGATTTCCGTCAGCCGCTCCTCGTCGGGGCGCAACTGCTCCCGTTGTTTTTCCGAGAGGCGGTACTTGTCGTTTGTCGCCACGTCAGCCATTGTGGCCACTTTCTCATCCTCATTCATCGTGAAGCGCATGACCCAGGCCTTCACGTCGAGGCCCTGCTCCTCCCCGCGCATCTGCTGTGCCAGTTGCAGCACCCGGGCGCAAAGGGGATGCTCCAGCCGTATGTCGTCCATTTCCAGTTCCTCGGTGATGAAGTCCGTGACGTTCAGGTCTTCTTCCTCGCCATAGAAGCGGAAGCTCAGGCTGCCCCATTTGATAAGGGCGAAGGCCAGGTTGCGCTCCTCCACCAGCATCTTCTGCTGCGGCGCGGCGTTCCCGCCTTCCTGTGGATTCTCCGTCGGGGCCGGGGTCTGGGGAGCCGTGGCGGCAGCCGTCGCATCCGACTGCGGCTGCGCGGCAGACCGCATGGAGGGGACGATACTCTTTGCCCGGCGGTCGGCCACTGCCTTTACGATGACGCTTTCTGCCATACGCATCTGCTCGGCACACTCATGCGAGTAGGTCTGGCGCAGGATGTCGTTGGGGATGACGGCGATGCTCTGCACGATGTCGTTCACCACTTCGGCCTTCTTCACCGGGTCGCCCTTGCAGTCCTTCATCAGGATTTCCGTCTTGAAGCGTATGAAGTCCACCTCGTGGTCGGCGATGTACTGGCGGAACTCCTCGGCCCTGTGGCTGCGGGCGAAGGAGTCGGGGTCCTCGCCGTCGGGCAGCAGCAGCACCTTTATGTTGAGGCCCTGCGCCAGCAGCATGTCGGTTCCGCGAAGGGCGGCGTGTATGCCGGCATCGTCGCCGTCGTATATCATCGTCACGTTGTTGGTGAAGCGGTGGATGAGGGCGATTTGCCCCTCCGTCAGCGCCGTGCCGCTGGAGGCCACCACGTTCTCCACGCCGCTCTGGTGCATACTGATGACGTCGGTGTAGCCTTCCACCAGATAGCAGCAGTTCTGCTTGGCTATCGCCTGCTTAGCCTGGAAGAGGCCGTAGAGCTCGCGGCTCTTGGAATAGATGATGCTCTCCGGCGAGTTCACATACTTCTGGCTGACGCCCTTCGTGGCCTTTGCCAGCACGCGGCCGCCGAAGCCCACCACGCGGCCGCTCACCGTGTGAATGGGAAAGATGACGCGCCCGCGGAAACGGTCGGTCAGCCCCCCGCGGTCGTTCTTGAAGCACACGCCCGTGCCCTGTCGCGTCTCAGCATCGTTCACCAGAAGGCTCTGCTCGTAGCCGGCCTTCTGCGCAGCCTGCGACATGGCGTCGCGACGGTCGGGGCAGTAGCCCAGCTGGAACTTGCGGATGGTGTCATCGCGGAACCCGCGTTCGCGGAAATAGCCCATGCCCACCACAATGCCGTCGGAGTCTTCATGCAACATGCGGGAGAACCAGTCGCGCGCCCATTCGTTCACCACGAAGTGCGATTCCCTCTCCTTCGAGCGCTCTTTCTGCTCATCCGTGCGGCCGCTCTCCTCCACTTCTATGCCGTACTTGTTAGCCAAGTAGCGTATGGCCTCGGGCCACGTCATTTGCTCGTGCATCTGCACGAATTTCACTACGTTGCCGCCCGCTCCGCATGCAAAACACTTGCAGAGCTGCTTCGCCGGCGTCACGATGAACGAAGGCGTGCGGTCCTCGTGGAAAGGGCACAGCCCCTTGTACGAAGCCCCCGCCTTTTTGAGAGCCACGAAATCCTTTACAACATCTACGATGTCGGCAGCCGCTAGCACGCGGTCTATGGTGCTTTGTTCTATCATACTATATTCCGCGTGCAAAGTTACGAAAAAGCGAGCGAAAAACAAAGAGAAACAATATTTTTCTTTTTTTTCCGAGCACAAGTAACTTGGGCCGAAGGCCAGAGTTACGAAAAAGCGAGCGAAAAACAAAGAGAAACAATGTTTTTCTTTTTTTTCCGAGCACAAGTAACTTGGGCCGAAGGCCAGAGTTACGAAAAAGCGAAGAAAAAACGAAGGAAAGAGCGCCTTCTCTGACTTGCGCAGACCCTGATTTCTCCGCGTTTTTCCTACTTCCCTTTTAATTTCATTTCAACAGCTGTTAAAAACAATTTCAACAGCTGTTAAAAACACACCGGGTCGGCATCCCTTGTAAAAAGAGGGTCTCCCGCAGGTCTTTTTCCTTTTTTATTTCGCCGCCGGTCGCCTTGCCCCGCCGCCGGTCGCCCGCCAGAGCAAAGAAAAAGGCGAGCCATGATTGGCTCGCCCTTCTTAAGGCCTAAAGTATCAGTGCCTACGCCTCCTTTTCGAGGCCTTCGGCGGCGGTGTATTCCTCCACCTGTTCGATAATCTTGTCGGCGCGGCGCATGGCGGGACGATGGAAGGTGTAGTAGCCGATGAGGCCGCCTATCACGCCGCCCACGGTGCAGCAGAGGAGCAGACCGAGGAAGGCCTTCGTCGTGGTGTAGCCGGCCACGAGGCATATCTCGTACACATACCATATGGCCCACATGATAACTACGGGAATGCCGCACGAGAGGTAGCGGTTGTTGAGCTTCTTATAGCGCTGCATGCTGCGTGCTGCAGCTATCATGTCGCCGGCGGTGCGGCAGTCTTGCTTGCGAGCTTGGAGGAAGAAGCCGGAGACGGTGTTGAGAGTGAAAAACACGATGGTGGCCACGAGGAACGGGAGGCGCACACCTTGCTCATAGACGCCGAATGTCACGATAAAGGCACAGACAATGCTGAATACGATACCCATATTATGGAAGGAACGGAGCGAGGCGACGCGGGAGGTGACGGCCTTGCGCATCTGGCGGTCGGAGATTTCCACCTGATGGTCGAGGCGGTGCTGGAGCAGGGAGAGTTGCTGGCGCATCTCGTCAAGGGTATCGGGGGCGGAGGAAAGGGGAGTGTTGTTCATTGCTCTACATATTTTTAAGTTGTTCACGGATGCGTACGAGGCGCACGCTGACATTTTTAGCGGAGATGCCCACGATGTGGCCTATCTCTTCGTAGGAGAGGTCCTCGAGCCATAGGAGCACAATGGCGCGGTCGAAATAGCCGAGGCGATGGATGCGGTCGTGGAGCAGGCGTATCTGCTTGTCGTCCGCCGTGTCGGTAGCGGCGTCGGCCTGTGCGAGACCGATGACGTCGAGGGAGGTAGTGTCGGTGCGACGGCGGTTCTTGCGGTCGGCGCTGATGCAGGTGTTCATGGCCACGCGCCACACCCAGGTGCGCTCGCTGCTGTCGCGGCGGAAGGAGGGAAATCCCTGCCAGAGATTGATGAGGACTTGCTGCACGAGATCGTCCACTTCCGGCTGGTCGTCGGAGAACATAAGGCACACGGTGTAAATCGTACCCTTGTGTTTTTTGACGAAAGCGGTAAATTCGCGTTCTTGTTCGTTCATTGTTTGTTTCTTTATCCTTGTTTTGAAAGGCTTTTACCCGTTAGACGCAAAAAGAAAACTATTTACTACAGAAAAAATTCCTTTTTCTTGTTCTTGCATAGCAATTCGCGCCTTTTCTTCCTTCATAAGAAAAAAATACACCCCTAAAAGCGCACACGAAACTTCCTGTTTATGCGACCTTTAGGGGTATATCCCCCACCCTATGGGGGGACTGACAAAATTCCACTCCTTATTATGCGACCTTTAGGGGTATATCCCCCTCCCTATGGGGGAGGGGTGGCGTGGTGCCGCAGGCAGCCACGACGGGGAGGGGCTTTAATTACCCCCTAAACGGCAGCAATGCCGCCATCTGCTGCTGCAGTTCATGGGCCTTCTCGCCGGCCACTTCGGCAAAGCGTTCGGTGGTGTCGGCATAGATGATGCCGCGCGAGGAATTGACGATGAGGCCGCAGTCGCGCGTCATACCGTATTTGCACACCTCCTCCAGGCTACCGCCCTGGGCACCTACGCCGGGGACGAGGAGGAAATGCGTGGGCACGTGCTTGCGCACTTCTGCCAGAAGGGTGCCCTGCGTGGCGCCGACGACGTACATCATCTGCGTCTTGTCGCCCCAGAGTTGGCTGAGGTCGAGAACGCGCTCGAAGAGGCGGTCGCCGCGGTCGTCCTTGGTGAGTTGGAAATCGTGGGAGCCCTTGTTGCTGGTGAGGGCCAGGAGGATGACCCATTTACCCTCATGCGTGAGGAACGGGGCCACGGAGTCCTCGCCCATATAGGGGGCCACGGTGAGGGCGTCCACGTCAAGGTCTTCAAAGAAAGCGCGGGCGTACATCGCGGAAGTGTTGCCGATATCGCCGCGCTTGGCATCGGCGATAATGAATTGCTCGGGATAGTTCTCGCGTATATACTTAATGGTCTTCTCAAAGGCCATCCAGCCTTTCACGCCAAAGCATTCGTAGAAGGCGAGGTTGGGTTTGTAGGCCACGCAGTAGGGCGCGGTGGCATCAATGATGGCCTTGTTGAAGGCAAAGATGGGGTCGTCCTCCGCGAGAAGGTGCTGCGGAATCTTCTTCAGGTCGGTGTCGAGCCCTACGCAGAGAAAAGATTTCTTTGCGCGGATTTGGTTGACAAGTTGTAGGTAGGTCATAAGATAAAGAGCCCCCTGAGCCCCTTTCCGTCGCGGCTGCTACGCACCGCGCCACCTTCCCCCCATAGGGGAAGGGAAATACCCTAAAGGTGGAAGGGGTGACAAATGGGGATAAAAGGATTGTTATTATATATTATGTATGATTGTTTGAATTTGATTGACGACTGAAGGAAGGTTGTTGAGGACTTCCTCATTTGTATAGCGAATTACGGTAAAGCCCATCCTTTCAAGCGATGCCGTGCGGGCAAAATCACGCTCCTGTTGCTCAAGTTCAAAATGATAAGCGCCGTCCACTTCTATGATGAGCCTTTTGGACAGGCACACGAAGTCCACGATGTAATCGCCAATGATACACTGACGCCGGAATCTTACGCCCAGAGCCTGATCCTTCAACTCGCTCCAAATATAATCCTCCGCCAAGGTGAGATGAGCCCTGTTTTGTTTCGCGAACTCCTTCAATATCTCATACCTATCCGGAGAGCTTGTACAATAGAAGCTTTTATTACTCATCTAATTCAGCAGCGTTTCCAACCTTTGGTGCTTCGCCCGCATCAATTTCCCGCGCGTTTACAAACTTTAGGGTATATCCCCCTCCCTATGGGGGAGGGGTGGCGTGGTGCCGAAGGCAGCCACGACGGGGTGGGGCCTTTACAACTCCGCCTCCATCAATTTATTTGCATTCTCCGCCACGATGAGGTGGTCGATGCAGTCCTGGATGTCGCCGTCCATGAAGGCGCCGAGATTGTAGATGGTGTAGTTGATGCGGTGGTCGGTTATGCGGCCCTGGGGGTAGTTGTATGTGCGAATCTTGGCCGAGCGGTCGCCCGTGCTGACGAGGGACTTACGGCGGTTGGCGATGTCCTCCGTATATTTGCGGTGCTCATTATCATAAATAAAGGTACGCAGGCGCGCAAGGGCACGTTCCTTGTTCTTCGGCTGGTCGCGCGTCTCGGTACACTCTATGAGAATTTCCTGCACTTCGCCCGTATTGGGATTTTTCCAGTTGTAACGCAGACGCACGCCGGACTCCACCTTGTTTACATTCTGGCCGCCGGCGCCGGAGGAGCGGAACGTGTCCCACTTTATCTCGCCCTCGTTGATGACAACGTCGAAGGCTTCAGCCTCGGGGAGGACGGCTACGGTGGCGGCGGAGGTGTGTACGCGGCCCTGCGTTTCGGTGACGGGCACACGCTGGACGCGGTGCACGCCGCTCTCGTATTTCAGCGTGCCATAGACATCTACGCCCGTCACGCTGCACACTATTTCCTTGTAACCGCCGGCAGCACCTTCGCTGTAGCTGCTTACCTCAAGGTGCCAGCCCTTCTGCTCGCAGTATTTGACGTACATGCGGAAGAGGTCGCCGGCAAAGAGGGCGGCCTCGTCGCCGCCTGTGCCGCCGCGTATCTCGAGGATGGCGTTCTTGCTGTCCTCGGGGTCTTTGGGGATGAGAAGTATCTTTATTTGCTCCTCCAGTGCGGGGAGGCGCTGCTCGCACTCCGCCACCTGCTCGCGGGCCATTTCCTTAAGGTCGGGGTCGGTCTCGTTGATGAGCATGTCCTTGCCTTCTTCAAGGTTGCCGAGGAGGTCGGCATACTCCTTGCGTACGGCCATCAGTTCCTCCAGGTCCTTATACTCCTTCGTGAGTCGTACGTAGCGCTGCTGGTCGGCGATAACGGCGGGGTCGGTGATGAGCGTGCTGACCTCGGCAAAGCGAGAGCGGAGGCCGTCGAGTTTTTCTAAAAGAGTTGTCATCTAAAAGAGGTTCTGTTTGTTTTAGCGTAGAATCTTTTTACCGTTGAGGATATAGAGGCCGCCGCGGGTGGCGTTGCCCTTTACGGCACGGCCCTGCACGTCATACAGAACGGCAGAAGCGGACGTCGTGCGGGGGCTGCCGATGCCCGTCTCGTCACCGCCATGGCCCGGGACGTTGCCCTGATAAATCTGCACGGCAGTCTGCCCGCTCTTGTAGCAGCAGAAACGGGGAGCGCCGCTGTTGTACTGAATCCAGTAATTGGAGCGGGCATTGCTCTGTATGGTTGCCTCGCCGCTATTCTTTATACTAATATTCCAAAGGGCCTCATCCGTGGCGGTCTCAAGCATGTGCAGTTTGTTGGCACTCCCGGTCAGGCCGAGGTAGCCCTTCTCCACGGCATCGTAGAGCGTGTAATGGCTGCCGCTGGCGCCGAGGGTGAGGGCGTAGGGCTTGCCGGAGCGACCGGTCTCGGTGGTTATCTTGCCGTCGGAGATACTTACCTCGGCATATCCGCGGATATCGGTGCCTCTCTCGGCGAGGGCCACGCTCTTTTCGCCGCAGACGACGAGTATAGAGGCGCCGTCAACGAGTTGTGAGGCGGAAGTCAGGAGAACATACTCGTTCTCGCCCTGCACGGGCGGAATTACGGGGTCGATAGTGCCGCCACCGCCGTCATCTCCGCCGCCAGTGCCTTCGCCGCCGGTGCCTTCGCCGCCGTCATCGCCGCCTTCGCCGCCACCGCCCTGGGTGCCGTCAAACGGATTGACGTAAGCCGTGACGCTGAAGGCCGTGCCGGTCTTCGTACCCCAGACATACTGTTCCAGACCGGGGTAGTCGATGAAGGGGTTGCGGTTTTTCTGCAGTTTATAGGCGGCGTTGTTGCGGTCAATCTCCTTCTGGCTCACGGGGTCTTGCTCTGCCCAGCGCAGGAACATCTTCAGGCTCCAGTCAGCGATGCCGGGGTATTTGCCACAGCCGAACACGCCGTCCCAGCCGTTGATTTTGTCCTCGTAACAGGTGGCCATATAGAAATAGGAGCGGGCAAAGTCGCCCTTATACTCGTCGGCGGGCTCAAAGACGCGGCCGCTGTAGCCCGGCGTGGTGCATTTGCCGAGTTTGCTGAAGCCGCCGTTGCTCTTATATTCCTCTCCGGCGTTCTCACCGAAGGGATAATTGCTGCGGCGGTTGTTCACATAGCCGTCAGTGGGATATACGTGGAAGACATCGGCCTTCATGGGCGAGGCCTCGTTGAACCAGCTCTGCGGCACGGAGTGTTCACGGTTGTAGGCGTCGCCTTCCTTTTTGTAGTTCTTGCCTTGGGCGGAGCCGCCTATATCGTAGTTCGTCGTATTGGAGTACATGTCCCACAGTTTGCCGTCCGGGCGGCAGTCGGTGGTCTTGTAAGCATTCCAGAGGCCGTCATAGCCGAGGTTTGTGTGATTTGAGATGATGTTGAAGAGCGCTGTCTTCAGAGCGGCCCCCTTTGCGCCATCAGCGGCGGAGTAGTAGCCGGAGGGAGCCTGGGCCTGCACGGCGCAAACCAGCAGGAGCAGAACGCCCAACATGTTGAAACGTTTTTTTGTCATTTCTGATTTTTAATTTGTTATTTGTTGTTTGTTGTTTTTTCTCATTCTTTCTCGCATAATTCCGGCAGCGTTTCCGCCGGCCGCTGCTTGCGCGTCAGCGGGCTATCCATCCTTCGGGATTGAGCTTGCTCGTTTCCTTTCTGAGCTGGAATTGCAGCGTATAGCCGCCGGAGGCGTCGCGCGCCACGGTGCCTATGGTCTGGCGGGTGCTGACCTTCTGGCCCTTTCTCACGCTCACGCCGCTGAGGTTGCAGTAAACGCTCATATAACTGCCGTGACGGATGATGACGTTGGTCATTCCACCGTAGGAGAACACGGCCGTCACCTCGCCATCGAAGACGGCGCGGGCCTGGGCACCGGCCTGGCCGGTGTAGTTGGTGCCGTTGTTGGGAATACTTACGCCGCTGAGGCCCTCAATGGCGTTCTGGCCGTAGCGGCCGGTGATGCGGTAGGGGCCGGTGATGGGCACGGGCAGCCTTCCCTTGTTGCTGGCGAAATTATTGGAGAGCTGGCGGTCGGCATTGTCGGCAGGACGGAAGCTTCCTCCGCTTCCCGCATTACCGTTGACGTATGGTTCTGCCTTTCCTTTGCCCTTGCCTCCTTTGCCGCCCTTTTTGCCTTGTGCGGCAGCGGCCTCGGCGGCCTTTCGGCGCTCTTCCTCGGCCTTGCGCTTGGCTTCCTCGGCTTTGCGCTTAGCTTCCTGGCGGCGTATTTCCTCTTGTATGAGTTGGTCTATCTTAGCGTTGAGATTGGCGTTCTTTTTCTTGTTCTCCGCAATGGCGCTCTGGAGCTGCTTGCTCTTTTTGTTGAGTTCGTCCACCACTTTCTGGCGCTCCACCTGCTTTCCTTCCAGCTGTTTCTGCTCTGCGCGGCCCTGGGCGGCGAGGCGTTCTTTCTCGGTCTTGGCGCTCACCACCTCCTCGCGCTTCTTCTTCACGGCCTCCTCCTTTTCCTTGATGATGAGGCCCTGGGCGCGCTGATATTTGGTATATTCCAGCATATAGCGCATCCTCTTATACATCTGGCGGAAGCTCTTTGCTGAGAAGATGAACATTAGTTTATTCTGCATCATCTTATTGCGATACATATACATCGCGCCTTTTTGGAAGCGGGCCTTGCACACGTCGAGGTCCTTCTGCAGGCGGGCCAGTTCCTGCTCCAGCACGGCCACCTTGCGAGCCATCGTGTCCACCTGCTGCTGAATACCGGCCACGTAGTTCTTCTTCTCGGTAATCTGCGAGTTGATTTCCATCAGCGTGGAGAGCTGTGCCTGCACGCTCTTCTTGGTGGTTTTCAACTGCCGCTCCGATTCTTTTATCTTCGACTGCAAGGCGGCCTGCTGCTTCTGCAGTTTCTTTATGCTGCTGTTGGTCACCTTCTGGGCTTCCGCCTTTTGCGGCGCCGTCGTGCCGCAGGCCAGCAGCAGCGCGCCGATGATGAAGATGCGAAGGAAGAACTTTTTCATCGTAGGGTGTCTTTACATATTGAGTAAGGCCTTGAACAGCGCATTGGCGTTCCGGCGCGTGTATTCACTTTCGTTCAGCGTGGTGCGCGTGGCCCATCCGGTCTCGCCGTTCAGCTCGGAGAGTTCCATGTCGAAGCCTGTCGTCAGCGTTCCGCTCTTGAAGCGCACCTTATGTGCCGAGGGTATTTTCCTGCGGTTCACTTTGCTGAACGCGCCATACGTCCAGCTGAGGTTTTCATCCTCACGGCCGTTCATGTTGGCGCCCCAGAAGAGGCCCTGCAGTTCCTTGAAGGCGATGCCCCGCTCCCGCAGCATGTCGATGTCGCTGTAGCGGGCCCTGACGTACTGTTTGTTCAGGCGGTCGATGAGGAGCACGGTGTCGGGCATGAACTCCAGCGTGCCGATGTTCATTCCGAGGAACACGAGGTTGAGTTGCACCACGTCGTCGCGCAGCATGCGGAGCCGTCCCGAGCAGCTGAGGTCGCTGTCATAGACGCTGAGGCCTATGCGTGCGGTGACGGCCTCGGCCTGCGTGGCGGTGGCGGTGGCGGTAGAGGGGGTTCCGCCCGTCTCTGTGGCGTGGCGGCTGGCCGAACAGGAGGCGAGCAGCATCACGGCCGCCAGGATATAGCATATTCTCTTCATTCCTTTTTTATTTTTTCTGATATATTGCCCTGCGATGCTCCGCGAGCGTTTCGTCGTCCTCCTTGTTGAGGCGTATGGCCTTGTCTATGTATTGCCGGGCCTCTTTGGAGCGTCCGCTGCAATGCAGCACCCAGGCGTAGGTGTCGAGGTATGTGGGGTTGTCGGGCTCTTCCTCCAGTGTGCGGCGGCTCATCCGTTCGGCGCGGTCAAGGTCGCGGCCGAGGAGTGCCAGCTGGTAGGCGTAGTTGTTACAGGCCATCATCATTGTGGAGTCTATCTGCAACGCCATCTCGTAGCATTCCGTCGAAGCCTCCAGATTGTCCACGCAGGAATAAATGTCGCCGCTGAGCCGGCAGAGTTCGGCGGCCATCTTGTCATCGGTGGGCAGCGTGACGTAGTTCATGCCGCGCTGGCAGGCATCGAGGGCTTGAAGGGTGTCCTCCATGATTACCCAGTTGAAAGCCTCGCAGAAGTAGCACTGGAGGAAGTCGGGGCGATACATCTCTCCTTTCCTGCACAGCTCCACGATGGCCTTGTAATCCTCAGAGTCTTGCGCGGCCGTCATCTGTTCCTGCAACTCTTCCAGCACCTCGTAGTAGCGGGGGTGCTGTGTGAGTTTCTCGCGCATATATTCCGACGTGGCAGGGTCGGGCAGTGCTTTCTGCAGCAGCGAGTCGATGGTGCCGGCGGCCTTTTCTCTCTGCCCCGTGCACTCGTATATCTGATAGCGCTCCCATGCCGTCTCGGGTGTGGCGCCCTGTATCTGCTCCAGGCGTACCACGGTGGCCAGGGCCTCAGGATAGCGTCCCTGCAGTTTATAGAGTTGCAGGAGGTCGCAAAGCTCTGAATACGTGATGAGGGGGCGTGCGCATTTCTTCTCCACCAGGGCCGTGGCCTCGGCATAGCTGCGCCGCGTGATGAGGCGTGAGATGAGGAGGTCGCGTATGTCCTCGTTGGTGCTGTCCAGGGCGTAGGCTCTCATCAGGAGGGAGTCGCCGGCCGCCACAGTCGCGCTGTCGAGCAGCACCGATGAGCGCAACTTCAGCTTAGCCATGTAGTAGAGGGCCTCGGGCATGTCGGGGGCCTGCCGCAGGCATTCGTCCAGCATCTCATATTCCGCGTCGGGGCGCAAGGCCAGATGGTGGCGCATGGCCTGGGCGAAGAGGCTGTCGGCCAGTGTCGGCGACGTGCCGGCCACGGCGCGCGACTTCTTGCGGGCCTCGGCCGTGAGACCCGCCCCTGCCTGCAACAGCAGGACGCTTACCATGAACAAGAGCAGTTTCTTCATGTGCTGTGCGCTGTGCGTCGTCCGTCGCCTGCCGTTCTTTTTTATACCATCGGCAGAGAGTGGCCGTTTATCTTCCTGTAGAGGTCGAGGGCATACACGTCCGTCATGCCGCTCAGGTAATCCAGCACGGCCATGATGCGTGTGGCGAGGTCGTCGGCCCTGAGCTCGTACTGGCTGCTGGCCTGCCCCAGGAGCAACTGCGAATAGGCTTTGTCGGGGTGCGTCACGGCTTCCGTCACGAGGTCGAGCAGCGTGTAGATGATGTGATAGCCGGCCAGGTCGATGTCGGTCACTTCCTTGCAGTTGTAAATCCGCTTCACGGCCACCTCCTGGCAGCGCTTGTAGGCCTTGCCAAGCCGTTCGGGCACGTGGTCGATGAGCGAGCCCTCGTATTTGCCGGCCAGGATGCTGGCTTCGTTGTCGATGAAGAGCTTCACGCAGGCACTCTCCAGCGCACCGATGACGCACGAACGGTAATACACCATCTGGTCGTTCAGGTCGGTGCATCCCGGATAGGCGGCCTTCATCTTGTCCTGCTCGTCCTCGGGGAAGAAGTTCAGGAGCAGGCCGCTGGCCTCCTCATACGAGAGCAGGCGGAGCTTGAAGGCGTCCTCGATGTCCATTATCTCGTAGCAGATGTCGTCGGCGGCCTCGACGAGATACACCAGCGGATGGCGCGAGAAGCGTATGCCGTCGCCGTCGCACTGCTGCTCCGCGAGCCCCAGCTCCCTGGCGATGCGGAGGTAGTCCTCACGCTCGGCCGTGAAGAAGCCGAACTTGCTCTTCCGTCCGCACAGGCTGCTGCTGTAGGGATATTTCACCACGCTGGCCAGCGTGCTGTAGGTCAGCACGAAGCCGCCCTTACGCCGGCCGGCGAACTGGTGCGTCAGCAGGCGGAACGTGTTGGCGTTGCCGTCGAAGTTGATGATGTCAGACCATACGCTCGGCGGCAGCATACCCTTGAGCATCTGCCCCTTTCCCTCGCGGAAATAGCTGCGGATGGCGCGCTCGCCACTGTGGCCGAAGGGCGGGTTGCCCATGTCGTGGGCCAGGCACGCGGCGCTTACTATGGCGCCGATGCTCTGCACCTCCGTCGTGTCGGCCAGCTCGGGGTGGATGCGCAGCAGTTCGCTCGCCACGTCGCTGCCCAGCGAGCGGCCCACGCTGCTCACCTCCAGCGAGTGTGTCAGCCTGTTGTGTACGAACACGCTGCCCGGGAGCGGGAAAACCTGAGTCTTGTTTTGCATGCGGCGGAAGGCCGACGAGAATATCAGACGGTCGTATTCGCGCTGAAACTCCGAGCGGCGCTCGTGCACACTGGCCTTCACGCCGTCCTTGCCCAGACGCTTCGAAGAGAGGAGCTGTTGCCAATTCATAAGCCTATCGGTTGGTCTTTATTTCACATATACACATTTGAGCCTACAAAATTACAAAAAATCCCGCACATTTCCGTCTTTTTTTCCAAAAAAGAACGCACACGGCACATTTTTATATTTTTTTGGCGCGATATTAAAATTTTTTATTAACTTTGCAAAAGTTTTTCGCCCCCGCCTTCCTTTTTCTCCTTCGCTCAATATTAATCACTAAATTCTCTCCCCCTGTCCTATCTTTAGGCTATAATCCCCTCCCTATGGAGGAGGGGTGGCGCGGTGCCAGAGGCAGCCGCGACGGGGTGAGGCTCAAAATCTTATGAATCTCCTTGTCATCAACCGTTCCCACCATCCCCTGCCCCAGTACGCCACTCCGCTGAGTGCCGGCCTCGACCTGCGCGCCAATCTCGACGCCCCCGTCACGCTGCAGCCCCTGGAGCGCCGCCTCATCCCCACCGGCCTCTTCCTCGCCCTCCCCGCTGGCTACGAGGCGCAGGTGCGTCCCCGCTCCGGACTGGCCCTGAAGAAAGGCATCACCGTGCTCAACACGCCCGGCACCATCGACGCCGACTATCGCGGCGAGGTGGGCGTCATTCTCGTCAATCTCTCCGGCGAGCCCTTCATCGTGGAGGACGGCGAGCGCATTGCCCAGATGGTGGTGGCGCGCCACGAAAGAGTGGAGTGGCAGCCCGTGGAAGTTCTCCCCGAGACGGAGCGCGGCGCAGGCGGTTTCGGCCATTCCGGCACGAAGTAGCGCCCTGCCCTGCCCCTTTGCCGGCAAAGTCCCGGCCTATACCCTATCCCGGCCCCGCGCCGGGATTTTTTTTTGCCTTTTTTGCCTGAAAATAAGCCCCTTTCCGTGCGAAATAGTTCCCTTTTAATTTGAACTAGTCCTCTTTTAATTCAAAATAGTTCCCATTTAATTTGAACTTCTTCCCATTTAATTTGAACTAGTCCCCTTTTAATTTGTACTACTTCCCATTTAATTTTTAGCGGAAGGGAACTGGTGAAAATTAAAAGGGAACTAGCGAAAATTAAAAGGGGACTAGTGACATTTTAATGAAAACAGCGCAAAAATCCGGGCGCAAAACGCCCAATCCGAAGCCAAAATCGCCCCGCTAAAACCCGATTTTTCACAAAAACAGCCCGTTTTCGCGCAATTAAATGCAGGACTAAGCGAAAAAGAAGCCCGTTTTCGCGCGACTAAATGCAGGACTAGGCGAACACAAAAACTGTTTTGACCCGAAGATATCTATGTGAGGGGGCTTACGTATGCCCCGAAGGGGGTACGCAACCCAGACAGGGGCAACGCCCCTGGTCGCAAGTGCGACAACCATGCACGCCCCGGCGGGGCACAACATCCACAGGCTCTTGCTGTTGTGCCCCGCTGGGGCGGCCGTAATTACAGCACTATGTACCAGGGGCGTTGCCCCTGTCTGGGTTGTTTAACCCCTTCGGGGTATCGCCGGTACTTTTTACCCGACAACAATAATTTGTAATACTTGTAAGTCCTGAAAGGACGGCATAATAGAGGGTAGGGCTCGCGCCCTATTCTCCAATCTGCCGCACCTTCGGCGCTTTCCCTACAGCGAGGACTACGCGCCAATGCCTCCCCTATCGGCGAAAGCCGAAATGCAACTTTCCACGCAGCCACTCCATCAGGTTCACGCGGCGGGCGAGAAGGCGCAGGCACACGAGACTCAGGACGGCGGTGAGGAGCGTCATGCCGCCGTAGGCCACGACGGCGTTGGGGCACAGCGAGAAGGCTGCACACGCGCCGAGGGAGAGCATGAGGGGAATGAAAAAGCGGATTTGCAGACGCGACGTGGTGATGCCGAAGAACCAGTGCGTCATGACGGTGGTGACAACTACGTCGATAAGACCGCTGAGCAGCGCGCCCCAGCCCAGTCCCTGGAGACCCCAGAAGTAATAACAGAGAGCCATGACGGCGAATGTCTTTACGTTGCACCACACGCCTTCCATCCAGAAGAAATAGCGTTTGCGGCCGTGGGCCATGCTGACGTAGTCGAGGGGGAAACAGGCGGCCTTGCAGAGTATGGCAAGACCCATGAGGCGGATGACGCCGGTGAGGGGAAGGAACTCGGTGGTGAGGAGCACGCGGATGAGCAGCGGAGCCGTGAGAATGAGCAGCGCCACGAGGGGTGCGACGATGAGCATCACGAGTTCGTACTCCTTGTGGACGAGGGTGTGGAAGCCCTCGCGGTCGTCCTTGAGGGAAGCCAGGCGGGGGAAATAGTCGGTGGCCATAGCGGCGAACACGAGGCCTACATATTGCGAGGTGATGCTGTTGGCGGCTTGGTAAAGGCCCACGTCCGACACGCCGCCGAGGCTGCGGATGAGGGCGTTGAGGGCGTAATTGGTGAGGTTGCCGAAGAGGGCGGCGAGCATCATGAAAAAGCCGAGGGCCATGATGCCGCGGCCGAGGTACCACGTGGCGCTCCAGCTCTGGGAGGGCTGGCAAAGGAACAGGCGGCGCGTCTGCCAGCGGGAGTAGCCCCACACGACGGCGGCCGTCAGCACAATGGCGGGCACGATGCCGCGCACGCCGAAGAAATAGTAGAGCGGCACGCCGATAAGGAGGCTGCCCACGGCGTTGACCACGCTGCGCACGGCCACCTGCCGCATCTGGCGGCGCGCCTGCAGCACGGCGGTCTCGCCGGCCTCGAGAATGAGGAAGACGAGGGCCGCGGCGAGGCACATGAAGGCCCGCGTGTGGCCCGTGTCGCCGAAGGCCGAACGGCTGAAAAGCGGTGCGCCTATCAGCATCACGGCGGCGCCCAGCAGCGCCAGCACGACGAGGCAGCGGCGGTAGGCTTCTACCTTCGCCCGCATGAGATGGCGGCCGCCGGCCTTAGAGGCGTCGGCGGCAGCGATGACGCTCACCACGGCCAGGGGCATACCGAGCGAAAAGAGTTGCTGAAGGGGCAACAGCGTGCTCATATAGAGCGCCGAGATGCCCATGCCCAGCGTGCCGAGGAGAATGGCCACGAGCTTGCCCCGCAGGATGTTCACAAGGATGTTCACTACCTGCGTGCCGCCGAAGAGGGCCGTACCCTTCATGATGCTGCGGTATGTGTGGATGGGAGACAAGAAAGAAATAAAAAATAAAAAGTAAAAAGTAAAAAGTGAAAAGTGAGAAAGCGAAGTATTGAGAGTTTTCCTTACCCTTGAGAGTATTCTCCCCTCCCAGCCCCTTTCTGGCTGCCGCCATCTTTCCCCTATTGGGGCAAGAGTCCGCTCTGCGAGCGGGGGGGAGGGGCGGCGCGGCACGATTTTAATACTCCACGACCTCAAATCCGTTTCCGCCGAGACGGGAGGCGGCATAGGGGTAGCCGCTCTCGCGCATGAGGCCGGAACGCAGGAGATAGACGTAGTTGGCGCGGGAGATGAGGAGGAAGTCGAGGAAAAGCTTGAGATGCATCTGCTCAGCGTTCTCGCTGGGCATGAGGTCGGTGTGGGCCACGCCGCCCTTCACCACATGGACATAGGGCAACTCGGCCACGCGCGAGAGGAAACGCACGCTGTCGGAATTGACGAGGAGGCGGTTTTCGGGGTGGTGGCGATGGAGGCGCTCCACCTCGTGGAGGGTGCGCCGGATGAGGTCTTCGGCCTCATCCTCGGGGAGCACGTAGTAGCCGTTCGTCTCGCGGAAATCGCCGAGGAGGGTGAGGAAGCGGGTGCTCAGGCTGACGAAAGGCCCCGACAGGGCGGCGAGTTCCTTCTCCAGCGCTTCTTGCAGGCGGGGCGAGGGGCGGAAGAGCTGACGGAAGAGGCCGGAATAGTCGAGCTCGTAGGCGTAGTTGGCGTTGGTGATGACGTGGATTTCTTCCGGGCCTTCCTGAAGGCGATGGCGGAGCCACTCGGCCTGCTTGCGCGTCTGATAGCGGGCATCGTCGGTGTTCTCGAGCACGAGCATGGCCGCCGTGTCGCAGTGCAGGTCGGAGGGGGAAATACGCCAGTCGTAAGTGGCAGGCTCAAGGTAGTCCTCCAGACGACAGGGCGACACGAAATGTATGCGGAAGTCGTAGCCCAGCTCCTGGCAGATGGCGAAGAGACTGATGATGCCCTTCATGCGGTCGGCCAAGCCGCCGTAGATGGTCTGGCCGTCGCAGAGATACACGATGCGCTTCTCGCGAATCTCGCGGTTGGCCCGCAGCTGACTGTGGGGCACGGGGGTGTACTTGCCCTCCATCGAGGAAGACTTCTTGTAGTGGCCGCCGGCAGCATACGTCCCATAGCGACACAGCAAGGGCTGTATCGTCTCGCGGCTGACGCGCGGGGTGAAAAAATACCAGCGGTAGCGGCTGCTCTGGAGCAGGCGGCGCTCTAAGTGAGAGGTTATCTTCTTCAGCATTCTACCCTCAAAACGCAAAAAATATATTATTATTGTACGCGCAAGACAATAAAATGGACCTCGCCGCGTTAAAAGAGTATGAAATTCACCATCCTCGTGGCGGCCTACAACGCCCAGAAATACCTGGAGCAGTGCCTTGACTCGCTCTTCAACCAAACGGAGAAGAGCGTGCAAGTCATCGTCATCGACGACTGCTCCACCGACAATTCGGCAGCATTGGAGCAGGCCTACACGAAGGTGAGGGAGAACTGCGTGCTGGTGCTCCACACGCCTCAGAACTCCGGCCAGGCCGAAGCCCGCAACCTCGGTCTGCAATACGCCGCCGGCGAACTCACCATGATGGTGGACGCCGACGACTGGCTGGCGCCCGACTGTCTGGAAAAGATGTGGGCGGCCTACAAACAGGCCGACGACATTGACTGCGTGGTGAACAAAGTCATTATGACCGAGAACGGCCGCGAGTGGGGCTACTCCCATCCCTCCGGCACGCCCATCCCTGCACTGATGACGGGCTATGAGGCCTGCCTCTACGCCATTGACTGGCGCCTGCACGGCTACTATGCCGTGCGCACCGACCTCCACAAGCGCATACCCTACGACACGTCGTGCCGCATCTACTCCGACGACAACACGTGCCGCTACCATTATCTCTTTTCCCGCAAGGTGGCCCTTTCCGACGGCATATACTATTACCGCCAGCACTCGGAGTCGTGCACTCACTCCGCCACGTACAACCGTCTGCAGTTCCTGCGCGCCAATATGCAGCTCCGCTCGCAACTGGAGGAATACGGCATTGACGAGGAGGGGCTCCGCGTGTGTGAGTCGCACTGCTGGCCATTATACGTGGGTATCTACCGCCAGATGCAGCGACTGCGCAAGGAAACATACCTCTCCGAAGAACAAGAGGAAGAGATTGCCGAAACGCTGCGCGAGGCCTACGACGCCCTCCGCCTCGACCGCCTCGGCAAGCACCGCCTCCCCTACACTCTTTTCTGCCTCAAACAAAAGGCTATCATGAGGGTGAAGGGGTGAGATTTACTTTCAGGATTATCTCCCTTACTTCTGTTCCAAATCCCATAATAAAAAAGTGTTATCTTTACGTTTGCAAAGATAACACTGAATCCTCTGTGATGAAATGACAAAAAAATTAAAACTCTTCGTCGTAGGGATCGTATCGCATCTTGTGATGCACTTTGGTTGTATGTTTCTTTCTGTTCTCATTAGTCTTTGAGTCATCCTTTGACCCACTGAACAAAGAGAATAGAACTAAAACAACAATTATTGATCCAAATACTGACATAACTTCTTTATAATGTTTGTTAGAAATGACATTTAACAGCCGTGTACGGCTATATATCCGCAAGCCCCGAGATATCTT
>JAKSLT010000015.1 GCA_024401055.1 Bacteroidaceae bacterium | reverse complement strand
AGCACAAGAGCGAAAGAAAACAGGACTTCCCCCCATCGGGGGGATAAGAGGGGGGGCACTTCCGGCGAAGCCGAATTATTTCTTGCGAAGCAACGAAAATCCCCTCCAACTCCTCCGAGGGGGGAGAGCACAAGAGCGAAAGAAAACAGGGCTTCCCCTTTAGAGGACAAGAGGGGGACTCTATTTCTTGCTGAACAACAAGAAGAAATTTCCGCCGGGGCGAAGATGTCCACGCCAGGCACAAAAAAATCAGCGCACCGTGTGATGCGCTGACTTCTTGTTGGGGTACCCGGACTCGAACCAGGAAAGGCAGGACCAGAATCTGCAGTGTTGCCAATTACACCATACCCCAATCGCGGGTGCAAGGGGGAACGCTTTCCCCTCGTTTGCGGGTGCAAAAGTACATACTTCTCACGAAACGACCAAACTTTTTACAGAAAAAATGCGGACAAAAAGCATTTTTACCTGATTTTAAGCCACGGATTGAAAAGTGAAGTGTGAGAAATGCTCCTTCCGCATTTCCGCATTTTCTAATTTGTTAATTTGAGATTTTTCTCGTATCTTTGCAGCGCAAACGTAAAACCCTGAAACGATGATGCACTCTCCCCTACACTTTCTGAGAATGCTGGCGGCTGCCGTGTTTGCCGCCGTATGCCTCACGGCATGCTTTGACAAGACGTTGTCGGACTACAACTACGCGATGGAGGACGGCAAGATTATGGCCTACGACGGCCTGATGCCCTACGACGGCAAGATATGGACAGACGACGGCACGTCGGCCCTGCTGACGTTCAGCGACGGCATGTTGGAGAGCATTGAGTATTTCTCGGCAGAGGGTAAGCGCTACTGCGTGCTCGATGCCGCTGGGCAGCAGGCTACTTTCTACAACGGCGCCGGCGCTGAACTGCAACGCGGGGCCTTCCGCCATCTCTACCGCGACCAGTATCGCGAGTGGAGGAGGCTTAACGAGGAGATTTGGGAGGTGTTCAAGGAATCCTCCATGTAGGAGTCTCCCTACGGGACTCTTACGCCCCTCCCCCACAGGGAGGGAGAGATACTGCTAAAGGACATTGACGCTCTTTTGACCTTTAGGCGAATCTCTCCCTTCCTGTGGGGGAGGGGCGGTTATTACGGGATGTAGCTTCGAAGGAGAGGGGCAGCACAAGGGCCGGGAGAGGAGCTTCTATTCAAAATAGAACGACAGCACCACCATGCCCACGGAGGCGCGGTCGATGCTCTCGGTGTAAATGGTCTGCGTGGGGTCGGTGATGTCGGGACGCTTCTTGTCGAGGATATTGCCGAGGCCGAGACAGAACTTGAGTTCGGGGATGAACTTGAAGAAGGGCATGTAGAGGTCGCAGCCGCCGCCGAACTCGAGAAAGACGTTCATGGGCTTGGCGCGGAGCATGGAGTGCTTGCCGGTGGTGACGTCGTACATGGGGGCGACGCCGGCAAGGAGGTAGGGACGGTAGTTGTTGAAGCGCGGGGCGCTGACCTTGAGGTCCACGGGCACGCCGACATAGGTGGAGCGCATCTCCTGCGACTGATGGAGGCCGTCTTTCTGGTTTTCGAAGAGAATCTGCTTGGAACCGAAATGGAGGGTGGGGTTGATGCGGAGGGCGAGGTAGCGGTGGAGTTTCAGCTCGCCGAGCACGCCGACGGTGAAACCTATGCCCATCTGGTCGTTCTTGGCCGTCCACTGGTCGCCGCTGACGGGGTCGATGTAGCCGTTGCCCTGCATGGTTATCCACTGGTCGTGCACGCCGACGTTGAAGCCGTAGTGCCAGCGGCGCTCGTCGATATAGGGTTTGTTCTGCACCTTACGCTGCTGGGCCATCGAGACTTCAGCGCAGGCAACAGACAACAGACAACAGACGAACGTGCGAAATAATATGTAATTAACGCCTTTCAACGATAATTTCCTAACTGTTAACTCTTAATTGTTAACTCTTAACTTTTAACTGTTAACTTTATCCAAATGATACCCCCACTTCTCTATCGCCTTCATCCAGTGGCTCTCGACGAGCTCAATGGTGCGGGGGTCGTAGTCGTACTTGCGCTTCTTGTGGGACTTCTTCTCGCCGACGTACTGAACGATGGCGTCGCGCGACTCCTCCCAGCCCTTGAGGCCGAGGGCCTGATAGATGTGCTCGGTCATGCCTACGGGGTCGGCCTCGAAGTCCTCGAACTTCACCTCAATGAGATGGCCTTCGGGGATGAGGGCCTTTTCCTGTTCATAGCGCTCGAAAAGGAGATTGTAGGTGCGGAGTACCTGCTGCTCCACTTCTTCCTGGGAATAATGATGGAGCATGAGAGGGATGAGGGTGTTGGTGTAGAAGTTGCGGGTTGACTCGAAGACGGTGTAGGGATTGCGCACGAGGTAGATGAACTTGGCGTTGGGATAGAGCTTGAGGAGCTCGCTGATGCGGCCGGTGTGGGGCGGGTTCTTGGAAAGGAACTGCGTACCGCCGGTGTTCCAGAGGCCTATGTTGACAAGCTTGGTGAACTCGGCTTCCCATGTTTTGCGCTCCTCGTCGGTCAACTCGTCCATGAGGAGGAAGCGACGGGCATACTCTTCTTCATCTTTGGGGAAGAACCACCAGTTGTAGTAGGCCAACGGCATCATGTTGGAGAGGGCGAACTCTTCTTCCTGGGGCAGGTCGGGAGCGAGGTCGAGGCCGTCGGTGGGGCGTTTGTTGGGCATAATCCAGTCCATCACCTTCTTGAAGAAGGGCTGGCCGAACATCATGAGATGGGGGAATACGGTCTGATAGGTGGTGCAATAGCCGAAATGGCTGTCGCAGGCGAAGACGTTGTGGACGAAGGTGGTGCCGCTGCGCCAGTGACCAAGGATAAAGAGGGGGTCTTCGGAGTGAAGTCCTTTCTCCATGAGGCGGCGGTAGCGCCTGTTCTGAATGCAGGACACGGGGGAGAGGATGCGGCAGATAGACTTGGTGAGATAGTACTTCGTGCGCCACTTCTTATCTATCTGGCGACCTTTGGTGATTTCCTTAAAGGTGCTCCAGTTGGCACCGACGAGGGTATTGACGGGGAGTTTGTAGAAATTGAGAAGTCCCATAAGGGTAATTAATAAACCCTCAACCCCCATAAAGGGGGCTATGAGGTAGTTGGTTTTGAGGTTATAAGATTTTGAGATTGTATGGGCTTGAGGCCTTCGGGCTTGAGGCCTTAGTGTCTCTCGCGGCGGACGCTCATCTTGCCGCCGGAGGTGGAAGCGGCCTTGGTCTTGGGAGCCTTGGACTTTGAGGGGCGCGAAGAGGACGAGGAACGGGAAGAAGAGCGCACGGCAGTCTTCTTCTCACGGTTGCGAGAGCTGGCAGAAGCGCGCGTAGTGCGGCTTTCGGTAGCCTCTTTCTGTTCCTCTACGGCCTTGGTGGCTACGGTGTCAGCGGCGATGCTGTCGTGGCCCCACACATGCTGGCGGAAGTTTGTGAGTTCCTTCTCGATACGTTTCTGTTCGCTGAGGAGGGTGCTGTCGTCGGGACAGTAGTTGGAGAGGATGCGGTCCTGCAGGTTGGTAACCTTGTAGATCTCGCCCTCATAACGGTTGAGGGAGAAATAGTCGTCGGCACTTATGCTGGCGGCGTTGTTGAGGTTGGAGCCCATGAGCTCAAGTTTGCTGAGATAGGGCGCCACCTCCTCATAGTTCACCCAGAACATAGGGTTGCGGAGCTCTGCGCCGCCGAAGTCGCTGTCACCACGCTGGAGCACGGGGCACAGGGCGGTGACTTTCGTGCGGAAGGAGGCGGTGTGCTGGTCATAGTAACTGCTCTCCTTGATGAAGTAGAACTTCACGGCATCGGAGGGGAGGTCGGCGTCGTTGAGGCGAATGGCCGTCTTGCCGTTCTTGTCCACCTTCTCGTAGTATATCTCGTAAGTGTCCATGAGCTCCGTGGCCTTCACCTGATGCTTGGCATCAAAGTGCTCGTTGCCGTCGAGGGTGTACTCATAGGCCTTTACGTCACCCTTGAGGATGAGGCGGAAAAGGTAGGTGAAGAGGTTCATGCGGCCGTCCTGCGGCATGGTGGGGTAATAGAGCGTGGCGTTGGCGTCCTTGCTGAGGTCGAGGGTGCGATAGATATCGCGACGCCATGCGGCATCAGTGGGCATATCCTGAGCCGTGGGAAACTCACGGCCTGCCACAGACTTCACGGCGGAAGTGGTCTGCTGCGCAGTCTTCTGTGTGCGACGGGCAGCGGGCTGGGCCGTCATGCTAAGGCAGAAAGTGGTCAGAAGGAGGCACAAGGCGGCCGTCCGGTAGATTCTATTCGTATTCATACGCTTATTGCTTCGTTTCGTGATTATGCTTATTTCACTATGATTTCCATTGCTGACACGAGGGTGCGCTCTATGCCGTCGGGACCGATGGCGTGCACCTCGGAAATGTAGAAACGGTTGCCAGTACGGAGTTCCCTGATGGCGTTGCGCTGGTCTTCGGTGAAGTTGGCGCCGGCGGAGGGACGCGGCACGGCATTGCCCATGCGGTCGAAGAATACCGTCTTGAAGGAGAGCACGCGGAAGGGGATGTTGAGCAAGCCGTCGTCGATAGCGGCACCTACGCTCTTCACACCCAGAATGCTGGCCTTGGCCAGACGGCCGCCACGGAAGTGGTCGTCGCCCACGACAAAGAAAGGCGTGGGGTCAGGCAACTTGCGCACCTTGAAGGTGAAGCTGCCCATGCTCTGACTCTTGCCGTTGACAACGCCGCTAATGCTGAAGGTGACGTCCTTGCCGACAGCCGCAGGACGAGCCACGTAATGGCCATCGCCTTTGGACGTGAGCGTGCCGCCCGACATCGTTACGCTTATCTTGTCGCTGGAAATGCCGCTGGCACTCACGCTGACGGGATTGTCGAAGCCGGCATAGAGGACGTTCATGAGGTCGGCGGCCACAGTGGCACCGCTGGGCGGAGCGATGACGTTGTATTTCTGAGTAAACTCCCTGCGTATCACTTCGCCGGCAGCGTTGGGCATAAGGATGTAGCCCGAGAAGCTATACTCGCCGGGGGAACCTACACGGAAGTTGTAGGAGCCGTCGGGGCTGATGCGGTGGCCGTTGACATATATTTCGGGACGCTGGGTGGTATCTACGGCGGCCATGAAGATATGGCTGCGGAACTCGTCGCCGGGGAAGAGGGTCGTCATCTCGGGCAGGCAGTAGGCTCCCAGTTCATTCACGCGGATATCCTTCAGGTCGATGTTGCTGACGAGCGTGTGGAGCACCTCGTTCTCAGCCTTGCGCACGTCGCTCTGCAGCTTGGAGAGCATCGTGACGGCAGCGATGGAGGGCATCGACTCAAACATGTATTCCTGCCAGTTCTTTCCGATGTTGTCACCCTTCTGCGGCACCTCGGTGCTCAGGTTGGAGGCGATGATGGCGCGCTGACGAGGGTCTGTCACATAGGCAGTGATGAAGTCGCGATAGGCGTTGATATCCTTGAAGAGCTTGGCGCCCTTTCCTTTGGAGGGGGCCAGCATGATGTGGCCGGCAGCCTCAAGGTCTTCCTTGTTCTGAAGTTCGTTGGGATTGCCTTCTTTACCGTCGGCCTGACGGGCGATGGCCCACTTCAGGGAGTCGGCAAAGTTGTAGAGCGCATCGGAAGCTTTCTTCACGGCCATGGCGCGGTCGTACCACGACTTCACCTTGGCTGGGTTCTTCTTCAGCTGCACCTTGAAATCGTCGTATATAGCGGAGTTCTCCTTCTCGGCGTTCTCCGTGGTGCGCAGCAGGGAATCGCCCACGAGGGTGAAACCTTTGAGCACGTCGTTGGAGACATTGAGCGCCAACAGAGCCATCAACACCACATACATGAGGTTGATCATCTTCTGGCGAGGAGATATGGGTCTTTTCTTAACGGGCACGGTGTTGGTATAATTAAGAATTAGGAACTAATAATTAAGAATTAAACTGGAGAGGAGGTTGGCCGCTCCTTATTAATTATTAATTGTTGGCGCTCGCATTGCCACTCGGGGCAGCCGCGGCTGCACCGGGGTTGGCCATGATGTTGAGCTGCTGCATCATGCGGGCATATATCTGGTTCACCTCGTCAATCTTCGTGGCGAGTTCACGCGTCTGGTCGTTGATTTGTTCGATGGTGGTAACCTGCTTGCTGATAGAGGCGAAGTGCAACTCGTATATCTTGTTGATGCCAATGAGAGTGCGGTTGAGGTTCTCCATTTCCTGCGAGTCGCGGGTGAGTCGTTCGCTCTGCTCGTCCACCTTCTGCAAGGTCTCGGTGAGTGTGCGGAGTTTGTCAATGTAGTCCTGCGAGGCAGCTTCCATATCGGGGGAGAGAACGGCCTGTGCGCGATGGAGAAGCTCATCGTTGGCCATGCGGATAATCTTAGCCAGGCGGTCGGCCTCCTCGCCACCTTCGGGCATGGCGGCACTGATGGCGTCGGAAATTATCTTGTCGGTCTCAGACATTGCACTCTCTGCTACAGCGGCAGGAGCAGCCGAGCCACCACCCACAACGATGGTGCCACCACCGCCACCGCCTACGACGACTGTACCGCCGGCTGCGGGAGCACCGCCAGCCACGGCTACGGCCTCGCCTTCGGGGAGGGCGGAACCGCCACCGACGACACCGCCGCCGATAACCTGTGAGCCGCCCACGATGCCGCCGTTGATGCCAACGGTCTCGGGCGTCTCGTCGTCTGCATCGGGCACATAGTCGTCCGCCACGGTAGCTTCGCCCGTCTTGTCAAAGGGACGGTCGAAAGCGGAGATGAAGAACACGAACACCTCGGTGCCCATGCCGATGCAGAGCATCAGGTTGGCGCCGGCCCAGTGGGTAAGTTTGAAGAGCGTGCCGAGAATTACGATGGCGGCGCCCCAGTTATAGGCGTAGTTGAGGAATGTTTGTCCGGGCACGCTGTCCATCCAGCGCTGCATGCGGGCAATCAGGTTGAGTATGAAGTTCTTTTTTGCCATTGTCGTGTCTATTTCTTTTTTGAGTTGCTTGTAGCGGAGGAGCTGCTGGCCTTAGAGCGCACACAGCGGAATCCTATGAATGAGCGGGGTTGATTCTGGTATTCGCATGAGCGCCATGCCGAGCGGATGAGGCTGAGGGGGTCTTTCCACGAGCCGCCGCGCACGCTCTTGCGCTTCAAGATGTAGGGGTCTTCCTTGGCGGCGGCATAGCGGAGCTCGGGGTTGAGGTCGGCCATGGCGTTCACGCCGCCGGAGGTATAGACGGTGCTGGTCCACTCGGCCACGTTGCCGGCCATGTCGAAGAGGCCGTTGCTGTTGGCACCGTAGATGCCCACCTTCGAGGTGATAAGGTTGCCGTCCTCGGTGTAGTTGCCCTCGTCGGGCTTGAAGTTGGCATAGAAACAGCCCTTATTGTTCTGCACTGTCTCCGACTCCCAGGGATAGGGGTTACCCTCCTTGCCACGGGCGGCATACTCCCACTCCAGCTCTGTCGGCAGGCGGTAGCGCTGCACGTAGCGTGCCTGAGGACCGAGGCCGCGCAGCAGGTATTCCGTGCGCCAGGCACAGAAAGCCTGGGCCTGCTCCCACGTCACGCCCACTACGGGATAGTCGTTGTAGGCCGGCGAGGCCCAATAGTTGCGCATGTAGGTCTCGTTGTTGGCGTTGACAAAGTCGTTCACCCAGCAGGTGGTGTCGGGATACACGTTCACGATGTAAGTGTTAAGGAAATCGTACATCGACGACAGGGGGCGCGTGATGGTCTCGCGCACGATGCGGCCCTCGTCATCAATGTATGCCGTGTCCTTGCTGATGATGACCTCGGCATTGGGGTCAACAGCATGGTCGGTGTTGAGGTCGCGCTCCTCGGGATTGAGGCGGTACTTGCGCATGGCGGCTTTCTCGTAGTCGAACACCTCGTAGCGGTAATTCATCTGCGCAGCGTCAAGCATCTTCGTGCCGTCAATCTCATGGAAACGGTACACGCTCTCCAGGGCGCGCTCTTGGTCTTCGTTGGGCTTACGCCAGGGAATGGGCTTCGTCCAGTTGAGGTGAGGCGTCACGGGGTCACCGTTACGGTCCACCTCAATCTTGAAGGTTTCGTCGCCACCGTAGGAGGGGTCAGCCAAACGTTCACGCACGATACTGTCGCGCACCCACTCCACAAACTGACGGTACATTGAGTTCGTCACTTCGGTCTGGTCCATCCAGAAGCCGTCCACGCTGATGTCGCGCGTCTGGGCTCCGGTGCCCCAGAGTGAATCTTCCTCGGTGAGGCCGACTTTAAGGTAGCCCCGTTTCACTTCCACCATGCCGTAGGGAGAGGGTTCCATGACGGTGGCACCACGTGTTCCTGTCACTTCGCCGCCATTCTGCATGGCATGACTGCCGGAGCTCATGCACGAGATGAGTGCGGTAGAAGCCGCAAATGCGGCAAATATCACTAAAAGTTTCTTCATATTCTTATTATATATAATGTCTGTTATCTTTCGTTCTTCGTCTGTCTTTTCCTTTCGCCTTCCGGCAAAAGGTAATCGCCGTCCTTTCTACAGCCATCGCACGGTCTTGTGCAGGTTGCGGCCTTTCTTGCCGAGGTTGAGGTCGAGCTTGTAGCCCAGCGTCACCTCATGCTGCCCTGCGCCTATGCCCATACCCTCGGTGTTGGCCTCGTAGGAGTAGCAGATGTTTATACCGTGGAATACGCAGCCGATGAATATGGCAAAGCTGTGCAGGGGAGCATAGTCGGCACCGAAGTTGAAGTTCTTCTTGTCACGTTCGAAGGCAAATCGGGCCGTCACGTCGGCGCGCCATTCGTTGAGGTCGGTGCGGAAGGCGGCGGAAGGCATTACCGTAAAGTACGGGTTGCGCGTTTTGATGACGTAGGCCGCATTCACATTATACAGGCGCTTCACATCATAAATGTTCTTCTCGCCCAGCTCCACTTCGGGAGCCGTCGCGTGGAGCATGGAAAGCCCCATGTTGAAATTCTTGAACTGATAAAGCAGGCCCACGGAAGCGTCTATCCTCGAGCCGTCCATCTGGCTGGAGCCGAAGGCAGGGTCGTTGCCTTCCTCGGTGTCGGCCTTCGAACCGTCGGCACTCTCTGCCAGCATGTCGGCAGAGGCACCGATACTCAGGCGATGGGCCTTGCCCTTGCCCATCTTCAACTGATAGGCATACTGCACGCTGAACTTCTTATGGCTGAAGATACCGATGTTGTCGGCCTGAAACAGACCGCCCACGCCGTGGCGCGACTTACCTATCTGAAAGGCGGCGTCCGCACCGGCGAAGAGTGTCGTGCCTGCGTCATCGAAGCCCATGGCATGCGTCTGCAAGGCCGCCGTAATGTTGAGCTGATCCTGCTTTCCCACCGCTGCGGGATTATACTGCGTTTCCACCATCCAATACTGTAGGAACAGGGGATCCTGCTGCGCCTTGGCCATCGTGGCCAGGCACAACATCACCGCCCCTATCAGGACGCGACGGAAGTGAATACTGCATGCCATATCACGGAATTAACGCAAAAAACTCCTTTTTATTATATACACTTGCCACTTTTTTTCAAAAATTACACTTTTCTGCATTTTTTTCTTCTCTCTTTCACATTTTTTTTACATTTTTCGGTAATTTTGCAGCAAATTGATAAAATAACAATATCTATAACAGCGTACTACTAAATATTACCCCAAACTCCTATGAAATTTCTTACTAACGACAAACTCGTCATCGTTGGTGCCGGCGGCATGATTGGCTCCAACATGGTACAGACCGCCCTTATGCTCGGCCTCACCCCCAACATCTGTCTTTACGACATCTATGAGCCCGGCGTGCACGGCGTGGCCGACGAAATGGCCCACTGCGCCTTCCCCGGCGCCAACATCACCTGGACTGTAGATCCCGCCGAAGCCTTCACCGGCGCCAAGTATATCATTTCCTCCGGCGGCGCCCCCCGCAAGGAAGGCATGACGCGCGAAGACCTCCTGAAGGGCAACTGCCAGATTGCCGCACAGTTCGGCGACTACATCAAGGAATACTGCCCCGACGTGAACCACGTCGTCGTTATCTTCAACCCCGCCGACGTTACGGCTCTCACGGCTCTCATCCATTCCGGTCTGAAGCCCCATCAGCTCACTTCTTTGGCCGCCCTCGACTCCACCCGTCTGCAGCAGCAGCTGGCTCTTGAGTTCGGCGTGCAGCAGGACAAGGTGACGGGCGCCCACACCTACGGCGGTCACGGCGAGCAGATGGCCGTATTCGCCAGCCAGGTCAAGGTTGACGGCAAGCCCCTCAGCGAGTTCAACATCAGCGCCGAGCGCTGGGCCGAGATTAAGCAGGCTACCATTCAGGGCGGCAGCAATATCATCAAGCTCCGCGGCCGCAGCTCCTTCCAGAGCCCTGCCTATCAGGCTGTCAAGATGATTGAAGGCGCCATGGGCGGCGAACCTTTCACCCTGCCCGCCGGCTGCTACGTCAACTGCGATAAGTGCGGCATCAAGAATGTCATGATGGCCATGCCCAGCACCATCGACGCCACTGGCGTACACTTCACCGCCCCTCAGGGCACCGAAGAAGAGATGGCCGCCCTGCAGGCCAGCTACGAGCACCTCTGCAACATGCGTGACGAGCTCATCACCCTTGACATCATTCCCCCCGTGGCTGAGTGGAGTAGCATCAACCCCAACCTCTAACCGGCCTGCCCACCACAGCAATCGCACAAGCAGCCTTCAGATTTGGACGCCCCCCAAGTCTGGGGGCTGCTTGGCTTTTTCATAAAACATTTCACTCTTCTCATTAAACATTTCACTCATCTCATTTTCACACTAACACTATGAAGAAACTCATTCTCCTCTGCGCCCTTCTCTGCGGCGCCTGCACCGTCAGCGCTCAAGACGTTGACAAGAAAATCTTCAACCACTGGTCCATCGGCCTCAACGTCGGCACACCCGGCCTCGGCGCCGACCTCGCCACCGTCTGCACCGACTACCTCCAGCTCCGTGCCGGTTTCGCCATGATGCCCAAAGTAAAGTACGACAAGACAATCAACGTGCGCCGTTTCGCCGACACCAGCGTAGCCCCCGGAACTGCCAACCTCCCCCAAACCGTGGAATCCACCGGTAAGCTCAACATGGTCAACGGCGACGTACTCCTCAGCATCTACCCCTTCCGCAGCAGCCGCGTGCCCGTGGCCCTCACCGCCGGCCTCTACTTCGGCACCAGAGACATCATCAACCTCGACGTCACCAGCGACCTTAGCGAATTCGCCGGCAAGGAAGACAATTGGGGCCTCAGCCTCAACGGCTACACTTTCCCCGTGGTCACAGACCCTGTCACCGGTAAGTACATCTCCGGCCTCACCCTCAACACCAAGAAGGTGAAGCCCTACCTCGGCCTCAGCTTCGGCCGCGCCGTACCCAAGACGAAGCGAGTGGGCTGCATGCTCGACCTCGGCGTAATGTTCTGGTCTTCACCCGAAGTCAGAGACTTCAAGAACAATCTTATCACCACCAACGACACGAACGAGAAGGCAGATAAAATTCTGAACACCATCAACAAGTTCTCCGTCTATCCCGTACTGAACTTCCGCATCAACGGTCGCTTATTCTAAGTAGCCCTACACACGGACGACGCCCACGTCGTCCCGCCCCATAAAGCCCCGTCCTCGCGGGGCTTTTTTCGTGTCCGCAAGCTAAGTCACGCATGCGCAAGCCTCCTGAATAACGGCAAGGCCGCGAAAAGCTTCCCGAAAGTTCCCCCAAAACCGTTACAAATCCTGCATGATTTTTTCCTGCTCCCGCACTCCCCTGTTTTTTCCCCCATTCTTTTATTACACAACCTAGGTTGTCTGATTGCACAACCTAGGTTGTTTAATCGCGCGACCTAGGTTGTTTAATCACACAACCTAGGTTGTGCAATCACGCGACCTAGGTTGTGCGATATTGCTGTCGGCGAAATAAAGCAGAGGCAGCCTCTTCGGGACAGACGGCAGGCGCTTTGTTGCCGCGAAACGGGACGGGGAAAACGGAGAGAGGCGGAGAGTGGTTTATGAAGGAAAGAATTGCAGTTTGGGGGCATCTGATATGCGAGGCTCTTATCCTGAACCAAGGCGTAAAGTGCGCGCAAGGCCAGCAGCAGGGAGATTTTTGGCAACCACAGTTGCCTTTTCGCGCGCGCACATATATAAAAATATATAATGTACGGAAAGAACGGCGGGCGAAAGAAAAGTTTTTTGTAATTTTGCGCACGGAATAAACCGCACCCCTTACAACAACACTAAAAAATCAATGGATAAAATAAGTTACGCTTTGGGCATGGCCATTGCCCGCAATCTCCGCCAGATGGGTGTCGATGCCCTGCAGACGGAGGACTTCACCGCCGCCGTCAAGGCCGTAATCGACGGCGAAAAGACTGAGCTCACCGACCAGGAGGCCCAGATTACCGTGCAGCAATACCTACAGAAGAAAGAAGAGGAACAGAGCCGCGCCCTGCGCGCCGAAGGCGAGAAATACCTTGCCGAGAACGCCAAGAAAGAGGGCGTGAAGGTGACGGAGAGCGGCCTGCAGTATGAGATACTCACCGCCGCCCTGGGCCAGAAGCCCAAGGCTACCGACACCGTGACGTGCCACTATGAGGGTCGCCTCGTGGACGGCACCGTGTTCGACTCCTCCTATCGCCGCGGCGAACCCGCCTCGTTCCCCCTCCAGGGCGTCATCGCCGGCTGGACGGAGGGCTTGCAGCTCATGGCCGTGGGGAGCAAGTTCCGCTTCACCATTCCCTTCCAGCTGGGCTACGGCGCACGCGGCGCCGGAGGCAGCATCCCGCCCTACGCCACGCTCATCTTCGACGTGGAGCTCATCAGCATCCAATAATTCCCCCTCCGATTCAATCAAACCAATACAAATATGAAAAAAGTTCTCTTATTCGCCATGGCCGCCCTCACGCTGGCCAGCTGTCAGGAAGGACGCATGAAGCCCTCCCTCTCCAACAACATTGACACCATCAGCTACGAGGTAGGTATGGCCAACAGCGCCTACGTCGAGAACGTCCTGCAGCAAGGCGGCCTCGACAGCACCTACCTCAAGGAGTTCATCGCCGGCATGAAGGAAGGCACCCTGGGCTCCGCCGACAAGAAAAAGATGGCCCGCTATCTGGGCATTATGTTCGGCATGCAGAGCAACTCGCAGCTTGAAGGCATGGAAAGGCAAATCTTCGGCAACGATTCCACCCAGACCCTCAGCCGCCGCAACTATCTGGCCGGCGTAGTGAACGGTGCTTACCGTCGCAGCAACATGTCTATCAACGGCATGCCCGTCACTCCCGAAATAGCCGGCAACGACGTGAACGGCCGTATCAACGCCGAGCGCGCCAAGATGTTTGAGAGCAACAAGAAGGCTGGCGAGAGCTTCCTGGCCGCCAATGCCAAGAAACCCGACGTAAAGACGTTCCCCAACGGCGTGCAGTATAAGGTTCTGACCCCGGGCAACGGCGAAAAGCCCAAGGCCGACAGTCAGGTGAAGATATTCTATGAAGGCAGGCTCGTTGACGGCACCGTCTTCGACAGCAACTACACTCAGGGCGAGCCCATGCCTTGCGTACCCGGCCAGATGATTCCCGGCTTCGGCTACGCCTTGCAGCAGATGACCGTGGGCAGCGAGTGGGAAATCTATATCCCCTACCAGCAGGCTTACGGCGAAAACAGCACAGGCCCCATCCAGCCTTGCAGTGCCCTCGTCTTCAAGGTTAAGCTCGTCAGCATCGACAAGGACGCCCAGCCGCAAATGATGGGTCAGCCCCAGGTAGTAGAGATGCCTAACTAAGTAAAAAACAAAATATAAAAAGTAAGAAATGAAAAAGATTCTTCTTATTGCGCTCTCCCTCCTCATCTGCAGCGGAGCCAGCGCACGCACCAAGAAAAAGACCCTTGAGCTCAAGAAGGAAGTGCCCGCCGTGCAGGCCGCTCCCTCCGATCAGTTCAGCTACGCCATCGGCGTTGTGCAGGCTCCCAGCCTGAAGCAGTACCTCGCCCAGCAGGAAGGCGTGCAGGAAGCCAACTACGACCAGTTCGCCAAAGGCCTCACCGCCCAGATTTCCCAGGAAGAGGAAGACCGCCTCGTAGCCTATGTGGCCGGCCTCAAGATTGCCAAGATGAACCGCGAGCGCGTCATCCAGAGCCTCACCGAGCAGTTCGCCGGCAATGACTCCACCTATTTCAACAAGGAACTCTACGTGCAGGGGCTCGCCGAAGCCGTGCTCGGTAAGGCTCACCTCGCCGACAGCGTGGCCGAGAGCATCGTGGAGCAGCAGAGCAACTACCGCAAGGAAGTGATGCGCTGCGAAGGCCTCAACTGGCTCGCCGAGAACGGCCAAAAGCCCGGCATCAAGACACTCCCCAGCGGCCTGCAGTACGAAGTTGTCACCATGGGCAATGGCCCCGTGCCCACCGACACCTGCCAGGTGGAAGTGAACTACGAGGGTAAGCTCATCGACGGCACCGTCTTCGACTCCTCCTACAAGCGCGGCAAGCCCGCCACCTTCGGCGTGAACCAAGTCATCAAGGGCTGGACCGAGGCTCTCTGCATGATGCCCGTAGGCTCCACCTGGAACCTCTACATCCCCTACGACCTCGCATACGGCGAACAGGGCAGCCGCGGCGGCATTCCTCCCTACGCCACCCTCATCTTCAAGGTAGAACTCCTCAGCATCAAGGACAAGAAATAACTTTTCAACTAAATAACCCTTCAACTAAATAACTAAAATCAATGGCAACATTAGATCTTACCAAGTACGGCATCACCGGTGCTACCGTGATTGCCCACAACCCCAGTTATGAAACCCTCTTCGCCGAAGAGACCAAGGCTGGCCTCGAAGGCTATGAGGTAGGTCAGCAGACCGAACTCGGCGCCGTCAACGTGATGACCGGTATCTTCACCGGCCGTTCTCCTAAGGACAAGTACATCGTGATGGACGAGAACTCCAAGAACACCGTATGGTGGACTACCGAGGAGTACAAGAACGACAACCACCCCATGTCCGAGGAAGTATGGGCTAAGGTTAAGGAAATCGCCGTTAAGGAACTCTGCAACAAGAACCTCTATGTAGTTGATGCCTTCTGCGGCGCCAACAAGGACACCCGCATGGCCGTCCGCTTCATCGTCGAGGTGGCTTGGCAGGCTCACTTCATCAAGAACATGTTCATCCAGCCCACCGAGGAAGAACTCGCAGCCTTCGAGCCCAACTTCGTTATCTACAACGCCTCCAAGGCCAAGGTAGAGAACTTCGAAGAGCTCGGCCTGCGCTCCGACACCTGCGTGGCCTTCAACACCACCAGCCGTGAGCAGGTTATCATCAACACTTGGTACGGCGGCGAGATGAAGAAGGGTATGTTCTCCATGATGAACTACTACCTCCCCCTCCAGGGCATCGCCTCCATGCACTGCTCCGCCAACTGCGACATGAACGGCGAGAACACCGCCATCTTCTTCGGTCTCTCCGGCACCGGCAAGACCACCCTCTCCACCGACCCCAAGCGTCGCCTCATCGGTGACGACGAGCACGGCTGGGACGACGAAGGTATCTTCAACTTCGAAGGCGGCTGCTACGCCAAGGTTATCAACCTCGACAAGGAAAGCGAGCCCGACATCTACAACGCCATCCGTCGCGACGCCCTCCTCGAGAACGTAACGGTTGACGAGAACGGTAAGATTGACTTCGCCGACAAGAGCGTGACCGAGAACACCCGCGTGTCCTACCCCATCAACCACATCCAGAACATCCAGCCCGGTTCCAGCGCTCCCGCTGCCAAGCAGGTTATCTTCCTCAGTGCCGACGCCTTTGGCGTACTGCCTCCCGTAAGCATCCTGACTCCCGAGCAGACTCAGTACTACTTCCTCTCTGGCTTCACCGCCAAGCTCGCCGGTACCGAGCGCGGCATCACCGAGCCCACTCCCACCTTCTCCGCTTGCTTCGGCCAGGCCTTCCTTGAACTGCACCCCACCAAGTACGCCGAGGAACTCGTCAAGAAGATGCAGCGCAGCGGTGCCAAGGCTTACCTCGTGAACACCGGTTGGAACGGCACGGGCAAGCGTATCTCCATCAAGGATACCCGCGGCATCATCGACGCCATCCTCTCCGGCGCCATCAACGAGGCTCCCACCAAGAAGATTCCTCTCTTCGACTTTGAGGTTCCCACCGCTCTCCCCGGCGTTGATCCCGCCATCCTCGACCCCCGCGACACCTACGACTGCGCTTGCAAGTGGGAAGAGAAGGCCAAGGACCTCGCCGCCCGCTTCATCAAGAACTTCGGCAAGTACACCACCAACGAAGCCGGTAAGGCTCTCGTCGCTGCTGGTCCTAAGCTCTAAGCGAAGCGCAGAGTGGACGCAGCAACGAGATTTCAGCTCGTCGCTGCTGGTCCTAAGCTCTAAGTCGCAAGTGCGACAACCGAGTATCCACCGAGATGCAAGGTTGACCGCCTAACATAATAAACTCCCTCGGAGCATTGCTTCGGGGGAGTTTTTATTATTATATATGTCAGCAAGGCTATGCGGCGGTGTCACACACCTGCGGCCAGTTCCACTTCCAACGTTAGTCCACCTCCCGGCGTGGGGGCCGCGGCGGCGGAGCCTCCGTACTGCAGGGCTATGTTCTTCACGATGGCGAGGCCAAGGCCCGTGCCGCCCAGACGGCGGGAGCGGCCCTTATCAATGCGATAGAAGCGCTCGAAGAGATGAGGGAGGTGAGCGGCGGGAACGCCCGGCCCGTTATCGGCGAAGATAAAGGTGTAGCGCTCGCCCGTCACCCGGGCCTCCACTTTGAAGCACGTAGCCCCCATAGCGTGAGAGAGAACATTGCTGAAGACGTTGCGGAAAAGAGAATCAATGAGCGAGGCATCGCCCGACATAGGCAGCGTTTCAGGCACATGCCACAGCAGTTCCATGCCCTGTTCACGGAATTGCTCCGCCGTCTCCTCCCGCACCTGACGAAGGATAGCCGCCGCGTCTATGACGGTCGCGGGACGAACGATACGGGCCTCGTCCAGACGGGTGAGGGTACTCATATCCGCCAGCAGGCTACTCATCCTGCGGCTCTGCGCATGGCATTTCTCAAGAAACGTCTTGCGCTTGTCCTCCGCCATGTGGGGATTTCCTACAAGCGTCTCCAGGTAGCCCTCAATGGTGGCGGCAGGCGTTTTCAGTTCATGCGCCGCGTTCTCCGTGAGTTGCCGCTTGATGCGCAGTTTCTCCCGCTCGCTGTACTCGTAACGGTGGCGGAAATACATAACAACGGCCAAGAGGGCCAGTATTCCCGCCGTATAATAGAAAAAGGTGTAGTCGCGCTCAAGCGAGGACGTCAACTCCGCAGAATAAGGCACGGAGGAGCGCACGATACGGTCGCCGAAGCGCGTAGCGGAGTAGAAATACTTCTCTCCATTCGTTTCCGACGCGCGTTTTATGGCGTAGCCGCTCCCGCAGTGCAGGGCCTCCTTTATCTCCTCGCGCTTCTGGTGGTTGCCCATGCGGCTCACGTCCTTCTTTTCGGTGTCGGAGAGCACGTTGCCCAGGGTATCGGTCACGGTCACACGTATTTCCCGGTCGCCTCTCTGCTCCAGGAAATGGTAATTATTGAGTTGCAGTTGCGAGTGCAGGATATCCACGCGGAAGGCGTGCTCTCGCCTGTATTCGTAAATACCGAAAAACAGCGTGAACACACTGACGAGTATCGTCGCCGCCACGAATATCTTACTGGTAAGCCGTGTCTGTATCATCTGCCGAACATATAACCGTAACCAAACTTATTGCGCAGGCATTCGCCGTATATTCCGATTTTCTTGCGGATGCGTGTAATGTTCACGTCCACCGTCCTGTCCAGCACGAGGGTATCACTCGGCCACACCGCGTGCAGAATCCTTTCCCGCGAGAACACCTGCCCGGGCTTGGAAAGGAGGAGCGCCAGGAGTTCAAACTCCAGTTTTGTGAACGCCACCTCCCTGCCGTCCACCCTGCACTCCTTGCGGTCAAGGTCCAGCACGAGGCCCTCGTAGGCCAGCGTGTTTCCGGCCGAGAGGTCCGCCTTCGCGCCCTCCTCGCTCTGCGTTCGCCGCAGCACAGCCCTCACCCGAGCCTTCACCTCGCTGATGCGGAAAGGCTTGCATATATAGTCGTCGCTGCCCAGGGCGAAACCCGTGAGCAGGTCGTCCTCCATCGTCTTGGCGGTGCAGAATATAATAGGAATGCGGGCCGTGCGCTTGTCGTCTTTCAGCTCCCGCGCCCACTCAAATCCCGACTTGGGCGTCATCATCACGTCAAGCAGGATGAGGTCCACGGGATGGCTGTTCACCAAAGTCTGAGCCTCCTCAGCGCTTTCGGCAGTCAGCACGTCGTACCCCTCCAGCTCCAGGTTGAAACGGAGTATCTCGCATATATCCGGCTCATCATCAACTATGAGTAGCAGCATGGCATTTACAATTTGCGGGTAAAATTACACAAAATCCGCCATCCGACAAAACAAAATCCCTACAAACTGCCTTTTCTACTCTTCCTTCATCACACGCGTCTGCCTGGCCTTGCTCTGCACCACGTTGAGGACGTAGTCGCCCAGTTTCTCCAGACCGTTGATAAAGTCTATGTAGAAGGCTCCCAACTTGTAGTCGTACTGGCCCTCGGATATGTTCTGCAGGTTGCCATTACGCAGTTCCGTGCGCAGGGCATTGATTTTCATCTCCAGCCTGTAACTTTGCGAGATGTCGTGTCCCTCGCCCTCGGGCTGCCGCAAGGTCTCCGTCATACGGGCAAGGGCTTCGGCCACGAGGCCCTCCATGCGGTGTATCTGCTCCAGCTGTTCGGGCGTGAAGTGTTCCGCGCCCATCTCTCGCTTACGGTTGAGCGTGCGAGCCAGGGAGAAGCAACTGTCGCCTATGCTCTCAAGGTCATCTACCTCACGCAGCATGCGCTGCACCTGCCGTTTCGCTTCGTCGGACAGGCGGCCCTCACCCACCTTCTGCAGGTAGTGGGCTATCTCATACTCCATGTTGTCGGTTATTTCTTCGTATTTCTCCACCTTGTCGTATATCTGGCGGAAGGCATCGTCCTTTGCAATGCCGTGCATCTCCTGCACGAGGCCGAATGCCTGCTGACAGCGCTCTCCGAAGAATACGATTTCCTTGCGGGCCTGCAGCAGTGAGATTTCGGCCGTGGAGAACAGACCGCCCGAGATGTACTTCAGGCTCTTTTCTTCCTCCTTTTCCTTGAGCGGGAGCAGGCGGCAGATGAAGCGTTCTATCTGATGCACGAAGCCTATCAGCATCAAGGTGTTGAAAACGTTGAACGCCGTGTGGAACATCGACAACTTGAAGAGGTCGTTGTCGCCTGCCTGCATCACGTTCTCTACAAACCAGCTCACGCCATTGCAGAACGGATAGAACATCAGCAGTACCACAACGACGCCGAATACATTGAAGAACAGGTGGGCCAATGCCGCGCGGCGGGCTTGCGTGCCGGCCGTCATCGAAGCCATGAGGGCCGTAATGGTGGTGCCGATATTCTGGCCCATGGCGAGGGCGGCGGCCTGTTCAAGGCCGAAGCCCGCAATGTGCATGTCGAAAAGCATCAGCGTGATGGCCATCGTGGCCGCCGAAGCCTGTACGAGCATGGTCACCAGAGCACCCACGAGCACGAAGAGGATAATCGTAAAGAAGCCCCCGTCGGCCAACTGCGCCAGCATGGCGGCCACCATCGCGCCGATATCAAGGTCGGTGGCGGCTTGCTGCAGGAAACTCAGGCCCATAAACAGGAAAGCGAAGCCGAAGACAAACTCGCCCACGGACTTCCGCCTACCCCGCTTGCTGAATATCAAAGGAATGCCGAAGGCCAGCAGAGGAAGGGCCAGCGCGGCAATATTAACCTTAAAGCCAATGGCAGAGATAATCCACGCCGTCACCGTGGTGCCCACGTTGGCACCCATAATCACGCCGATGGCCTGTGCCAGATTCATCAGTCCCGCATTGACAAACGACACCACCATCACCGTGGTGGCCGACGACGACTGTATGAGCGCCGTCACCGTAATGCCGGTCAGCACGCCCATAAAGCGGTTTTTCGTCATGGCGGCCAGAATGCTGCGCAGGCGGTCGCCGGCAAACTTCTCCAGGCCCTCGCTCATCGTCTTCATTCCGAAGAGAAACAGTCCGAGGGAGCCCAGAAGGGAAAGGATATTCAGAAAAGTGTCCATGATATAGGATTAGTTAATATATATCCAAGATTTGTTGCAAAAATAGCAATAAGTTGTTTCATTCCTGTTACAAACGCGCGACAAAGCACCTCCGCCGCCCCATGAGACCGAATTGAAACAATTTTGCAAACACTCTGTAACAAACTTTCCTCATCTTTGCTGCATAATCCCCCAAACACCTCCGCTTATGCAAGAAGAAAGAGCCCAAAAGCTACAGCGGCGCAGCGACTACTTCCGCCTCGCCGTCATTCTCCTGTTTATTGGCCTACTGATTTACCTCGCCCGGTAACGCCACTTCGGCCGCCACACATTATTTATAATACGCGCGCCCGCACGTAGGAGGAAGGAAATCTCCCCGCCGCCCTTCATCGCAGCACTGGCGGCATTCTCGCCCTGCCCCCCCCGCACCGGCCATATCCCCCCACCCTTTCCTCTTACGCTAGCCCCTGAAAATACAGGCTATCCCGCTTTGCATCCAATTTCCACATATGTAGAAACTATTTTCCACATATGTAGAAACTATTTTCCACATATGTCGAAAGTATTTTTTACATATGTCGAAAGTATTTTTCACAATTGTGGAAAAATGTTTCCACATATGTGGAAATTGTTTTATGTCGGGGCTAAAGAAAATGCCTCCGCTCCAATTAAGGAACGGAGGCATTAGCTTTTTATCGGGAAGCCCCGGCGAAACGGCGCGGGGCGCATTGCGGAGTTTTCTATCCTGTTTCTTTTCTCTTACTTCGCTTTTCCCGCGCGGATGTCCTCAAGGGCGGACTGGAGGGTGGCCACGACGTCGGGGTGGCGGGCAGCCTCGTTCTCGCGCTCGGTGACCTTGCGCATGTCGAAGAGTTGGGGTTCGGGGAGGTAGCCGGTCTCTATCTTCGGGCCCCAGGTTATCATCGGGCCGGAGTTAGAGGGGGTGATATACTTCCAGTCCCGGGTGCGGATGGAGAGGGTGTGGTCATTGGCCTGCTCCACTACGTAGGGGCGGTCGGCACGGTCGCGTCCGAGAAGGGTGGAGAGGGCGTCTCGGCTGTCGGCGGCGGCTCCGCGGGGGAGGCGTGCACCGACGAGGGTGCCGAGGGAGGCGAAGAGGTCGATGTGGGAAACGAGTGCGGCGCTCTCCTGAGCGGCCTTCACCTGCGCGGGCCACGAAACGATGAGGGGAACGGCGGTGCCGCCCTCGAAGGCGCTGTACTTACCGCCGCGCCACGGACCGGCGGGCTTGTGGTCGCCGAGAAGTTCTTCGGCGCGGTCGGCATAGCCGTCGTCCACCACGGGGCCGTTGTCGGAGGTGAGGATGATGAGGGTGTTGTCGGCGATGCCGAGGCGCTGGAGTTCGCCGAGGAGTTGGCCCACGGTCCAGTCGAACTGGTCGATGGCGTCGCCGCGGTAGCCCATAGGATTCTTGCCGCGAAAACGCTCGTGGGGGAAGCGGGGCACGTGCACGTCGTTGGTGCAGAAGTACATGAAGAAGGGCTCATCCTTGTGGCGGCGGATGAACTGTATGGCGTGGGAGGCGATGGAGTCGGCAATGTTCTCGTCCTTCCAGAGAGCCTTGCCGCCGCCCTTCATATAGCCGATGCGGGAGATGCCGTTGACGATGGACATGTCGTGGCCGTGGGAGGGACGGAGGTTGTAGAGCATCTCGGGATGGTCGGCTCCGGTGGGCTCGCCGGGGAAGTTGCCGCGGTAACTCACCTCTATGGGGGCGGAGGGGTCGTAGTCGGCCACCTGCGCCTGCTCAATGAAGACGCAGGGCACGCGGTCGGCGGTGGCAGCCATGATGTAATGGTAGTCGAAGCCGAGGTCGCCGAGACTTACGGGTAGCGGGGCGTTCCAGTCCTGCTCGCCGGCCTTGTCGCCGAGGCCGAGGTGCCACTTGCCGATGGCGGCGGTGGCATAGCCGGCGCTGTGGAACATATCGGCCATGGTGAACTGCTCGGGGCGTATGATGGCGGCAGCATTGCCGGCGGCGATGTCGGTGTCGGGGCGGCGCCAGGCATACTCACCCGTGAGAAGGGAGTAGCGCGAGGGCGTGGAGGTGGCGGCCACGGCGTGGCAGTTGGTGAAGCGCACGCCGGAGGCAGCGAGGCGGCTCACGTTTGGGGTGGTCACCTGACGGGCGCCATAGCATCCGAGGTCGCCGTAGCCGAGGTCGTCGGCCAGGATGACGATGACGTTGGGACGGGAAGGCCCTCCGTCTGCCCCAAGGGGGAGTGCCGTGCGCGTCTGCGCCAGTACGGGGGCAGCGCCGAGAAGGACGGCACCGAGGCTTATGTATTGCTTATTCATAAATTCGAGATTTCGGAAAAACAAATCATTTACGGGAGGATAACCTTCCTTTGGGGTGAGAGGACGAGGCCGTGAAGGCCCTCCCGCGCCCCCTTATCGGAAAAAGGGCGGCCGGTGAGGTCGTAGGCGGATGATTGTTGTCTGCTGTCTGTTGTCTGTTGTCCTTGAATTCCCGTGAGGACGGACTTATTCTGGGCGGGCGTCTGGTAGATACGGACGAAGTCGAAGCGCGTCTCGTATTCGTGGCCCTCCACGGGCCAATCGGCCCACGTGCCCATTCCTACGCTCTGGTTGAGGATGAGGTAGAACTTCTTGTCGAAGGGCCAGTAGCCCTGGGCCAGTTGGTCGGCGGAGAGGGAACTCTTGAGGTAAGTGCTGTAAGGGTCCTTACCGTCAATGCTCCACTTCATCCACTCGTCCGTCCACTCCAGGGTATATACGTGGTAGAGGCCGTCGTAGTTGCATGAGGTGAAGCGCGAGTGCTGCGACTCTTTGGCGGCGTGTACGGTGCCGTAGGCGAGGTTGGAGGTGTTTATCATCTCCCAGAGGTCTATCTCGCCGCAGTAGGGCCAGCCGGCGGAGCCGTCGATGGGCATAAACCAGATGGCAGGGAAACTGCCCTTGAAGGGGTTGGTGAGGGCACGCACGTCAATGCGGCCGTAGCGGAAGTTGTATTTGCCGCGGGTGTTGGCGGCGCCGCTCATCCAGTCGCGGTATTCGTTGTTGAGCGGGCTGCGGTTGGCCTCGCGGTCCTCGGGAGCACAGGGGATGCAACGCGCCACGAGGTCGCCGTCGCGAACGTAGAGAACCTTCTCGGAGGTGGAGACGTAGCGGTTCCACGCGGAGGAGTTCTCCTGGTTGGCGCGGTTCCAGCGGCGCACGGCGGGCTTCCCATCCTCGGAAAATTCGTCGGAGAAAGCGAGGACGTAGTCGTCGGAGCCGTAGGAGGCGGGCGGCGTGAGAGTAGCACTGATGAGGACGTCGCCGCCCTTCATGTCGTCGGCGGGGATGGTGACGAGGCCTGTCTTGCCTACGCTGTAGGTATGCTCGGCAACGGTCTGGCCTTCGGCGTCGGTCACGGTGAGAGAGGCCTCGGCCGGAAGCGTGTAGCAATCGTCGGGAGCGATGAGACGCAGGCGCAGTGTCGTCGTGGGCACGGCGTCAGGAAGGCCCGTCTCCGTGCCGTAATGGACGAAGAAGCCGTAGTTGGTGGCGAAACGGAGGCGACCTGCCCCCTGGCCCTCAAGACCCACCCCCTGCCCCTCCATCAAGGGAGGGGTGTAAGCGCCTTTTGCAGGTACGAGAACAAGGAAGGTCAAGAGGATTCCTATAATATAAATAATGTGTCGCATATCTCTGTGAGTATTTATTCCCCGCCCTTTAGGGAGGGGTTAGGGGAGGGTCTTTAATACCACTGCACATTCGAGCTGTACGACGAGCGCTTATCCCACTTGAGGGCGTCGGCCAGTTCGGAGGCACGGGCACGGAAGGTGAAGTGATAGGAGGAATAAGGAGCCAGCACCACGGAGGCGGACATCTCAAAGCAATGGAGGTCGCGGGAGAGGGAGGCGGTGGTGGTGGAGAGCTTTTTATAGTTGAAGTCGTAGCCGCTGCTCCAGGTGATGTTCCAACCTTCGGCAATGGTGACGTAGCCGGAGAAGTTGAGCGTGTGGGTGAGTTTGTAGGGGTAGCGCATGCGCTTCTCCTTGATGGGTGCCTGGCGGTTCTCGGAGAGATTGATACCGTAGCTGAAGGAGATGCTCCAAGGAATGGAGAAGGCAAGGTAGCCGTCGTCGTCAACTTTGGCTTTCTGGGTCTTCTTGCCGCCACCCTTCTGCGACTCGCGGATGTCGGGATCGACGTTGGACTCCTCCTCATCGTCAAGGTCGTCGTCCTCGGTGGCTTTTTTCGTGGAGGATTTCTCGCGCCACGGCCGCTGGCCGGTAATCTTCTCCCACAGTTCGGAGAGTTTCTTGTTGTTGAGCGTCAGCGAGTGGTTGTAGGACATGCCTTGGAAGCGGCCGAAGCGGCCGTGGGAATACTCCGTAGTGTTGCCCACAATCACGCGGCCGTCCTTGTCAAACTCGTAAGCGTAGGTGGCGAACTGCCAGTTCTGCGAGATAGTGATGGAGGGCGTTATCTTCAAGCGGAAGCGCAGCGAGAGGTCGCTCCAGGGCTTTTCCTTCGCCGCCATATTGTACGACATGTTGGCGGAGAGCTCGTCGATAAGGGAAATCTTCCGCACGCCGGTGGAGTCGCGGTCGGAGCGCACCTTCATCTCAAGGTTATTGCTCAAGGACATGGAGATAAGTCCCTGCTTGCCGCCGGAGGGATAGCCGTAGAGCATGCCCTGGTATGGGGAATAGGTTACGGTGGACACGGAACCGTCGGGGGCTGTCTTCACATACGAGGACGTGTAGCCGTAGCTTTCCTTCGTGAAGTCGGGGGCGTAGCTCACGCTGACGGAAGGCTTGAGCACGTGGCGCACCATCACGATTTTCTTTTGCAGGAACTTCACCACGGGACGGTAGAAGCCGTAGAGCGTGGTGTTGATGCTGACGCCGGCGTTCCAGTCGTAGAGGTTGTGGAAGCCGTAGGTGGTGTCGCACACCTCACGCTGCGCCTTCTCGTCCCACGAGCGGTTCACCTTCTCCTTATACATAATGTCGCGGAAGGAGAAGTTAGGCGTCACGTTGATATACTTAAAGAGTTGGAAGATGGCATCAACGGGTATGCGGTGCTGCATGCCGTTCTTCCAATCCTTGAGGAGGCTGGACTTGAGTAGCTGGTCCTCCTTGCCTGTGAAGGAGTTGGAGAGTTGGCCGGTGTAGGAGAACGAAATCTTCTCGTACCAGCGTTCCTTGCCGGCGGCACGCTTGCGTTTGAAGGGGTAAACGCGCGAAAGGTTGATGGAGAGGTCGGGCAGCGTGGCGGTGAGCGAGGAGTCGCGCATGTTCTGCGTGAGGTTGCCGGAGGCGGAGATGGAGAGCCCTATCTTCTGGAACGTCTTACTCCAGCTCACGGAGGAGGCGCGCGTGGACTGCGAATACGACAGCGGGTTGTACTGCGACTCCAGGTTTTTCCTCTCAAAGTTCTGGCTGGCGAAGTTCACGCGGGCCGAGAAGGTGGACGAACTTTGCGTAGTGCCCTCCTTGCGGTGTGTCCACTGCACCTTGATGCTCTTGGCTACGGAGTAGTCCGGCATGTTTTTCTCGCCCTCCACGGTGCGGAGGTAGTTCACGTAGATGTTGCCGGAGAACTTGTAGCGCTTCTTATAGTTCATCTCGCCGTTAACGCCCCACGAGCCCTTCGTATATATTTCACCGAGGAGCTTAAAGTCCATGTAGTCGTTGATAGCGAAGTAATAGCCGCCGTCGCGCAGATAAAAGCCGCGCGCCGATTCGTCGCCGTAGCTCGGCATAACGATGCCCGACGAGTATTTCTTGCTGAACGGGAAGAAACCGTATGGCACGGCCAGCGGCAGCGGCACGTCCTCCACGACGAGGTAGGCAGGCCCGAAGACGGCCTCTTTGCCCGGCCTCACCTTGCCGCGCGTCATCTTCAGGTAGAAGTGAGGATGCTCGGCGTCGCAGGTAGTATAGGTGCCTTTCTCCATATATATGGTGCCGTCGTCGTCGCGGCGGGCACGGTCGGACACCATGTAGCCGTTGCCCTGCTGCGTCGCCACGTTCTTGATGAAGCCGCGCTTGGTCTTGAAGTTGAACGACATGTCGTCGCTCTCATACTGGTCGCTGCCCTGTTTATACACGGGCCTCCCCTCGCGTTTGCCGAGGGAGTCCGGCGCGGCGGAGTGGGCATAGACGAGCGACGAGTCCATATTCATCGTCATCGACGCGGCGGTCAGTTCCATGTTCTGGTACCTCACGTCGGCCTTGCCGTAGAGATAGGCGAGGCCGGTCTTGGCCACGTAGATGACGCTGTCGGTCGCCGTGAAGTGTATCGGCGCGTCGATGCCGGCTTTCTTGGCCTTGATGCTGTCGCCCTGTACGGAGAGCGTGTCCACTGCCTGCTCCACACCGACGGCGGCGGGAGCCACGGCCAGCGTGTCCTCCTCCTGTGCGAAACCCTTCACACAGGCGGCCACGATGACGAGAAGCAGTAACAGGCGACGACGCATTTTCCTAATTTGCTAATTCCCTAATTTCCGAATTCCCTAATTTCCGAAAGGCGACACGCGGAGGTTGTCCATCTTCCGGCGGGCCATTTCGTGGGCATACACCTTGCCCTCCACCTCGCGCAGTTCGGTCTGGAATTTCTCCAGGCGTTGCTCTGCCTCCCGGCGTTTCTGCAGGAGCATGGCGGGGGTATCCTCGTCGCCGGGCTTATTGATGCCGGCCATACGCTGCAATTCGTTCATCTCGCGCTGGCTGTCCTCCAGGCGCACGTTGCTTGCCGTACGCCGCACCTCCACGTCCTGCAACTGCTGGCGCAGATGTTTCCAGTCACACTTGCTTGCAAACACCTCTTCCATTACCGGGCGCTGCAGTACGGCCTTTCCGTCTTCATTGCTGTTGTGCAACCACAAGTCGAGGCGGGCACCCTCGTTGCGCAGCACTTCCTGCAGCCTTTCCTGCAAGTCCCTTATCGTTTCCTGCCGGCTCTTTATCACGCAGTAATCCTTCTGCATGACGACGAGCTTCTTATCAGCCTCCTCACAAAGTGCCGAGGCCTGCCTGAAGTCTTCGGTGAGGGCCTTCTCCGTCTCTTCCGGGGACTTTTCGCCGAAGGTGGCGCGCAATTTCTCGCGCTGGTCCTCCAATTGGCGGCGCAGGGCATCGCGCATGTTGCGCTGCTGTATTTCCTGCTGCCGGGCCTCGGCCAGACTCTGCTCAGCGGCAGAGAGCGATGAGCGCAGCTGCGCCATGTTGCGGGAACTCTCCGCATAGCGGACGCGAGAGTTCTGCCACTCGTGGTAAAGGTTTGAGATGCGGGAGCGGAGGGCGTCGGGATTGTGCTGCCACTCCGTGAACCAGCCCGAGAGCGTGATAATCTTGTCCAGGTCGGCATACAGCGAGCCCACCTCCGTGTCGCTCTCCCTCATGGCCTGTTCCAGGGCCAGCCGATGGCTGTCGGCCACGGCGGCCTCCGTGCTGAGTTTCTCCAGCTGCTCGCGCTTCGTCTGGCGTTGCAGGTCCGCAATCTGCAGTTGCTCCTCCAGGCGGCGTATCTGCGTGCGCAAGTCAATGAAGCGGTCCAGATGGCGGCGCGACTCTTCTTCGTCGCGGATGATAGGCGCGCGCACCACGTCCAGCACGGTGTCACACGACTGGTTCAGTATCAGCAACTGAGAGCGACACTTGTCATACTCCCTCTGTAAGAGCGTCAGCTCGCCCTCATGCTGTCGGAGCGACATCTGCATCATCTCCTTCTGGCGGCTGGCCTCTGCCTGCTGCATGTGCAGTTTCTCATTGAGATGCCGCTCCTTGCCCATGGCGCTGAGCTTGTCCTTCACGAGGTCGTACATGCCCAGCATCACGCTGTGGGCCGACAAGCCCTGCACCCGCGTGTTGGCCTCCTCCGTCTGCTTTATGGCATTGGCCTCCTGCATGCGGATTTCCTGCAACCGGCGCTCCTTCTCGTTCAGCGTCAGCTGCAACTGCTGCAGCGCACTGTCACTCTGCTTGAGCTGCTTGTCGATGGCGTTGATTACGCCCTCAATGTGATAGCCCACGTTGAAGTCCTTCACGCGCGCCGACAAGGCCAACTGGCTGTCAACCAAGCGCTGGCGAGCCACGTCGGCGGCACTGCGGGCCGCATCGCGCTCTATCTTGAGGCGCTGCATGGCAGCTTCGCCCTCATTGTATATCTCTCGCACGCGCGCCAGCATATCCTGCAAGGCCTGCACCTTGAAGTAAAGCGGGCGTATGGGCTGCAGACGGTCCCACAGCTCCACGTTGGCCCGTTCCGAGCCCGCCGAAGCCCAGGCGCGACTGGCATTCTGCGCCTCCTGCTGATGCTGCACCAGCCTGGCGTTGAGCGCATCAAAGCGCAGCGTCCACTCCCGGCGGCTGTCAATATCGCTTATACGTTCCTTTTCGTCTTCTATACTCTGGCGAAGCAGAATGCGCCGCTCACGGGCCTCGCGCAAATCAGCCTCCTCCATCGTAATCAGGCCCAAACCGTCCAGTTCGGCCTTCAATATCTCAGGTGTCACCATTATAATAGCCTATTTGGGCACAAAGTTACTAAAAAAACGCCACACGCACACTTAATTTTCTCTAAAACTTCCCCTTTCGCCCCATTATTTACATACTTAAGGCCAAAGTTGCCATTTTATCCCCGCATGCCTTGCCTATTTCAACAGAAAATCGTAATTTTGCATCCGCTTTCCGCCTCATGCCGGGCAAAAGCGCCTCCCGGCCCCGTAGCTTAGCTGAATAGAGCGTCAGATTCCGGTTCTGAAGGTCCAGGGTTTGAATCCCTGCGGGGTCACTCACATGCAGCGGGAAAAGACTCGCCCAAAGCGAGAAGATACTCGCCCGCAACGGTAAGAGATTCGCCCGCAACGGCACAAGACCCGCCCGCAGCGGCACAAGGCTCGCACGCAGCGGGAAAAGACTTGCCCAAAGCGGGAATAGGCCCGCCCGCAGCGGCGCAAGGCTCGCTAATGCGGAAACGCCCAAGGCTTCACAATCGTGGAGCCTTTTTTCATGCCGCCGTCCTCCGGTTTTGAAGAGAGGCCGCACCCGTTTTACCAATCCCCCTTTTAATTTCATTTCAACAGCTGTTAAAATCAATTTCAACAACTGTTAAAATGCATTTCAACAACTGTTAAAATCAATTTCAACAGCTGTTAAAAAGCAACGCTTTCGGAACTTGTTCATTTTCAAAGGCACACAAGCCTTATTAATTGGGACGAAAAAGAATGTATCCATATTATTGCTGTCCGGGGAAAAAGAAAGTAATCTTTCGTATCGCTTGTAAATACAGGAGGTATGGAAGGTTGTCAAGAGGAGGGGCTTACTTTAGCCCCGAAGGGGCGTAACATCCCAGCCAGGGGCAACGCCCCTGGTCGCAAGTTCAAAAATCATGCACGCCCCAGCGGGGCATAACAACAAAAGCCATTGGTCGTTATGCCCCGTTGGGGCGGCCGTAATTACGGCAACCATATACCAGGGGCGCTGCCCCTGGCTGGGTTGTTTAACCCCTTCGGGGTATGCCCGTGCCATTTCCCCAGACAGCCATATTACTTTTGTCACCCGGATGATATAAGAAAAGCGCCCCGGACTTCGTTGCGGAAGTTCGGGGCGCCTTTATTGCGAGAGGCTATGTGCGATATTATCTCACCTGCACCTTCTGGCCGTCGATGACGTAGAGGCCAGGCTCGAGGCCTTCGAGCGAGGCGCCGGCTGGACGGACGAGTACGCCGTCGAGACGGAAGACGCCGGAGGCATTGGCCCACTGGCGCGGCTGCACGATGCCCTCGGTGCCGATGCCGAGGAAGAGGCGCGAGGCGGAGGCGTTATCCACGTGGAAGTAACCGCGATAGCGACCGGTTTTGACGCTGGCGGCAGCATCGACATAGTAGAAGAGGTCGGAACTGATATAGTAGTTGCCGGCGTCCTTATCGATGGGATGCACGGTGTAGGTGCCTATGTATGAGATGTCGCCGTGGGTGTCCGTGGGTTCTTCGTTGACAGGTTCTTCGGTAGCGGTGAGGCCGAGGTCATAGAGCAGCGTGACAAGCCCGCCGTCGGTGTAGTACACGGAGTTGAGCGTGCCAGGCTTGATAAGGTAAGGCACGTTGGCCTCCATCTCGGTGACGGGGGAGAACTGTGCCACGGTACCCACGATGCCGCTAAGGCGAACAACCTGCGTGCCGGTGCCGAAGGCTGCGTCGATGTCGGTCACGGCGCAGGGGAGGCAGACGGAGTTCCACGTGCCCTTGCGGAAAGAGCGGTAGAAACTTACGTTGGCGCGTTCCACGGGCTCGCTACTCCAATCCGTGTTCTCGTTGAGCAGGACGCTGACGGGGGCCAGGTTCTTGAAGACGGGCTCCACGACGGTGTTGCCCTCCACGGTGAGGGCGTAGGGCGCGGTGGCGGGAGTGAAGGTACCGTTGATATTGTAGCCCAGCAGTTCGTAGTCGGCCGAGGCGGGACGGGCGTCAAGGGTGAGCACGGTGCCGTAGTCGTAGATGCCGCTGGGCGTGGCGAGGGTGCCTTGCTCGGCGGGACAGGTGATGCTGACGCTGTAAGGGATGGGCTCGAATACGGCGCGGAGGTTGCGTGTCTGGTTCATCTCCACGGTGATGGTGGAGGCGGTGGAGTAGATTTCATACGCACCATCGTCCTGTGTGGGCGCTTTAGCCTTCACGCGGGAGCCACCGGAAGTGTAGGTGGCGGAAGTGGGCCGTTGCTCGGCGAAGTAGCAGAACTGATAGCCGGGCTCGGGATGGGCGGTGAAGGTGACGGTGGTGCCGTAGGAGAGGTCACCGCCCGTGAAGTGGGTGGAGCTCTCCACGCTACCGTAGTCGGCACTGGGCCATACGCCAATGTTGTAGTGCACAAGGCCATCCTTGAAGAGCATCCAGCGCACCTGCTTGCCCTCGGCGCCGCGGAAGCCTTCGAGGTCGGTGATGCTGTCGGTCTTCACCTGCAGGGCGTAATAGCCGTTCTCCGTGAGGGCGGAGGTGTCGAGCTTGAAGACGCGCTGACTGGTACCGCCGAGGCGGGTGATGGGCAGGGCGGTGGGGAGTATCTCGCCCTCGTAGCGCAGCACGATGTCGGCGCGGGTGAAGGTGGTGTGGTCAATATCCTTGTTGAAGGTCACGGTGAGTTCGTCGATAGGCTCCTCAACGATGTCTTCGTCGTCGGGCACCGTCTCAATGCTGACCACATTGAGGCGTACTTCGGGCATAGGCTCAAACTCCACGATATAGTGGCGTGTGCCGGGGCCCGAGGAAAGGTCGGCGAGGTGCAGACGGTAGTCTTTCAGCGGGTCGAAGCCGTCCTGCATAGTGTAGTCGGTGGTCCAGAAGTTGGCAGGATCGAGTTCCTCGCCGGTGTCCTCGTTTTTAAGGTAGAGAATCTTGGAATAGCCTCCGCCGGGGTTGCTGACATTGGTGTAGAACCACTCCTTCTGGGGCACCGTGACGCTGATGCGGTACTGATAGTTACCCAGCGGCTCCACCTCCGTGACATTGGTGAGGGTGACGAGGTCCTCGTCGGTGCCGTTGGCGAGATAGATATGGTCGGGCTCATCGTGACCGTCGGCGAAGTCGTTGGTAACCCAGGCACGGTAGGTCTGGTCGCCTACGCGGGCATTGACGCTGTGGATGAGTTCGTGGATGGTGACTTTGTCGAGGAGCGAGAGGTCGGGATTACCGTAGGATGTCAGATGGGTGTAGGAGACGTCGTAGTCGGTGAAGTGGCCGAGGAGCGAGCAGGTGAGGTCCCAAGTGGCGTAGGAGCAGGTGCCGGCGGGTATGTCGCCGAACTGCGTGGCAATCTCGCTGTCGAGGGCCATAGCCTTCTCGCCGCCGTTGAGAGAGGAACTTACGATGGCGAAGTCAGCCATCAGGCCCTTCTCGTTGTCCACGATTTCGGGCTGCTGCGTGAGCATACGCACATTGGTGGCGTCGCCGCGGCCCTTGTTATGGATGAGCACGGAGAACTCGGCGGGAACGACGGGCTCGATGACATCTTCCGTGAGCGGGTTGTCGCCATAGATATCACGCTGCACAAAGTAGGTGAGGTCCAGTTCGGGCGAGGGTTTCACTTGCAGGCTGACGGGATAGAGGTTGCGGCTCTGCACGGTGGTGCCGTCGTTGAAGGCGAGCGTGCCGCCGAAACTGTATGTCGTCAGCGTGTCGGGGGCGGCATACTTCGTGGGGATGAAGAGTATGGTGGCCACGCCCGTCTGTCCGGGCTCCAGCGACCACTTGCCGTCCTTATCGCCCGCGAAGCCTTCGATACTCTCCACATTGATTTGCATCTCGTGGGCAGTGGCCACGGCGAGGGTTGCCTGGTTGATGGCCTCCACGCTGAGGTCTATGTCGGTGAGCGTCGTGGCGGAGCCGTTGTCCACGGTGAGGGTGCCGCGGAAAGCCTGACGGGTGAGGACGAGTTTCTGCTTGATTTCCAGTTTCACGGTGGCGCAGGTGTTTTTCGAGGCGCTCTCGTGGTATTCCAGCCAGTCCTTCTGCGCGCCTTTGAGCACCTCCTCCATGTTGGGGTAGCCGTAGGCCACCATCTTGGCCACGCAGGAGTCCTGAAGGGCGGCCAGCTTCTCTATCACGCGGAAGTCGATGTGGTTGTCGGAGGTCACTTCCCTACCCGCCTGCAGGTCCCAGGTGTTGCGCAGGCGCTCCACGTAGCGACGCAGGTCAAAGTCGTAGAGGATGGTCTGCCCCTGCGGCATGAGGGAAGCCAGATAGGGGCCCATGCCGTCGGCGGTGGTGTAGGTGCGCTGCACGGCATCGGGGATGGAAGAAAGGTCGAAATCGTGGAGAGAGCCGTCCTCCCACATAGGCTCAACGATGCGCTCCACGTCCTCGAGGGCCATGACGAACTCATCGATATTGGCCAGCGTGTCGCAGGCCACGGGGGCATCGGTCATTTCTTTCAGATAGTCGTAGAACAAAGCCCAATGGTAGAGGTATAGCACCTCTTTTTCTCCGGCGCTCTCCAGCAGGTCGGGCATTTTGCTTTGCGCCTTGCGGCGGGGCGCCTTGCTCATTTCGTCGATGAAGGGATTGATGAGGCAGTCGAGGTGCACGGGGAGTTTTCCCGCCGCGAACTTGGCGGCACCGGCAGCGCAGTCCTTGAAAGGTTGCAGTGAGGAGCGATCGCCGGTCACAACATAGTTTGCAACATTGAAGGCTCCTCTCGGGCCGCTGGACCCGCCGCAGCCGTTGAGCGTCTTGTGGCCGTCCTTAAGGTCGGAAACGGGGTCAACGCAGAAGCAGTCGCACATACGGCAGAGGAATTCCACCATAGCGGCAAACACGGCGTCGCCACCGGGGCCGATGTGGAGGAGGCCCAGTCCGCCCGCCGAATTGGGGTCGCCCAGCGGCGTGTTGTGGCCGGGGCCCGTCTTGGCTTTCTCGCCGCCCTTGGCACACTTAATGTCCGTGGCCCACTGGATGGGTTTCTCCAACCAGGCAAACTTACTGTCGGGGCCGCAGGGCCACTTATATTCGCCGCCGAACTTACCGTTACAGTTGGGCTTGTCGGCCTTGCGCTTCACCTGACGACGCGCCTCGGCATCGTTGAAGAAGTCGTCTTCTTCGTGATACACCAGAATAGGGATAACATAACTCTGTTCGGGAGCCAGTTCAAAGCCACTGACGGGTACGAGGGGACGGAACACGAAGCCCTTAGCCTCCGGCACGGTGAACTTCACATCCTCCGCCGTGATGAGGCCGCGATTGCGCAGCACGGCGTTCATCAGCGTACTCTTGCCCCGCTCTATGTTTTCTAATAGAAGGGTGTCCGGCGCCGTGATTTCCACCACCGGCACAGGCACCTGCGTCTCATAGGTGAGTGAAGTAACGATTTCATATTCATCATCGATTTCCGTCTCCACCACATCCCATTTCACGCTGATGGCCTGATAGGAGATGTAGGCCGTGAGGTCCGTCGTCTCGCCCGGCGAGATGAGGACGTTCTGGTCGTAGGTGTCGTGTTTGGGTGCCGACACATTGAGGTGGTAGTAGCCCTCGGCAATGTTTTCAAGGAGCAGGCTGCCGTCGGCACCCGTCACGTCGGTGGCCACTACGGCACCGGTGTTGTAGTCGGTGAGTTTCACCGTCGCACCGCCGACATAGGGGCGGTTGCCGTCCTTGTCGCCATACTGCGTGGCTTCGTCGGCCACACGCACGAGGAGATTACCCTTGTCCTCGCTCACCACCTTCACATTGAAATAGACAGCCTTGCCGTTGCCTTTCTCACAGTTGATGGCGATGCTGCCCTTCTGGATGAGGTTCACATCGTAGCCCGTGCCGTCGAAGCGGAGCATAACGGTGGCACTGTCGCCCGTGGCGAGACTGGGCATCTCGGCGGGCGTGGCAAGGGTGACGAAGCGTCCCATACCGGAGGGGAGCAGCACGGAAATCTTGCCCGTCTCGCCCAGACCCGTATTGGTGAGGGTGAGCGGCACGAGGCGCGTCTTGCCCTTCGTCACGGAAGTGTTGATGCTGTTAGTGCCCACCACGAGAGTCGGCGTATGCGTCTGCGCGTAATTATAAGTAATGAGGTCGAGCGTAGCGCCCTCGTCGCAAGAGAGGTGTATCTTAATACGGTCCCAGTCGGTGGTCTTCGAGGTCTGTGATGCGAGGATGGCGTAGGGAAGTTCTACAGTGGCGTTACCTTCAAGGAGAGGAATCTCATTCACCATGAGGGTGTATCCCTCCGTGGCGTCATAGGTGGCGCGGATATTATGGAGGGGCAGGTCGGAGAGGTTTTTCAGGCTTACGGTGCCAGCATAGGGCTCACCTACGAACACCTTGTGCGTGAGGAAGTCGTATGTAGCGCGGGTGAAGCCATACACCTTGAAGGATCCCTTTTCCGTGCGGAGATTCTCGTCAGGGTTGCAGACGCCGTATGTAAAAGTACCAGCCATTCCTTCGGGAATAACGAAGTCGGCGGTATAGCGGCCCTCGGCATCGGAGGTTGCCGTCAGGGGAGTGCGCGACCCGGCATAGATAACATAGGGCTCCACGGCGATGCCGGCGGCTGCCTGTCCGCTCTTCGTCTGTACCGTACCGGAGAGATGAACGGTGTCGCCGGCTTTGTAGTGGGCTGCATCGGGTTGCACGGTGAAGTCGTAGGACGATGTCACGCTGATGGTCTGCGCAGCCTCATTGTTGAGGAGCTGAAGTTCGGTGATGGTGCCCGACGGGTTCACCTTTGCCGTGAGGGAGTAGGAACCCGGTACGGTGGGGGCTTCCAGTTCAAAAGGCATTTCGCGCGTAGCACCCGCTTCCAGCGGTTCGTTGAGCGTGACAAGTGTCTTCTGATTGCCGAAGGAGAGTTTTACGTCGGTATTCTTGGGGAGTGCCACAGCACCGATATTGGAGAGCGTCACACGGACATTGAGACGCTGTCCGGCCTCCACGGAAGCGGGAGCCTCCACCTTGTCGAGTACGGCGTCGGGCAGAGTCTGGTCGGAGATGAGAAGCCACATTGACCCGGAGGCATAGCCGTCGGCTACGGCCTTGATGCTCACGGTGCGGTTGCCCTCCTGCGTGGCGTTGCTCAGGGCCTTGAACACAGCGGTGACGCTTTCCCGGCCTGCCGGGATGGTGACGGAGGAAGGCATATTCACATCGCTGGCATTGCAAGCGAGAGTGACGGGCAAGGCAGCGTCGGTGCCATCGTTACGGCTGATAGTCAGCACGGTGCCCTCGGCGTTGCCTTCGAGCACGGTGGTCTTGTTGGCCGTGATGGAAAGCGTGGGGCCGTCGTTGTCGGTAATTTCAATCTCCTTCACCACGGAGGTCTGCTTGTTGCCAATGGCGGAGCAGCCACAATCGGTGATATAGACGGCGGCAGTGATCTTCACGGGGCGCGTACCATCCACCTTTTGGTTGTCCCTCACGCCAATGGGGAAGGTGATGCTGGTGGTGCCTTCGGGCATCGTCAGGGTGGAGGTATAATAGAGCGCGCCATTGGAGTCGTCGGAGAGTTTCACCGTAATCTTACTGTTCGTTGCCTCCTGACGGGTGATGGTGCCGAATATGGCGTTGCCGCCGGCACCTTCACTGATAACGGTGGGCGTGAGGGCAAGGTCGATGGCGGGTACATCGTCATCGTTGAGGATGAGGAGCGTAGAAGCCGACAGATGGTGCTCCGCCGAAGCGTTCAGTTGGATGGTGGCCACATTGGCAGGCGTGTTGTCCTGCTTCACGGGGATGTCGATGACAGCCGAGGTGGCACCGGGCGCAAAGGTGTATGTCTTGGGAAGTTCAAAGCGCTTGGCCTGCTCTATGCTGAAAGCCACGGTGAGGTCGGCGGTGCCGATACGATAGGGCACGCTGACGGTGAGGTGCATCGTGTCGCCCTCGTTGTATTCCGTCTTGTCGAGGGAGAGTGTGAGGGGCAGGAGTTCGTCGTCCTCGATGATGAACGAGGCGCTGACGCCCTGCGTGTATTCTCCCGTCGGCTCCACGCTGACGGTGGCCGTGGTGTAGTCATTGACGAGTGCGTTCTGCGGCACCTGCACATTGAAGCTGGCAGAGGCCTGTCCGGCAGGTATCGTCACGGTGGCGGGCAGCGTGACGACGGAGCCCGTTGACTGTTGTCCGTTGTCTGTTGTCAATGTAAACACCTCTTCAAGACTGCGGTCTCCGCTGCGTGTAAGGGTGAAGCGCAACGTGCCGCCTTCGGCCACCTTTTCAGCCGGGGCTTTCAGGAAGAGACGCGAGGCCAGCGTGAAGACATCGCCCGTGGCGGTGTTATTACCGCGGTCGGCGAGGTATTCACCCGTACCGCTGTTGGGCTCCACGACCACCTTCACGACCACTTCGCCCTCCATTCCTGCTGCTTCGGGCAAGGTGAAGGCCACATTGCGGGCCGTATAGCCGCCTTTGAGGAGCACATTGTTGAAGTAGGCGTTGCCCACATATACGCTCTCCTCCGTCAGGGTGCTGACGAGATACACTTTCTCCGTCCAGCCGCTGCGGGTGTCGGCCTTGCCGATGTTGCTGACGCGCCAACTGACATCAACCGTCTCTCCCGGCACGAAGTCGGTGCCTGCGGTGGGGACGATATGCACATCGCTCACTTCGAGGTCGGGGCTGTCCTCGCGCTGCACGGTGAAGGTGCCGCCCGTGGCCCCCGTCTGAATGTTGTCGCCGTGGCGATTGGTGAGCACCACGTCGCTGACAGTCATCTCATACTGGGCACCGGCCTCAAGGTTTGAGTCCACCTTCATAGGGAAGGTGAGCAGGGTGCCGTCGCTACCGGCCAGGGGCTTGTTGCTCATATTGACGATGACAATGGTATAGACATTGCCACCGAGAGAGCGCACGGCGATGGTATGGCCAGCCGTGTTGCGGCTGCTGTTGAGCACGGGACTCTTGCCCGAGGCCAGGGAGAAGGGCAGATGCAAGTTGAACTGCACCGCCACAATCTCATCGGCGTTCGTCATATTGACGGGCACGCTCACTTCCTTGCCGCTGCCACCGACGAGGTCGGGCACCGACAGCGTGTTCTGTGCACCCGCCACAAGCCCCACAAGGCTCAGGGCCAAACATATTATATATCGTTGTAATTTATTCATATCGCTCATAAGTATTTACTCCCCGTCTCGCTTGAAGAGCGACCTCCTGCCCTTTAAGGGAAGGGTGCCAAGGGGCTCGGGAGGAGTTGAGGGTGAGGGTTCTTACTTTATCACTTTCTTTCCGTTCTGAATACTTACGCCAGTTGTACCGGCCTTAACACGTCGGCCCGTCAGGTCAAACACGCTACGGTCTCCCATTTCTATCAGGGAGGGGCTGGGGGTGAGGCCTTCCGTCTGTTGTCCGCAGGCTATCATCACGGGCTGCGCGTCGATGTCGGCAGCCACCACGCGAGTGACTTCAGCCTCTGCACCGAGGCGTAGCAGACGCGTGTCGCCGGCGGCTATTTCATCACCGGCCGTACTGATAATAACGATGCGCACACCCGTTCCGGTGTCGTGTGTCGTCATCTGGAAACGCTTGCGGTTCAGCATCAGGCTCACCTGACTACCGCTCACGCCTTCAAGTGTGAAGTCCAACGCAGCCACAGGCTCCGTCGTGCTCAGCCACAGACCGTCCTCCGCACTAAACAGGCATCCAGCAGGAGTATCCTCCCCCTCCCTCGCAGGGGAGGGGTGGCGGAGTTCCGCAGGAAGCTCCGACGGGGAGAGGCCGTGAGTGAGGCTGGGAGCCTCCTCAATAAACATATTTATCGTAGCCACCACATCCTGCACATTTATCGTGTTGCTCGTGTAGGTGTCGGCAGCGAGGAAGTTGAAACTGCCGCTCTGTCGGGCCAATATATAGTTCAGCGTGTGCTGGGCGTCGAGCACATCCACGCTGGCGTCCACATTGGCATCGCCCGGAATCCAGTCCAGTGTGGCACGCAACTTACAATAAGCCGCAGGCCCTTCGGTGGGCTGCACGAGGTATTCCGTACCGCTGGCCATTTTGTAGTCGCCAGAGAGGGAGAAGGCATAGTATTCACCGTTCCACACCATTTGGCCCACATAGGTGTTCGTATCGGCCGTGCGGAGCTGGAGCTTAGGATGGGCGGAGAAGTCCTGCGCCGTGTGGTTGTAAGCGATGAGGGAGCCCAGAGCCACCTCTGCCTCGCTGCTACCCATTGTCCACTCCTGCTTGGTAAAGGCGGAGAGGGGATATACATTCTGCTGATAACCAAGGTTGAGCGAGGTGATGCTGGCGGGCAGCACACCCGTCAGTCCCGTCAGGTTGCAGTAGGAAAGGTTGAGAGTTGACAGTTGAGAGTTTTCGTTTTCGTTCCTTCCTCCCACAAGTGCCTCGCAGAACGCGGCGAGGTCGCCCTTTATGTCGTTGCTGCTCAAATTAAGCGTTTCGAGGTAAGGCAGGGAGAAGCCCTCGGTGGGCAGAGTGCCGGCGAGGTTGTTGTTCGGCAGGCTGATAGCCGTCACGCGGCCTTCGGTGTTGAACGTCACGCCGGGCCAAGCCGTCGTGGTGATGGCGGAATTGTTGATTTTCCACGGCTTCGTCCACACCTCGCCGTTCAGTGCGTTGTAGAGCAGGCAGAGGGCGGCATAGTCGTCGTCATCCACGTATGCCGTCACCATCTCCACGGCAGCGCTTGCAATGGAGTTGTTGGTCTCGGAGGCTTCCGTCTCGTTGTTGCCGGAGTCGGTCATCACATAGAAGTAAATGTTCGCGGCATCCGTCATCGGCACGGTAATGTTCCAAGTTACCTGATATTGTCCGACTGGCTCCTTTTCGTTTTCGTTCTCATAAGGTACCAGCGCACCGCTGTGGTTAGTGTAGGCGAGGCGCACGGCGTGGGCGAAGTCATCGGGAGCGGTGCTGTAATAGAGGGCATCCGTCCAGTTCGTCACAGCCGTCACAGCCTTTCCTATGTTGCGGATAGTGGCGGTGAGAGTGAGAGGGCTTCCGCTGGTCGTGGCTTCGGGCACTCCGTCGAGGGCCACCACGGTGAGGTCGGCGTATTCCTCCACGGAGAAGGTCTTCTCGGCGCTCGTCACGGCGTCGCACTCTCCGTAGGCCGTCACCTTCCAGGAGTAGGTGGCACCGGCGGCGGCGAAGAAGGAGTAACTCGTGGAGGTGAGTTCCAGGGTGTCAGTGGTCTCCACATTCTCCAGCGTGCGTTTCAGATACAGCGTATAGCCCTGCTTGGGGTCGGCGATATTGCTCCAACTCAATGTCTTACTGGCGGCACGTACCGTGGAGCCGTCAGCGGGTCCGCTGGTGGTGAAGGTGCGATTAGCCAGCAAGGGCTTCACGGACACATTATATATATATGTATAGAGCGTGGCGCCGTCCAGGCTCACAGTGATGTGGTAGGACAGCGTCTCCACAGCCGTATGTTGGGCCGTACCGCCGACTGTCATTGCGGGCAGGTCGCCGTTGCCATTGGTGGCATAGCCGGAGAGGTGGCAGTTCGGGCTCACACTCACCACCCACGACACTTGCACGCGGTCGCTGTCGGAGATATTGGAGAGGCTTTCCTTCTGCGTCGCCACTCCGGCACACACGGTCTGCGCCGTATGCGTTGTCAGGGCGGCGGGGTTGAGAAGAACGCCGTTGACCTTCACGGCCACATTGTCGGTCGTGATATGGGCCAACAGGCGACCTATAAGCGTCAAGTCGTTTGCTCTGCTGACGAAGTTGAGAGTACCGCCCTCAGTGGCTTCGGAGGAGTAGTGAATCGTCAGGTTGTTATCTTCCAACTGATTGACGATTGCGGAGAGCGGTCCGTTGACTGTTGTCTGTTGTCCTTCAGCTGTTGTCAGTTGACACGCGTATGTCTCGCTGCCCACTACGCTGATTCCGATATTTCCGAAGGTCTGGCACTGTGCCAGCAGCGTGAAGGCTTCTTCCAGTGAGGTGAAGTTGCGGGCACCGGTGCCATTGGCATCAAGGGTGAAGTCGCCGTCGGCAATCCAGGTGCTGGCGGGGTTTATCACGATGGTCTGCTCGGCCTCGCTGCTCTTGACGATAGCCTTGGCAGTGAGGTGTACGGTGTAAGTGCCGGGAGTGGCATAGATGTGCATCGGGCTGACCTCGGTGCTGGTGGTGCCGTCGCCGAAGTCCCACACGAAACTGCGGGCGCTTTCCGTGCTGGTATTGGTGAACTGCGCACGGTTCATATAGCGGTCCACGGAGAAGGAGGCCTGGAGGTCGCCCTCTTCAAGGGTGCTGATTATGAGACGGCCGTTGCGGGCGGTGACTGTTGTCTGTTGTCCGTTGTCTGTTGTTACTGAACAGTTGGAGAGGCTTATGCCATACTCGCCGTCGGCAATCTGCGCACTGCTATCAACCAACAAGGGGATGCGCACCACCACGCCGTTGCGGTCGCTTATCTGCGTGCCGCCCGTGAGGCTGACGGTGAGCGTCTGGCCGTCGAGGGTGGCGGTCGGCGTGTAGGCGGAGGTGCGGAGAGTGGTCTGCAAGGCACTGGCATCGGCGGTAACGCCTTCGGGGAGAAGGATTGTGAAACTGAGCGTCTTTACATCGCCAGTGTTCTCCAGCGACACAGGCAGCAGGGCTGTTTCCCCCCGGTACATCTCCAGCGTGGGGAGATAGAGCGAATAATGCTCGCGGGTATCGGCGGAAGGTTCGCCGGGACCACCGGGGTTGAAAGCGAAGTGGGCCACGAGCGTCATATCCTCCGTACCCATAGTGCCGCTATATGTGGCGTTGGTACCCACCACGACATCGTCCTGTGTCCAGTTCTGGAACACATAACCCGTAGAGGGGGTGGCCTTCACGGAGAAGGTGCTGCCTTCTGCCACCTGGAAGCCGTTGGTCTGGTTGAACGAGCAGGTGCCGGAGGGGTCGGCGGTGAAATAGACTTTGTGCTTGGGCTTCGTGGAGGAAGGTTCTGCGGGAGCCGACGGGTCGAAACGGTAGTGGGCCGTGAGTGTCTGGTCCTCACCGGTGGTGATATAATTGAACTTGGCTGTGGTGCTCACCACGGTGCCGTTCTTGTCCGTCCAGTTTTGGAACACGTAGTAGTTGTAACTACCGGCAGTGAGAGTGACGGAGGTGCCTTCCTTATAGACGGTGGAGGTGGATGCCTTCAGACTGGCGGGGTCGTAGGCCACGGTGAGCGTACCGGTGCGTACCTCCTCGAAGTGGGCCGTAAGGGTCTCGTTCTTGTTGGTGGTGCGGAAACTGTAGTTGAGGCTGGTGCTCACCACGGTTCCTTCGCTGTTGGTCCAGCCCGTGAACTGCCACTTCGTGTCGGTGGCTGTGGCCTTCACCGTGACATTGGTGTTCACGGCATAGAGTCCGCCGCCCGTCACGGTGGCCGCTTCCTGTGGCTGCGCCGCCACGCTGAGGCGATAGCGCGACGAAGGCTCCGCAGGACTGTCGGGATTGAATCCCTGGCCGCGAGCCATTACTGCCGTAAGGACAAACAGTAAGAGCAACAGCCCCCCTCTTATCCCCCCAAGGGGGGAAGATGGGGTATGGATTTTATATAGATATCTTTTCATAGGACAATTCGCTAATTTGCTAATTTACTAATTTGCTAATTCGCTAATTTCCTTATTTTATCACTTTCTTTCCGTTCTGAATGCTTACGCCACTGGTCTCGGCTTTGACGCGACGGCCGGTAAGGTCATAGGAAGTTGGCTGTTGTCCGTTGGCTGTTGTCTTCAAAGTGAGACCTGTCGTCGGCAGACTAATCATAAAGCGTCCTTCCAATGTTCCGGCCTCGGCCTGGAAGGTGTAGGGCATCTCCACGGCGGCACCGCCGTCAAGGAGTGTGACGGGAATGTCGGCGCGGTCGAGGGCGAGGGTGTAGGTGCCGTCGGCGGACAGGATGAGGCCGAGGCTTACGGTGCCGTCGGCCTGCGGACCTTCGTTGATGGCGTAGATGTCCTCGCCACGCAGGGTGTAGATTTGCGGCGTGCCTTCATTGGCGAGCATCTTGCTGGCATCGGTGTCGGCGCAGAAGGCGTCGGTGTCGGCGGGATTCACCACGATGCGGGTGCGGTCGGTACCTGCGCCGTCGCTCAGCGTGATGTTGATGACGCTGCGCTGGCTGAAGGCTCCGGCCTTCTGGCTGCGGGTGGCTGCGCTGTGGTCGATGACATTGCTTATCTGGCGACCTGCGGTCTGGAAGGTGATGGCATCCACCTGCTCGGGCTTCTGAACGAAGAAGGCCTGGAGAGGATAGAGGGCGAGGTTGTCGTCGGCCACGCTATAGGCGGTGTAGGTCTTGTTGGTGGTGTGCCACACGGTGATGGGGGCCGTGTAGTCCATATAATAGATATCGTAGAAGGCGGGATAGGGATTGCCCACGAGGTTCCAGTCGGCATCGTTGCTTGCTGCGGAGGTGTGAGCCTCGAGAGGTGTGCTGATGGCCGTGGAGGTGAAGAGCTTGTTCTGCTGACCTTCGGCGGCAGGCAGCCAGATGTAGCAAGCCTTGCTGGCACAGAAAATGTAGCCCTCGCCGGCATGGAGGGTATCGTCGTCGCCCACGTTGGTCCAACTGGCTCCCGAGCCTTTATCGGCGCGCTGGGCGGCATCATAGTAGCGCACGGCGAAGGCGGCATCGTCGGTGGCGGTGATGGCGCTGCGCTTCACGTCGTAGGGCATGGTGACGTAGTACCAATATG
>JAKSLT010000014.1 GCA_024401055.1 Bacteroidaceae bacterium | reverse complement strand
TAAAGGAGGACTAGTGGCCAGAGGATGCGGGTGTTTTGCGGCGCGGGGTGGAAAAGATGGGCGGGAGTGTTGGAAATGATAGGCGGAGGTGGCAGACTTTTCGCCAATCATGGCGAAAAGTCCCTAAAATTTAGTACAAAATTTTGTCAAAATATTTTACAGTTTCGCGGGTCGGGAAAATTGGAAAAAAAGGGGGGCTCTGCCTGCCCGCCGTCGGGACAAAATCTTCACGGCCGCCGCAGGAGTACCCACAGGACGACGGGGGCGCCGAAAAGGGGCGTGAGGACATTGACGGGAAGGATGCCGGTGCCCCAGAAGACGGAGGGAAGGATGCACAGCAGCCGGCATGCCAGCATGACGATGCCGCCGAGAAGGACGACGGCGGGGATGAGGACGCGATGGGAGTCGGTGGCGCGAAGGGCACGGGCGAGGTGCGGCACGGCGAGGCCGACGAAGGCGATGGGGCCGCAGAAAGAGGTGACGAGGGCGCAGAGGAAACTGACGGCGAGCAGGAGGCTGGTGCGATGGCGGCGCACGTTGTAGCCCACGGTGGCGACATACGTTTCGCCGAAGAGGAAGGCGTTGAGAGGATTGCAGAAGACGGTGAGCAGTAATGCGCAGATTATTACGACTATAAGCACCGCGCATGAAAGCGAAAGAGAAACACCGCCGAGGCTGCCGAGACCCCACACGGCGAAGCGCTGGATGCCGTCGGCGGAAGCATAGAAAGTCATCACGCCGATGGCGCTGCTGAGGAGGAAATTGAGCATCACGCCGACGAGGAGGAGGGTGGTGCGGTTTTCCACCCTGCGGCTGAAGAAGAGGAGCACGCCCGTGACGGTCATGGCAGCGGCGAAGGCGGCGGCGAAGGCGGAAAGCTGGAGGCCGACGGCGGCTGCCGACTGCACGGCGGCGAGGCCGAAGGCGCCACCGGCGAGCATCACGAGGCCACTGCCGAGGGAGGCACCGGTGGTGACGCCGAGCACGGAGGGATCGGCGAGAGGATTGCCCATGAGCGTCTGCATCACGAGGCCGGAGAGGGAGAGGGCGATGCCGGCGGCGAGGGCCATGAGGACCTCGGGAAGACGGAGCTGCCAGAGGATGTAGGAAGCCGTGGCGGAAGGGACTTCGGCGAGGCTGACGCTGCCAAGGAGGAGATTGGCGGCGAGAAGGAGGACGAGGAGGAGGAGAAGACCCCCTCTGGCCCCCCCGAGGAGGGGGAAGGCGGAGGGAGCCCCCCCCTTGTCCCCCCGATGGGGGGGGAAGGAGGGATGGGAAGAGGCGGGAGATGTCTTTGGCATGGCGGGGAGGGGGGATGGGGACCTTGAGCTGACGCTCAAGGCACGGGGGCTGACAATCAAGGCACGGGGGCGGGGGATAAAGGCACGGGGGCGGGGGATAAAGGGATTAGCGCAGGGGCTGGAAATAGCGGCGGGAGCCCTGGAGGAGATCCTGGAGGAGGAGGTCGGGATGGAAGGGCGTTTGCTCGTAGTAGGGGCAGCGGAGGGTGTTGCAGCCGAGGACGCGGCGCTCGCGGAAGGCCTTGATGCGGGGGGCGAAGGGGCACTGACGGAGGAGCTCGGCGTAGGTGAGGTCGGCGGGAGCGGCATATTTGATGAGCCAGAGGTCGGCATCGGCGGCGGAGGCCACTACCTGCTCCACGCTGAGGGGCACGGAGCCCGCCCGGGAGCCGGAGGAACAGGGCAGGAGGAAGCCCGCGTCGCGATAGAGGCGGGCGAGATAGCTCTCTCCGCCGGGCACGTACCACGCGCCGCCCTGCGGGAGGTCGGTGAGGAGGCGAGGATGCTCGGGAAGCGTGCGGGCGATGCGGCAGAGGGAGTCGTAGCGAGCCTCCACCTGCGAAAAGAGGCTGTCGGCCTGCGCGGCGCGGCCCACGAGGCGGCCTATGACGCGCGCCCACTCGGCGCGGGCCAGGGGATGAGCCTCCATGTGGTCGGACAGCCCCACTACGGGCACCTGCAAGGCGGCAAAGGCTCCGCGGTCGGCTCCCTCGACGGCAGAGAGGAGCACGGCATCGGGACGGGCGGCGGCGATGCGCTCCACGTCGGGGGCGAGGCAGGAGCCGAAATCGGCCATGCGGCCGGAGGAGAGGAGGGCGCGGAGGGCGGAGTCCGCCACGTATGCGGCATCGCACACGCCCACGATGCTCTCCTCCGCTCCGAGCTCGCGGATGAGGGCGGCATGCACCGTCTCGGCTGCCACCACGCGGCGGTAGGGGCCGGGGAGCGAATCGGGGGCGAGCGCGGCATAGCGCCACGGCGTGTGCGCGGCCTCGGGAGCGCAAGAAATTAGGGCGAAGAGAGCAAAAAGGGGCACTAAAAGGCGTTTCATGCTGCAAAGTTACCATTTTTTTCAAATTAAAAGGGAAGAAAGAGGGCGTAAGTGGGAAAAAATGCGTAACTTTGCCCCAAATATATATTATATTATATGGAAAAACGCAATTCAGGGGTGCGTCGCAGCACCCAACAGGATGAGGTACAGCTCGTGCCCCTCATCAAAAAATGTTTCGGCGCTCTGCGCCAGTTCTGGTACTGGTTTGTTCTGTCGGCCATCGTATGTATGGTGCTGGGCTACATATACCAGCAGCGGCAGAATCGCGTGTATATGCGCCAGGCCGTCATCCTGATAGAAGACAGTGAGGGCAACGGCTCCACTTCTACCTACACCAAGCGCTCGCGCAACAACGCCACGTCGGCCATGATGGGCCTGGGCGGCATCACCATCGGCGACAACCTGAAGAACGAGATGTTCATCCTCTCGTCGGTGCGCCTTATGACGCGCGTAGTGGATAAACTCAACCTCAACACCAGCTACACGACCAGCAGCGGCCTGCATGAGATAGCGCTCTACAAGGACCGCCCCTTCACCGTGAACTTCAAAAGCGTCCCGAAGGAACCGGCGTGGATGGAAGTGCAGGTGAACGGCAGCGAGGTGAAGCTCTCCGCCTTCCAGTTGGGTAAGAACGAGGTCAAGAAGACCATCAAGGCGCATCTGGGCGAATATGTGAGCACCCCCGTCGGCACGCTGTGCATCAGCGGGGAGGCCGGCCTGAGCAAGTTTGAGGAGGGCAAGACCGTGAAGGTGAACTACCTCCCCACGCAATATGCCGCACAGGTGTATAAGAGCCACATCAGCGCCACGGAATATGACAAGGAAGCCTCGCTCATAGTGCTCTCCGTCAACGATATCAACACGCAGCGCGCCGAAGACCTGCTCATGGGCGTGTATGACGCCTACCAGCAGGACATCGTCGATAATAAGAACATCGTGGCCCAGAGTACGGCCGACTTCATCGAAGAGCGTATTTCCCTCATCGGCAGGGAACTGAACGAAGTGGAGGACCACCTCACGAGCATCAAGTCGCAGAGCAAGGTGATAGACGTGCGCTCGTCGGCTGCCAACTATGCCAACGAGACGGCCGCGGCCCGCAAGCACACCCTGGAAATGAGCACGCAGCTCTCCATGGCCGAATACCTCACCGACTGGCTGGCACAGAACTCCACCAGCCACGAGGCCATCCCCACCGTGCCCGGGCTGGGCGGCACCACGCTGGCGCCGCAGATACAGGAGTACAACCGCCTGATGTTTGAGCGCAACCGCACGGCGGAAAACGCCAGCGAGACATCATCCGTCATCCGCGAGTTCGACCGTAACCTGGCCCAGCTGCGCGGTGCCATACTCGCCACGCTGAGAAGCTACAAGCACACCGTGGAGCTGCAACTTCGCGACGCCCGTTCGGCCGAAGGCATGCTCAACAGCGAACTGGCCAGCCTGCCTGCACAGGAGCAGGTGGCCCTGGACGTGGCACGCCAGAAGGAATTGAAGGAAGCGCTCTACACCTACTTGCTCAACAAGCGCGAAGAGGTGGCCCTGCAACTGGCCATCAGCAAGGCCAACGTGCGCATGGTGGAAGAGCCCCTCGGTCCCACCAGTCCTTCGTCGCCCCGCACGAAGGTCATCATGCTCATCGCCCTGCTTGTCGGCCTAATCATCCCCGCCCTCGTCATCTGGCTGCGCGAGCTTTTCGACACCAAGATTACGAACCGCACGGACATTGAGGAATACACGTCCATCCCCGTGGCCGGCTCGCTGCCCCGCTGGGAGGAAGCCGGAGCCAAGGCTCTCATCAGCGAAGCCAGCCCCACGGATCCCGTGGTGGAGGCCTTCCGCCTGCTGCGCCACGGCCTGCAGTTCCTCAACCGCGAGGCCCGCACAATAGTCATCACCTCCGCCACGCCGGGACAGGGCAAGAGCTTCACGTCCCGCAACCTGGCCTACATCCTGGGGACGACGGGCAAGAAAGTGGTGCTTGTCGATGCCGACATCCGCAAGCGCACCGTCAGCCACATGCTCGGGCAGAGCGACGGCCTGACAGGCTATCTGGCCAGTGAGCAAAGCAACCTGGACCACCTCATCGTGAAGGACGCCATAGGAGGCGTGGACTTCCTGCCCGCCGGCGTGATGCCCCCCAACCCCGCCGAGCTGCTGCTCTCCGACCGTCTGGAAGACCTCAACAAGGAACTGCTGGAACGCTATGACTACGTGATTTACGACACTACGCCCTTCCTCGGCGTGGCTGACGCCGGCATCGTGGACCGTCTGGCCGACATCACGCTCTTCGTGCTCCGCATCGGCGTGCAGCGCCGCGACTTCCTGCCGCAGCTGGAGAAGATGTACCAGAGCGAGCAGTTCAAGGGCCTCTGCGCCGTGGTGAACGACTGCGATATGCACAAGCGTACATACGGCTACGGATATGGCTACGGATATGGCTACGGCTACGGCTATGGCTACGGCTACGGCGACAAGAAAAAGAAGTAACCGACGGAAGGAACGCACGCCCGTTCAACATTAAACATTAAACATTAAACATTTAAGATGAACAAACTCGCCACAATCTTCGCCGAGAAACTTCTCGAAGTGAAAGCCATCAAACTTCAGCCCACGGAGCCCTTCACATGGGCCAGCGGCTGGCTGTCGCCCTTCTACTGCGACAACCGCAAGACCCTCTCCTACCCCGCTCTGCGCTCCTTCGTGAAGATAGAGCTGGCGCGCATCATCGCCGAGGAATTCCCCGAAGCCACGGCAGTGGCCGGCGTAGCGACAGGCGCCATAGCCCAAGGCGCACTCGTGGCCGACCAGCTCGGCATGCCCTTCGCCTACGTGCGCTCCAAGGCCAAGGACCACGGCATGCAGAACCTCATCGAAGGCACACTGCCCGAGGGTGCCAAGGTCGTCGTCGTGGAAGACCTCATCAGCACCGGCGGCAGCTCACTGAAGGCCGTGGAGGCCCTGCGCGCCGCCGGCTTCGAGGTAGTGGGCATGGTGGCCAGCTACACCTACGGTTTCCCCGTGGCCGAAGAGGCCTTCAAGGAGGCACGGGTGCGCCTCGTCACACTCACCGACTACGAAGCCGTGTGCGAAGTGGCCCTGCAGACGGGATACATACAGAAGGAACACGTGGCCCTGCTCAACGAGTGGCGCGCCAACCCCAGCGAGTGGGGAAAATAAGACAACAATGACAAAGAAAGAATCAGAGATAAAGTATATCAGCCGCCCCGTCGGCACAGTCTATGAACGGCTGGCCGACCTGCGCAACCTGCAAATCCTCAAGGACAAGATAGACGACCCGCAGGTGCAGGCTATGATGGCCTCGCAGGTGCCGGCCGACAAGATTGAACAGGTAAGGAGCGTACTGGAGAAAATGGAGTTCACAGCCGACAGCGTGGGCGTGGACTCTCCCCTTGGCCACGTGACGCTCAACATTGTGGAACGCGAAGAGCCCAAGCTCCTCAAATTCGGTGCCGACGGCGCACCCATACCCCTTAACCTGTGGATTCAAATGCTGCCCACCGACGAGCAGAACTGCAAGTTGAAAGTCACCGTGGGCGCCGAGGTTAATCTCTTCATGAAGGCCATGGTGGGCAAGCCCCTGCAACAGGCCGCCGACGGACTGGCCCAGGTGCTGGCCGTCATACCTTATTAATAAATACACGCGAGACGAACGCAGAAACGCGACGACGAACGACAGGAAGCGAATGAAAGTCCACCTCTCCACGGCCACACTCACACGAATCCTCACGGCGGCCACGCTGTGCGGCATTCTAGCGGCCTGCGTCGAGGCGGAACTGGAATACAACGACCCCTACCCCGCCAATTTCGTCTATCAGCAGGTGGCTACGAAGCATGCGCTGCGCAGCGCGCTGGAGAGCCCGGGCATATACTGCATGATATATGCCGTAAACAACGTTTACCATTTCGACAGCAACGACGGCCACAACGACACCGACAACATGCTAAGCATTACCGGCGGAAAGCCATACAGCAGCGCCGGATGCGGCTTCATCGTGGGCATGACCGTCAAGACCGACATGAGGACGGGAAACCAGCAGCGCGTGGCCTACGAGCGTGTGTGCCCCTATTGCGACACCTACGACAAAATCACGAAGCCTCTGGAATTTAAGGAGAAGGGCTCGCAGCAAGTGGTGTGCCGCCGCTGCCACCGCATCTACGACCTCGAGACCCAAGGCGTCGCCATCAACGGCGAAGGCAACATACGCCTCTACAAAGACCGCGTGGCCTACGACGGCACGAACAACCTCCGCATCTACAAGTAAGAGCTCCTCACCTGCAAGCAAACCCTCCGCATCTACAAGTAAATGAAAGAATTCATACAAGAAGCCAAAGCCGAGACCGCCGTCCTCGTGGCCCTCATCACGCGCCAGCAGGACGAACGGAAGACCAAGGAATACCTCGATGAACTGGAATTCCTGGCCGAGACGGCAGGCGCCGTCACCGTGAAGCGCTTCACCCAGCGCTGCGAGGGGCCCAACATGACCACCTACCTCGGCAAAGGCAAGCTGGAAGAAATACGCCAATACATCGAGGCCGAGGAAGAGGCCGAGCGCGAGGTGGGCATGGTTATCTTCGACGACGAGCTCTCCGCCAAGCAACTGCGCAACATCGAGCGCGAGCTGAAAGTGAAAATCCTCGACCGCACCTCCCTCATTCTCGACATCTTCGCCATGCGCGCCCAGACGGCCAACGCCAAGACGCAGGTGGAACTGGCGCAGTATCGCTACATGCTGCCCCGCCTGCAACGCCTCTGGACTCACTTGGAACGACAGGGCGGCGGTTCCGGCGGGGGCGGCGGCAAAGGCAGCGTAGGACTGCGCGGCCCGGGCGAGACACAGCTCGAGATGGACCGCCGTATCATCCTCAACCGCATGGCACTGCTCAAGCAGCGCCTGGCCGACATCGACCGCCAAAAGACTACGCAGCGCCAGAACCGCGGACGCCTCATCCGCGTGGCCCTCGTGGGCTACACCAACGTGGGAAAGAGCACGCTCATCAACCTCCTCTCCAAGAGCGAGGTGTTCGCCGAGAACAAACTCTTCGCCACCCTCGACACTACCGTGCGAAAGGTCATCATCGACAACCTCCCCTTCCTGCTGGCCGACACCGTGGGCTTCATCCGCAAGCTGCCCACCGACCTCGTGGACTCTTTCAAGAGCACCCTCGACGAAACGCGCGAGAGCGACCTCCTCATACACGTCGTGGACATCTCCCACCCCGACTTTGAAGAACAGATGCAGGTGGTGGACCGCACACTGGCCGACCTCGGTTGCGCCGACAAGCCCCGCCTCATCATCTTCAACAAGATGGACGCCTATTCATGGCAGGAGAAAGACCCCGCCGACCTCTCGCCCGCCACAAAAGAGAATATCAGCCTAGAGGAGCTGCAACAGACATGGATGGCCAAACTCCCCGGCGACTGTATCTTCATCTCTGCCCGCGAACGCCAGAACATCGACGCCCTGCGCCAGCTCATCTACGACCGCGTGCGCCAGCTCCACGTGCAGAAATACCCCTACAACGACTTCCTCTTCCAGCATTACGAAGAATAGCAGCAACTCGAGGAACTGCACATTGTAGAAAAATCTTTACTGACCATGATTGAACTTCGCGACATACACAAATCCTTCGGCTCGCTCCACGTGCTCAAGGGCATCGACCTCAGCATCCATCCCCACGAGGTGGTGAGCATCGTAGGCCCGTCGGGCGCCGGCAAGACTACGTTGCTGCAAGTGATGGGCACCCTGCTGCGCCCCGACAAGGGCAACGTCATCGTGGGCGGCACCGACATCAGCACCCTGCGCCAGAAGCAACTCGCCCTCTTCCGCGGCCAGCACCTCGGTTTCGTGTTTCAGTTCCACCAACTGCTGCCTGAGTTCACGGCCGAAGAGAACGTCATGATACCCGCCCTCATTCAGGGCGTCTCACGCAGCGAAGCCCGCAAGCAGGCCCTCGACCTTCTCCACTTTATGGGCCTCGACGAGCGCGCCCACCACAAACCCGCCGAACTCTCCGGCGGCGAGGCACAGCGCGTGGCCGTGGCCCGCGCTCTCATCAACCGCCCCTCGGTCATCCTCGCCGACGAGCCCTCAGGTTCCCTCGACTCCCACAACAAGGATGAACTCCACCAGCTCTTCTTCCGCCTCCGCGACGAAATGAACCAGACCTTCGTCATCGTCACCCACGACGACGCCCTCGCGGCCCGCTGCGACCGCACCATACACCTCATAGACGGAAAAATTCAAACACCGGAAACGCAATCTTTAGAAATATGATTTATTCCATGACCGGTTTCGGCAAGGCCGATGCCGAATACAACGGAAAGAAAATCCACGTCGAGGTCAAGTCCCTCAACTCCAAAGCCCTTGACCTCTCCACCCGCATCGCCAACATTTACCGCGAACACGAACTAGACCTCCGCAAGCAGGTCGCCGCCAAGCTCCTGCGCGGCAAGGTGGACTTCTCGCTCTGGATAGAGAAGGCCGAAGCCACGGCTGGCACCACCATCAACGCTGACGTGGTGAAGAGCTACGTCCAGCAGATACACAAAATGGACAAGGACGGCATCATCCCCGAGCCCGACAACCTCTGGTACGTCGTCAGCCGCATGCCCGAGGTCTATACCACGGCCCCCGCCGAAGAAGTGTCCGACGAGGAGTGGGCCGTCGTCAGCGCCACCGTGGACAGTGCCCTCGAAGCACTCTGCGCCTACCGTGCCGAGGAAGGCCACGCCCTCGAAGCCAAGTTCCGCCACAACATCGACCGCATCGAACAGCTCTCCCGCGAACTCGTGCCCTACGAGGAAAGCCGCGTGCAGAAAATACGCCAGCAGCTGGAGGACGCCCTCAAAAATCTCAAGGGCGTCGATTACGACCGCGGCCGTCTGGAGCAGGAACTCATCTACTACATCGAGAAACTCGACATCAACGAGGAGAAGCAGCGCCTCGCCCAGCACCTGAAATACTTCCGCGAGACGCTCTCCGACGGCGAAGGACAGGGCAAGAAGCTCGGCTTCATCGCTCAGGAGATGGGCCGCGAGATTAACACCACGGGCTCCAAATCCAATCAGGCCGAAATGCAGAATATCGTCGTAGGCATGAAGGACGAACTCGAGCAAATCAAGGAGCAAGTGCTCAACGTATTATAAAATTAAAAGTTAAAAATTAAAAATTAAAAGTTGCATTACTCAACACTCTATCTCTCTCCTCTAATCGGCTTGCCGCTCGCCAAAGCGCAGCTTTAACTTTTAATTTTTCTTTATTAATTTTTATTTAAGAAATGTCCAAAATCATTATATTCAGCGCCCCCAGCGGCTGCGGCAAGAGCACCATCATCAACGCCCTGATGGAGCAGCACCCCGACCTCAACCTCCACTTCGGCATCACCGCCACCTCGCGGCCCCCGCGCGGCACGGAGCAAGACGGCGTAGAGTACTTCTTCCTCTCTCCCGAGGAGTTTTCGCGCCGCATTGAGCAGGGCGACTTCCTCGAGTATTGCGAAGTCTATGCCGGCCGCTACTACGGCAGCCTCAAGAGTGTCGTTGACAAGATGCTCGCCGAGGGCAAAAACGTCGTCATGGACCTCGACGTCGTCGGCGCACAGAACGTCAAGCGCCAGCGCCCCGACCAGACCGTCACGCTCTTCATCCAGCCCCCGACCATTGAAGCCCTCCGCCAGCGCCTCATCCTCCGCGGCACCGACTCCCCCGAAGTCATTGAGCAGCGCATGGATCGCGCCGAGTACGAAATAAGCCAGGCGCCCCACTTCGACCACATCATCGTCAACGATGACCTCACCACCGCCATAAATGATGCGTATCGCACTCTTCGGGGGGAGCTTTAACCCGCCCCACAACGGCCACGTAGCCATCGCCCAGGCTGTTCTCTCGCAAGACCTCGCCGACGAAGTGTGGCTCCTCGTCAGTCCGCAGAACCCCCTCAAGCTGCAGGCCGACCTCGCTCCCGAAGCTCTGCGCCTGCGCTGGACACAGGCCGCCGTGGCCGGCATTCCCCACGTCATTGCTTCCGACTGCGAGTTCCACCTCCCCCGTCCCTCCTACACCTGCCAGACGCTCCGCCACCTCCGCGCCGGTTTCCCCCAGCACGAGTTCATCCTCTGCATCGGCGCCGACAACTGGACGCTTTTCCCCCGCTGGCGCAACCCCGAGGAAATCCTCGCCCACCACCGCCTCATCGTCTATCCCCGCCGCGGCCACGCCCTCCCCGAGCCCACCGACCGCATCACCCCCCTCCACTGCACCCTCCACGACATCAGTTCCACCGAAATACGCCGCCGCCTGCAAAATGGCGGAAGCATAGAGGGGCTTGTGCCCGACACACTTTCCCTTACCCTTCCAAAAGAATGGACAGCAACGACCCCATAACCTCTTCCTCCCTGATTTTAAGGAGCGAAGGCCTCATTAAGAAATACGGCAGCCGCACCGTCGTCAACGGTGTGTCCTTCAACGTCCGTCAGGGCGAAATCGTAGGTCTCCTCGGCCCCAACGGTGCCGGCAAGACCACCTCTTTCTATATGACCACCGGCCTCGTGCAGAGCAATGGCGGGCGTATCTTCATCGGCGACGAGGAAATCACCTCCTACCCCGTCTATAAGCGAGCCCGCGCCGGCATCGGCTATCTCGCACAGGAGGCCTCCGTATTCCGCCACCTTAGCGTGGAGGACAATATCGCTGCCGTACTCGAAATGACGGGCAAGCCCCGCGAATACCAACGCCAGAAGCTTGAGGACCTCATCTCGGAGTTCCGTCTCCAGAAGGTGCGCAAGAACCTCGGCCAGAACCTCTCCGGCGGCGAGCGCCGACGCACGGAAATCGCACGCTGCCTCGCCATCGACCCCAAGTTCATCATGCTCGACGAGCCCTTCGCCGGCGTTGACCCCATCGCCGTGGAGGATATCCAGTACATCGTCTGGAAGCTGAAAGACAAGAACATCGGCATCCTCATCACCGACCACAACGTGGAGGAAACCCTCTGCATCACCAACCGCGCCTACCTCCTCTTCGACGGCAAGATTCTCTTCCAGGGCACGCCCGAAGAACTCGCCGAGAACCAGGTGGTGCGCGACCGCTACCTCACCAACTCCTTCAAGCTCCGCAAGAAGGACTTCGAGAACATGGCCCAACGCCGCGACTGACAAGACCCCCAACCCCCTTAAAGGGGGCTTTCTGCCAGAGCCAAGGTCAAAGTCAAGGTTAAGGTCAAAGTCAAGGTTAAGGTTAAAGTCAAGGTTAAGGTTAAGTTCATCATCATGTTACGATTCAAGCTCATCGGACTCGGCAACCGCGGTCTGAACACCCTCAAGCGCTTTCAGGACATTCCTCAGGAGTTGGCCGTCTTCACACAGTTGGAAGACATCAGCCCCGCCTCCGTTGAGGCCGCCCGCAACCTCTGTCCCTATACCATAAGCAACGAGCCCTACGACGCAGCCTACATCTGCACCGACTGGGCCTCCCACGCCTCCATCGCCATTGCCGAGATGGAGAGCGGCCACGACGTCGTGGTGGAAGTGCCCGCCGCCGTGACGCTGGAAGAGTGCCAGGCCTTGCGCCAGGCGAGCCAGCGCACAGGCCGGCGGTGCCTCATGGCCGAAAATTGTTGCTTTGACGCCTTCCATCTCGCCTGTCTCGAAATAGCGCGTCAGGGCCTCTTCGGCACGCTCACCCACCTCGAGGGCGCATACATCCACACCATCGGCCTTGGCGACGATGCCACAAAACCTTGGATGATTCAAGCCCTCCGCTCCATGGCCGGCAACTCATATCCCACCCACGCCTACGGCCCGATAGCCCAGCTCCTGGCCCTCGACGGCGACAGCTTCACGTCAGTCAAGAGTCTCAGCAGCATGCTCACCACCGGCCTCAACACGGCCCTCCTCCGCACAAAGCGCGGGCGCTCCGTGCTCCTCCAGCTCGACGTCTCCACGCCACGCCCCTACAGCCGCATGCAAACCATCTGCGGCACAGAGGGTTTCGCACAGAAATACCCCGTCCCCACTCTCCTCCTGCGCGGCATGGACGCCCCCCTCATAGGCGACGAAGCCCTTGCGCTTGCCCGCAAATACATGACGAGCCCTGCCGCCCTCCTTTGGCTGGAAGGCGAAAGCCGAGGCGTAAGCAACCCTATGAACTATGCCATGGACCGCAGCATCATCCACTGCCTCACCACGGGTGAGCGTTTTGCGGCAGAGGTAGAGGAAGCCGCCGAATGGTCATCCCTCGTGGCCCTCACCGGCGCCGAGCAACTGGATTAGCCGCACGAAAAACATTCCCCTCCATACAGCAAGGAGGCGCCCCCCCGCAGCACCTCAAAAACGCCATACAGCAAGGAGGCGAAGTCACTGGACTTCGCCTCCTTGCTTTTTCTTTGCCTTCAGTTCTGATTCCCAGATTTTTACACCCGTTCCTCCCGATGCTTCCTCCGACAGGGTCGTCGTGGCCACAGCTGTGACGCATACTTAGCCACAGCTGTGACGCATACTTAGCCACAGCTGTGGCCATATATCGGTCACTACTGTGGCCATGATGACTAAATGCCGACTAAGAACGACAGCTTCGGCACTGCCGACGGCTTTTACCTGTAAAGCCGCATCGCCGACTCTTTTACGCGGGCACGAATAATATACAAACGCCTACAAAATCTTCAACGCTATTGCGGCGCAGGCCTCGGCGTCGGCGAGGGCGTGGTGATGGTTTTGGAGGTAGTAGCCGCAGCGGGCGGCGATGATGTCGAGGTTGTGGCGGCCCTCGGGCCACAGCTGGCGGGAGCGGATGAGGGTGCAGTGGAACTCGTAGTCGGGGTAGTCCATGCCGTAGGTGCGAAAGGCAGCCTTGAGGCAGCTCTCGTCGAAGACCTTGTTGTGGGCCACGAGGGGGAGGCCGGCAATGCGGGGCGCTATCTGCGCCCACACGTCGGGGAAGACGGGGGCGTCAACGGTGTCTTCCAGCGTGAGGCCGTGCACCTGCGTACACCATACGGTGTAAAGTTCGGGCTCGGGCTTGATGAGAGAGTAGAAGGTATCGACTATCTCCCCGTCGCGCACGACAACGACGCCCACGGCGCACACTGAGGAGCGCTCGTAGTTGGCCGTCTCAAAATCTATTGCGGCAAAGTCTTTCATCTTTCGTTGCTTTTGTATATCTGTTCCATTCTTTCTGTCATCTCCGCTACGCTTCTGCGCAGTGGCTGGGGCGCGAGCACCTCCACTGCGGGGCCGTTCCACAGGATTTCCTGCACTACGTCGTAGGTGGGGCGGAGATAGATGTCGAAGATGCTGTATTCCGCCGTTCGCTCCACCTCAGTCTGGTGGCCCTCCTTGAACGGCAGGTCGCGTATGTAGTTGGCTTGTGCGGCGGCCACTTTCAGGCGGATGTGTTCGGGCTGCACCTCGGAATCGCTGCCCCCTATCACGCCGAAGCTGTCCGCGAAGTAGGCCTCGGGGCTGAAGTCTGCGGGATAGTGGAACTTGCGCTCCGTAACCTTGAGCTCCGACATGCGGTCGAGGCAGAATACGCGCACGGCATCGTGCGTCAGGCTGCGCCCCACGACATACCACCGCTGGCGGAACATCTTCACGAAATACGGCTCCAACTCGTGCGTGCGATAGTCCGCGCGCCAATAATTGTGATAGGTGAAGGCGATGACGCGGCTGTCCTTCATCGCGCCGATGATGGCGGCAAGGAACTCGCGGCCCGACGGCGCGTCTTCCACGATGATACGCTCCCGGAGGCTGATGTTTTCCATCAGCAGGTTGCTGGTGCCTATGGTTTCCACGAGCCACGACTTGACGCCTTTTTTCTCTATCTCGCCGGCGTTCTCTATGTAGTAGCGATAGCTGCCGCCCTTCTCGTTGACGATATTGATGTCGAAGAGCTTCTCTATGGCGCAGCGCCATTTGAAGAAGGTGCGGCGGGGCAATTCCTCGCCGTCGCTGAGCTGGCTTGTCCGCCATCGGTCGTTAATATCCTCCAGAGAGATGCGCCCGGCGCGGTGAATGGTCTCTACGAGCCACACATATTTGCTGAGGCTGTTCATAGTCTTGAGCTTAGGCTATATTTAGAGCTACTGCTGTTCGGTAAAAAGTGTCGGCGATACCCCGAAGGGGGTTAACAACCCAGATTTAGAGCTGGGAAAAAGCGGGAAGAATGCCCGGAAGCCGGGCCTTGAAAAAAAGCAAATTAGTCTGCGGCGTTCCGCAGGCTAATTTGCTTATCCTATAATAATACTGTCATCCTCTACTTCAGCGCGCTGACGATGACGGCGCCCATTGAGGCCATCGACATGGTCATGGAGAGAATCTGCGAGGAGTTCATCTTTTCCGTCATCTTCTTGGCAGGGATGATGATGGTGGCTCCGGGCTCTATCCTGCTGTAGTGCGAGAGGCGCTTGACGGTGCCGTTGGGGTTGATGGCGAAGGCGCGGCTCTTCTTGCTCTTGAGGGAATAGCCTCCGGCCTGGTCGATGTAGTCGGCGGCACGCATGTCCTTGTTGTAGGCCACGGTGTTGGGGTACATCACTTCGCCGGTGATGCTGACGGTGTTGAGCTGACCGGGGATGAAGAGTTCGTCGCCGTCCTGCAGGACGATGTCCCAGCGGTCGTCGCCGGGATGCTCCAGAGCCTTGTCCAGCTCGATGCCGACGCTCTTGGTGTCGGAGATGTCGAGCTTGTTTTTAATGGCGTTGGAGTCGGAGGAGACGGCCATGGAGTTGTTCATGAAGGCCTTGACGATGACTTCCTGCTGCTCTTTCTCCTCGGGGGTGAGGGCGCGGATGAGTCGGGCGCCGTGGGCGTAGCCGCTCTCGGTGATGCCGCCGGCCATTTCCACGACCTCGGAGAGACGCATGTTTTTCTTGGTGAGGGCGTAGCCGCCGGCGAAGGCTATCTCGCCGCTGACCTTGACGTGGCCCTGCTCGGCATAGCCGGGGGAACGGCGCACGAATACTTCGTCGTAGGGCTGGAGAACGAAACCGGGCTCGCCGCCAACGATGAAGCCCTCGCGAAGGGAGAAGGTGAAGGTCTGGGCGGTTTCTTTCGTAGAGCCCGTGGCCTTGCTGTCGCGCAGGCGGCGGCTCACGTCCACCTTGGCCGTGGATGCTGCATCGGTGAGGCCGCCGGCCTGAAGGATGAGGTCTTCGACGGTGGTGCCTTCGGCATAGTCGTAGGTGCCGGGATAGAGCACTTCGCCCTCAATGGAGAGGGTGAGCTCGTCGTTGTAGTCCTGCAGCGTGGGGATGAAGAGCACGTCTTCGTTGCAGAGCACTACGTCGGCCACCTCGTGTTCCAAGATACCCTTGACATCGAGGGAGAGCACCTGCAACTGACGGTTCTCCTTGCGGCGGTGCATGACGGCGTGGACGGGGAAGGCCTCCTCCAGCAGACCGCCGGCGCGCTCTACGAGACTGCGCACGGTGGTGACGCCGCCGTCCATCTGGTACTGCCCGGGACGGCGCACGGCACCCTTGATTTCTACCATGTTAGTGTAGCGCTGGAGCGTGCTGTCCACATATAGCGAGTCGGCATCGGCAAGTTGGAAGGTGCCGCGCTCAAATTCGTCGAGGGTATAGACGCTGAGGGCGCCGCCCTTCTTGCGGACGAGGCGGACGTTGTCCTCGAGGGCATCGCCGGTGAAGCCACCGGCATACTTGATGAGGGTGGCCACGCTCTCGTTGCTCTTCATCTCATAGAACATGGGGCGCTTCACCTTGCCCTGCACCTGCACGAGGCAGTCGTAGGGGCCTACGTAGATGACGTCGTTGCTCTGCAAGCGCACGTTGCCGGCGGAGGAGCCGTTGAGGATGAAGTCGTAGATGTCCACGTGGGCTACGACGCTGCCGCCGCGGATTACGTTGATGTTACGCAGGGTACCGATGTCGTTGGTGCCGCCGGCCATGTAGAGGGCGTTGAAGACATTGGCAAAAGCGCTGAGCGTGTATGTGCCGGGGTTCTCCACTTCACCGAAGACGTTGACGGAGATGGTCTTGGTCTGGCCGAGGGAGAGTTTTATCTGGCTGCCTTGATAGCGTGAGCCGAGGGTGCTTTTCAGGCGCTGCTGGGCCTGGGCCACGGAGAGGCCGCCCACGCTGACGAGGCCGTAGCCGTCGAGGGAGATGTCACCGTCGGGAGAGACGGTGCACTGGAAACTTTGGGCTGTGCTGCCCCACACATCGACAAAGACTACGTCGCCGGCGCCGAGGCGGTAGTCGGAAGGCGTGGCGAGGTTCATGTCGCTCTCGAAGGTGAGGTTCTTATTCTTGAAGATATTGCGGCCGAACACCTGGCGCGTGGGATCCTCTTCCTCACGATAACGGTCATAGTAGTAGTCATCGAGGTAGTCGGTAGAGTCGCGCATGCCGAGGCCATAGAGTTCCTCGCCGTAGTCGTAGTCGCGCTGTTCTTCCATGCGGCGGCGCTGGTTGTCGGTAAGCTTGCGTGAGTCGCGCTGCTGCGAGCTGCGGTTGCGGAAGGCGGGGTTCTCGCGCTCCTCACCGTTGCCGGTGCGGAGGCGACTGCTTTCTGCCGTGCCGCTGATGTTCTTTGCGCCGAGCACTTGGCCGTTCTGCTCCTTCTCATACTTGCTACGCACGCGGCGAAGCTGGTCAAGGGGCACGCCTTTCTCAATGAGTTTCTTCGTGATTTCAGAGCGGGAGGTGCCCTTCTCATTTTCCTTAATAGCAAAGTCCATCACCTGAGCGTCGGTCATTGACGACTGCGCCAGAGCGGCAGGTACGCCACTCAGCAGGAGGATAAGTGCTGCAACGAGTGTTCTTAGTTTCATCTTCAGGAGTTTCTTGTTGGAGTGTCCGCCATGTGCCGGCGGGTTTTATAGCGCAGAGTGCCCCTCTCCGCGCACTGGCGGAGAGGGTCTCTGTGTTTATAACGCGAAATGCGCTGATTTATTGTATTCTTCTGCCTGCAATATCTTCTGCCTGCAAGAATACTTTCTTTACCAGGCGAAGAGAGGATACTTCTCCATCGTCTTGTTGACGCGGGCACGGACGGCGGCGATGACGGCCTCGTCCTCGGGAGCGTTGAGCACGGTCTCGATCATCTCGGCAATCTCTACCATAAGGTCTTCCTTGGCGCCGCGGGTGGTGATGGCGGGTGTGCCGAGGCGGATACCGGAGGTCTGGAAGGCGCTGCGCGTGTCGAAGGGCACCATGTTCTTGTTCACGGTGATGTCGGCTGCGACGAGGGCGTTCTCGGCCACCTTACCGGTGAGCTCGGGATACTTGGAGCGGAGGTCAACGAGCATGGAGTGGTTGTCGGTGCCGCCGCTGACGATGGTGAAGCCGCGCTTCACGAGTTCCTCGGCCAGTTTGGCAGCGTTCTTCTGTACCTGTGCGGCGTACTCCTTCCACTCGGGCTTGAGGCACTCGCCAAAAGCCACGGCCTTGGCAGCGATGACGTGCTCCAGCGGGCCGCCCTGGATGCCGGGGAATACGGCGCTGTTCAGTATCTGGCTCATCATCTTCACCTGGCCCTTCGGCGTGGTGAGGCCCCAGGGATTCTCAAAGTCCTTGCCCATAAGGATGATGCCGCCGCGCGGACCGCGGAGGGTCTTGTGGGTGGTGGAGGTCACGATGTGGGCGTACTTCACGGGGTTGTCCAGCAAACCGGCGGCGATGAGGCCTGCGGGGTGTGCCATATCCACCATGAAGATGGCGCCTACCTTATCGGCGAGTTCACGCATGCGCTTGTAGTCCCACTCGCGGCTATAGGCAGAGCCGCCGCCAATGATGAGCTTGGGCTTGTGCTCCAGGGCGAGGCGCTCCATTTCGTCGTAATCTACGCGGCCAGTCTCCTTGTCGAGGTTGTAGCCGATGGGGTTGTAGAGTATGCCGGAGGTGTTCACCTTGCTGCCGTGGGAGAGGTGGCCGCCGTGGTCGAGGTTCATACCCATGAAGGTGTCGCCGGGCTTCAGCACGGCGAAGAATACGGCGGCGTTGGCCTGTGCGCCGGAGTGGGGCTGCACGTTGGCATATTCGGCACCGAAGAGCTGGCATACGCGGTCGATGGCCAGTTGCTCCACTTTATCGACCACCTGGCAACCGCCATAGTAGCGCTTGCCGGGATAGCCCTCGGCGTATTTGTTGGTGAGCCAGGAGCCCATGGCTTGCATTACGGAGTCGCTTACGAAGTTTTCGCTGGCGATGAGTTCGATGCCGCGCATCTGGCGGGCGTGTTCCTCGTGAATGAGGTCAAAGAGTTGGTTGTCCATGGTTTTAGGAGTAGTTTATAGTTTATAGTTGATAGTTGACAGTTTATAGTTTTATCGCTCGTAAGTATCCACTCCCCGCCCTTTAGGGAGGGGTCGGGGGAGGGTCTGTTAGGGGTGGATATCCAGCACCTTCGTCAGGATTACCTCGCGGGCAAAGAGGCCGTTGCGGGCCTGCTGGAAGTAGTAGGCGCGGGGGTCGTCGTCCACGTCCTCGGCAATCTCGTTCACGCGGGGCAGCGGATGGAGCACCTTCATCGTCTCCTTAGCCTGGCTCAACATGCTGCGCGTCAGGATATACGTATCCTTCACGCGCTCGTACTCGTCGAGGTCGGTGAAGCGCTCGCGCTGCACGCGTGTCATATATAATATGTCTGCCGAGGCGATGCTCTCCGGCGTGAATTCCTCCGTCTCTACGTAGCGGATATTGTTGTCGTGGCAGTATTGCTTCCACTCCTCCGGCATGCGGAGTTCCTTGGGGGAGACAAAGTGGAACGTAGGGTTGAAGTGGCGCATGGCCTGCAGCATGCTGTGCACGGTGCGGCCGTATTTCAGGTCGCCCACGAGGTGTATGGTGAGGTTGTCCAGCGTGCCTTGCGTCTTGTAGATGCTGTAGAGGTCGAGCATTGTCTGCGAGGGGTGCTGGTTACTGCCGTCGCCGGCGTTGACGATAGGCACGGGACTCACCTTTGCGGCTTCGGCGGCAGCGCCTTCCTTGAAGTGGCGCATCACGATGATGTCGGCGTAGTTGCTCACCATCATAATGGTGTCCTTCAGCGTCTCGCCCTTCACGCCGCTGCTCACCTTGGGGTCGGCAAAGCCGATGACCTTTGCGCCGAGGCGGTTGGCGGCCGTCTCGAAGGACAGGCGCGTGCGGGTGCTCGGCTCAAAGAAAAGGGTGGCCACGATGCGCTCATCCAGCAGGTGCCGGTTGGGGCGCTTCTCAAACTCGGCGGCACGGGCGAGGAAGTCCAGTATGTCCTCGCGCGTCATATCCGCTACGGTGATAAAATTCTGATGCTCCATATTGCTCTACATAATAGCGCCGCAAATTTACACTTTTCCCGCGACACGGCCAAACTTTCCCCCGCCTAAAACGGCAATAAGCCCCCTTTCTGCTCATTTATCTCCCGTTTTGGGGCGTTCTTGCGCCCAAGAAATTCGGCCGCGCTCCCATTCCCGCGCAGTCCTCCCCTGTTAGGACTCCAGTCCTTATAGGGAGAAACTCCAGTCCTTACAGGGAAAAACTCCAGTCCTTACAGGAAGAAACTCCAATCCTTACAGGGAGAAACTGAGCGGGAATCGGGAGGCGCGACAAATACAAGGGCTTTGCGGACTATTTCCAGAGGAAACCGTCCTCGTAGGCGTCGAAGGCGAGGTCGGGGTCGGCGCCCACTTTGGCCAGAGCCTGACGGATGAGCGTCTGCTCGTCGGGCGTGATGAGCACAAGCCCCTTGCGGCAATCGAAATAGTGGTTGCGCCCCATCTTCTTGCAGAGAAATTCGCGGAAGGCCGTGTAATGCCTCGTCAGCATGTTCTGCTGCATGCCGAGAAAGCCGCGGGCATACGTCACGAGGACGGGAGAGGAATACAAAGGGCAATTTTCGCCCTCTTGCGTGAGGGCCGGATTGATAATGGTCACGAGGCGCACGTCCTTCGGCACGGCTTGCCACGCCAAGGAGCGCAGGCAATTTTCACGCATCGGACAGCTTTGGCTCGTACACTGCCCGAACGCCATGGGCACTTCGTCATAATTTACTTTCTTCATAATACAAATGAATTTAAGGATTAAACATCGGAGGACGGGCCTCCTTATCTTTATCTCTTTGCAAAATTACGACAAATTTTTCATACGGCAAAAGACATTAGGTGTTTTCTTTTGCAATTTTATCGTCTCTTCGCCTTAACGTCTTCACCCTTTGTTCTTTATATCCGCCGGAGGGTGTAGCAATGTAGGAGATGCAGCAAAAAATGGAACTTCGGCGAATTTCAGCCATTGCCGGGTACATCTGCGTATGAGATAAAAAAAATGCGACTGTAAAAGAAAGAAATCCTCTACAGTCGCAAAATTTGCGGATTATTTAACAGGCCTGCGTATTAAAATTCCTTGAAATTCTCCTTACCCGAGACAAATTCCAATTCACGAGCATTAGATATTCGATTGTTGTCGCAATCTGCATAACAATTTTTGCCCATATAGATATAAGTCAACTTCTCGTTTATACAATATGTGTAGTCACCATAATTGTCGGAGAAACTCAGTCTATACGTATGAACCCAGCGGCTGCCGCGCTGAGCAATGTCGGTCTCCCAACCGCCAGAATATTTATAATGCTGCGTCCTGCTTTCATCAAATTCACTTCTGGTATCACTCTTCACCTTTACTTCTTCTTCTATTTCAAGGGTTCCATCCGGATTAAGCGTAATGATTTCGGTGTGCCTATAAGTAGTCCAGTCTGAATGAGTATCATATTTACAAGACAGTTTAACCGTCCCGAAAATTCCTTCAGCAGACGTTTCTTCTTCGACACTTTCTTTGTCAGCACTGATAGAATCGGAAGATACGGCTTCCTCCGATGTCACGCTATCCGTTGAAAGAGAGTCCACGCCGGATTCGTTTTGAGCAGTTTTGTTGCAAGAGGACAAACTTGCGGCTGCAATAGCAACCATGAGGAGATAACTTTTTTTCATTTTACTTTAATTAATAGCTTGTTTGACATAAAGTTTATAACATTTTTATTTTCTGCTGCAAAATTAAGCAATAATGAATCATGGAAGGCACGGGGAATGTATCCAATATAAATACATGTATCCTATTTGGATACTTTTTTCTCTTCGTTTGAAATTATACTGCTGTAGAGGGCAAAGAAATCGTAATTAAGAATCCGTGACACACGCACCAACGTACCCGTGTCGATCGTTGACTTCTGCATTAACTTATAGACACTGGTACGTGTGTAGCCCAGCCGCTCGGCAAAACCGGCGACCGTCATGCCGGAAGCATGGACTTGCTCAAGAATCTCCTTTCCTATGTGCATCGTGCCCTAATCGTTACGACACAAAAAAGCGCAGGGAAGCTCAATTGCGCCAATCGGGCATCGCCAAACGCCTCACAGAAACAATAGGTCATCCCCACGCTGTGCGCATATACGAAACCCGATAGACGGGATTTGGCAATGGCACAACATGAGCGTATGCCTTTCCTTCTGTTTGAAATTGGCGATTTCGATTGACGGATAAGGTTATTCGCTTTCTTTATGTCTACAGTCCTTGGTAGGATTGCGCTGCAAAAGTACGTAAAAAAGGCCAAACGACCAAGTTAATGCAGGAAAAAGTGTCTTTAGCCGCTCTTGCAACGGGAAGACTCCGCAGAAACCGCACAAGAAAACGCCAGCCCCGGAGGATGGGGGCTGGCGCTTTGCTTTATTATGACTGACGGCTACAGGCCGACGATGCGGGCCTCGCCGTCGAAAGAACAGATTTGGGCGGCGAGGGTGTTGAGGTTATGAAAACGGGAGTAGTCGCTGGTGGCAGGGATGCCGTTGACGGGAGATTTGTCGTCCAGATGCCAGGGGGCGAGGATGAGGAGGCGGCCATTGGCGCAGGCCTCGAAGCGCGACTGCTCGGGCTTCCAATAAGGGCCGATGGGCTCGGCTTGCAAGTGGATGAGAGGATAGCCGTGGGAGAGGCAGTCGTTCTTCATCGTGAGTTCACCCTTGGAGATGCCGGGGGTGACGAGGACGGTGGCACCTGCCAGTATCTGGGATATCCACGCCTCACGCTGGTGCTGGAAATGGAGGGTGGATTCGTAGGGGACGGTCGTAGTGAGTGTGGGCAGGGCGTCGTAGGTGTAGCCGTGCTGCTGGCGTTCGGCGGGGGAGAGCTGGGCGAGACGCGCCTTGCGGTGGCAGAAAACCTGCACCTTGTTGGCCCAGCGGAAGAGGAAGAGATTGCCGAAGGCTGCGTAGTCCTCGCCACCGATAATCACGTGGAGACAGCGCTGCATGAATTGCGGGTGCAGCTGGCGGAGGATGGCGCGGCGCGGATTGTCGGCCACATAGGTCAGCATACGCTGGAGATGGTCGGAGTCAATGCAGATGGTGTCGTCGTAGTCGTCGTCGAAGAGGGGACGCTCGATGCGGGGGCGGGAGGCGTAATAGGTGCGGCGGGCCTCCTTGCTCATGCGCCGAATCATCGCCGCCGTGCACGGCGGCTGGACATAAGCTGTCACTTCTCGCCGCCAACGGCTTGTACATACGGACTTGAAGGCATTAATGATTGTGCCAAGGGCTATATCCATACGCTCCTCCACCACTATCACGCCGTGCCAATGGCCGGGCATACAGACCTGGGCAAGAGTGCGTATCTTGCGGCCCTTCTCGCGCTGGATTGCCGCCGTCTTTTCCCACTCCTCGCTGACGATGCGGCCCGTGGGCGAGAGAGCGACGGAGGGCTGGCGGGCGTCGGTGCCGAGCGTACTGAGGCAACGCTCCCGCTCCGTCACGACAAGCGTGATGAGATAGGCCCCGGCCTCGTAGTAATCGTGGCCGGGGTTATGAGGGCGATAGGGAGAGGAAATTAGCAAATTAGCAAATTGGGGAATTAGCAAATTGGGAGCTCGCTTAATGGAAGAGCTGGGCAGGACGGATATTGTGCCAGCGGTTGTGGCCGGAGAGACGGTAGCCCACGGCGGCGTCATCCCAGTAGGTGGGCCAGCCGGTGAAGATGCCGCCGAGGAAAACGGCCTTTATCTGGTGGAGGCCCTTCTCAAGAGCCACCTCGGCGTTCTTACGGCTGTGGCGCTGGAGGGCGCTGGCGCTGTTGTCTACGAGGAGTTTGCCGTCAATCCAGAGCTGGGCGTTCATCGTACGGAATTCGTAGATACCGTTCTCGGGCATATTGACATAGCCCTCGCCGATGGCGGCGTAGTCGCGGACGTTACGGACACTGGCCGGCACGGGAACACGGTTGCGGAGCTGGTAGAGGCTATCGATGACGCATACTTCGTCGGGGGTGTCCTGCAAGGAGGATACGGTGCGGTAGCCGCCATAGTGGATGCTGCACACGAGGCCGGGGTCGGCCACGGCGGGCTTGGAGGCGGGCTGGAGGCCCTTCACCTTCTTGGCGGTGATGGTGCGGACGGGGCCGAGGATGCCGCCAGGGAGCTCGGCGCATGTCTTCACGACGGTGGTCTTCGTCAGCTGGAGGGGCTGCGTGTAGAGGGGGCTGTCGAGTTCGGGGTCGGTGCCGTCAAGGGTGTAGTGAATGGCGAGGGGACGCGTGGTGGAGAGGGTGAGGTCACGATGGTCGGTGAAGACGATATTGTCGCACGAACCGCCGGGCTGCTCCACGGAAGGAATATGGAAGTTGATGCCGGCCTTCACGAGGTTCTGCGTGGCGGGGCCGTCAACGCGGCGCTGGAAGTCCTTGAAGTCTTTGCCTTCCACAGGGCTCCAAGCGATTTCTGCGAGGGCGAGGGCACGGGGCCAGATGCGCCATTCCAGTTCGGCATCGTTGTGGATGTATTCGCTCCAGTTGTTGGCCTGCACGCCGAGCACGTAGTCGGCAGCGCCGGCCTCACGAACGGACTGCGGCACGGGGTCGTAGGAATAGACCTTCTCCAGCGTGCTGTAGCCGCCGATGCACTCCTGGGGCTCGGCCTGCGGGTCGCCTTGGTAATGGTCGAAGTAGAGACCCTGGCTGCCGGGGGTCATCAGTACGTGGTGGTGGGCCTTGGCGGCGATGATACCGCCCTCCTCGCCGCGCCAGCTCATCACGATGGCCGTGGTATCGAGGTTGCCGCCTTCGAGGATTTCGTCCCAACCGATGACGGTCTTGCCCTTGCCGCGCAGGTACTTTTCAATGCGACCGATGACGTAACTCTGAAGCTGGGCCTCCTTCGTGAGACCTTCGGCCTTCATGCGAGCCTGACAGTTGGGGCAGTGCTTCCATTCGCCACGCGGGGCCTCGTCGCCGCCGATGTGGAAGAGCGTGCCGGGGAATAGGGGCACCATCTCGTCGATAACGTCCTGCAAGAAGCGGAACATATCCTCCTTGCCGGGGCACATCACGATATCCTCCACGCCCCAAACGATGCGCGGAGTAGTCTGCTCTCCGCGACAGGAGAGGTTGGGGAAGGCGGCGATGGCAGCGAGTTCGTGGCCAGGGATTTCCAGTTCGGGCACCACAGTGATATGGCGGGCAGCAGCATAGGCCACGACGTCCTTCACTTCTTCCTGGGTGTAGTAGCCCTTATGGATGGAGCCGTCGGCCTCCACGCGCTGGGCGCCTTTCTCAAGGAGTTCGGGGTACTTTTTAATCTCAATGCGCCAGCCCTGATCCTCGGTGAGGTGCCAGTGGAGATGGTTGAGTTTGTACTGGGCCATAAGGTCGAGTTGCTTCTTCACCTCTGCCACGCTGTGGAAGTGGCGGCAAGGATCGAGGTGCAGACCGCGATAGGAGAAGCGGGGAGCGTCCTTAATCTCCACGCAGGGCACGTTGCCGTCCTTGTCCATCAGTTGGATGAGCGTCTGACGGGCGTAGAAGAGGCCGGCATCGGTGCTGGCCTTGGCCACGATGCCCTTGGGCGTAACGCTGAGGGTGTAGGCCTCGTCGCCCTTTACTTTCTTGTCCTTCTGCCACTTCACGTTCTTGGCATCAAGGCCAGTGATATGGCACGTTCCTGTCTTTTCCACCACCTGTGCGGGGCGGGGAATTACATTGATTTCAGCCTGCGCCGTCAAGCACGCGGCGAGGGCGAGAGTTGTGAGAATTTGTTTTAACATAGTTGGTTAAAGCCTCTCCCCGCCAAAGCTGCCTACGGCACTTTGCCACCCCTCCCCGGTTAGGGAGGGGGATGACGCGTAAAGAGGTCTTGGTATTAAAGGGTTAGTAATATGGTGTTTAGTGATACTTTTATTCACCTCTGCTATACTCCCCCTCCCTAACAGGGGAGGGGTGGCGGAGTAACATTGTTAACTCCGCCGGGGAGAGGCTGTTTATAGAATGCGTAGAGGTGACTCTCGCCTTCTTTCTCCACCTTTTTGGTGAAGAGGTAGCCGTCGGCGTTCTCGGGATCGACGTGCACTTTCAGGAGGCGGCGGGTGAGGAACATCCGGGCCCACTGGGCGAGTTCTTCATCGGCTACGTACTGCCACGACTTCAGGGCGCAGAGGATGTCGCTGTCGTCCAGTGCGGCGTAGTGGGCGAGGAAGGTCTCGGGCGTCTGTTCGGCGGGATAGAGGAAGTAATGCAGGGCGGGCGTACAGGGCACTTCTGCCCCACCCTCGGCCAACTGGCGGGCACGGCGCAGGGCGCGGCGCAGCACCTCCTCGGCCGCCACGGTGGCCTTGTGGAGATACACTTGCCAATACATCAGGCGGCGCGCCACGCGGTAGTTCTCCATCGGATATGCGGCCTTGGCGGACATCGTGAGGTGCTCGTCTTCGGTGAGTTCCAGCATCTGGATGAGGCGGTCGGCACCGAGGGAGCCCTCTCGCACGCCGGTATAGAAGGCGTCGCGGCAGAGGTAGTCGAGGCGGTCCATATCCAGTTCGTCGCTGCTGATAAGTTCGTGGAGGTAGGGCTTGGGGTATTCGCCCTTGAAGATTTGTATGGCGAGGTTCAGGGCGCCGTGGAGGTCGGCGTTCATCTGCTCCATCATCATGAGGGAAATATCCTCGTGAGAGTAGCCGCGCACGATTTCGCTCTCCAGCACGTGGCTGTAGGGCCCGTGGCCGAGGTCGTGCATCAGCATGGCGGCCTCGGCAGCCTCTTCTTCGCTGTCGAAGATGAAATAGCCCTTCTCGCGCAACACACGGAAGGCGCGCTGCATCAGAGTGAAGGCGCCGAGGGAGTGGGCCTTGCGCGTGTGGGTCGCTCCGGGATAGACGAAGGAGGAGAGGCCGAGTTGGCGGATGCGTTCCAGGCGTTGGAACAAGGGATGGGCCACCACCTGCTTCAGCAGTTCGCTGCGTAGGGGGGTGAAGCCGTGTACGGGGTCGTTGATGAGTGGCATATTGGAGACCCTCCCCTAACCCCTCCCTCAAGGGAGGGGAATGGAATGGGAGGCTTGGTTTGTTTTTTTTTGCGTTCGAACGCGGGGTGGGTAGTGCCTCGCGCGTATATATATAATATGGTGCGTTATATCCGCAGGGTAATGACGTGGCCGTCGCGCGTGTTGCGCATGGCGGGCACTTCGCCGTCCACGAGGCCTGTCTCGTAGGTATCCACGCCCGTCTCGCTCATGGGCGAGTCGGTATCAATGCCGATGGTGAGGGCGTCATACACCACGAGCCGATGGCCGGGGAAGAGCGTCTGCAGTTTCTCCACGGCTGCCTCCTGCACGCGCTGCAGCAGGCCGGCGTCCTCGTCCATGAGGAAGCGGCGGAACACAAAAAGTTCGTCTGTTTCGTTTCTCATTTTGCCTTGCGCATATTTTGGGCAAGCAAATTTACAAAAAAAAATGGCGAATATTCTTTTTTTTCCACCTTTTTTTGTAATTTTGCACAAAATCAATCACGCCACGATGAAAAACCCTCTCATTTTCTCCGTTATCTGCCTCGTTTGCAGCACGCTTTTCTTCGCCTGCCAAGGGCAGAAGCTCAACGAAGTCACCAATATGCCCTACACCGTCCCCGCCACGGCCTTCACGCCGGCTATGGAGGGCACCTACACCGGCACCGTCAATGCCGACAGCCTGCCCGAGGGCACCGAAGGCTATATCCTCTACACCGCCGACGGGAGCTGCTACATGGGTGACTTCAAAAACGGCTACCCCGCCCCACAGCTCGCTGCCGACTCCTTCATGACGGCACGCGCCAAGGACACTGCGCTCACCCGCACGGCGAGCGGCCTCCTCTATCGCGTCATCACCGAAGGCAGCGGCCAGAGCCCGAAAGCCACGGACGAGGTTACGTTCTTCTATGAAGGCCGCCTGACGGACGGCACCGTCTTCGACTCCAACTATGACAAGGAGCCCCTCACCTGCCCCGCCTCCAATCTCGTCAAAGGCTTCACCGAGGCCCTCACGCTGATGAAGCCCGGCGCCGAATGGGAGGTGACGATTCCCTTCCATCTGGCCTACGGCGTGCGCGGCAGCAGCGGCAGCATTCCGCAGTACGCTCCGCTCATCTTCAAGATGAAACTCGTAAAATAAACCGGCATTCCCCTTTTGGCGGGACGGCTCTATGAACGCATAGGGCCGTTCCGCCTTTTTTTGTCCCTTTAGAAAACGGCACTACTTCCCTTTTAATTCTCACTTCTTCCCTTTTAATTCCCACTACTTCCCTTTTAGCAAAAATTAAATGGGAAGAAGGAAAAATTAAATCAGGACTAATTCAAATTAAATGGGAAGTAGTTCGAATTAAATGGGAAGAAGTTTGAAATAAAGGCCTGCCAAGACGAACCGGCACGGAAACATCGCGCACTAAATGGGAAGTAGTGCCGAACGGAGGGGCGTTCGCGCACACTAAAAGGGAAGTAGAAAAAATTAAAAGGGAGGAAGTGCCGGACGGAACGCCGTTCGCGCGAATTAAAAGGGAAGTAGGAAAAATTAAAAGGGAAGTAGCGCCGGACGGAACGCCGTTCGCGCGAATTAAAAGGGAGGAAGGAAAAATTAAAAGGGAACTAATTTTTCTCCTCCCAGCAGCAAACAAAAATGATGCGGAAATTGCGGTTATTCGGCGAACTCGGCGAGTTCCAGCCAGCGGTCGGAGGCGGCATCGAGGCGCGCGGTGAGTTCGGGAAGGCGACGGGCATGGGCCGTTATGGCCTCTGCGTCGAGCGTGCCGCTGCAAAGGTCGGCTTCTATCTGGGCTTTTTCGGTTTCAAGGGCGGCGATTTCCTCCTCAAGGGCGGCGTATTCCTGGCGCTCCTTGAAGGAGAGGCGGCGCTTCTTCTCGGGTTGCGGCGATTGGGATTTCCAGTCGCGCTTGGTGGGGGAAGCGGCGGCGGAAGCCTTGTTGGCTTCGGCGGCGCGCTCCTTTTGGGCCTCACGAAACTGCGTGTAGTTGCCGGGGAAGTCCTCCACGCGACCCTCGCCGTGGAACACGAGAAGGTGGTCCACCACCTTGTCGGTGAAATAGCGGTCGTGGCTTACCACGATGACGCAGCCGTGGAAGTGGGCGAGGTAGTCTTCAAGGATTTGGAGGGTATCGATGTCGAGGTCGTTGGTGGGCTCGTCGAGGATGAGGAAGTTGGGCTGCTGCATCAGCACGGTGCAGAGGTAGAGGCGGCGACGCTCACCGCCGGAGAGCTTGTAGATGTAGTCCTGCTGGCGGCGCGGAGGGAAAAGGAAGTGGGTAAGGAACTGCATGGCGGTGAGGCGTTTGCCTCCGCCGAGGTCCACCACTTCGGCCACGCGGCGCACGGCGTCGATGACCTTCATCTGCTCGTCGAACTCCATTCCTTCCTGCGAATAGTAGCCGAAGCGCACGGTTTCGCCGATGACGAAGCGACCGCTGTCGGGTTTCACGAGGCCGAGGAGGAGCTTGACGAAAGTACTCTTGCCCGTGCCGTTGGGGCCTACGATGCCCATTTTCTCGTAGCGGGAGAAGTTGTAGTAGAAGTCCTTGAGAATGACGGGGCCGTCGGGGAACTGCTTGCTCACGTATGCGGCTTCGAAGATTTTGGAGCCGATGTAGGTGGCTTTCATCTCGAGGCGTGCGGCGGCCTCGGACTGTCGCGTCTTGGCGAGGCGCTCAAGGTCGTCGAAAGCCTCCACGCGGCTGCGGGCCTTGTGGCCGCGGGCCTGGGGCATGCGGCGCATCCATTCCAGTTCGGTGCGGTAGAGGTTGCGGGCGCGCTCTATGTTGGCGTTTGTGGCGTCGAGGCGCTCCTGGCGCTTCTCAAGGTAATACTCGTAGTTGCCGCGGTAGTGGTAGAGGCGCTGGCCGTCAATCTCGAGGATGTCGGTGCAGATGCGATTGAGGAAATAGCGGTCGTGGGTGACGAGGAGCAGGCTGCCGGTGAGGCGTCCGAGATAGTTTTCCAGCCATTCCGTCATCTCGATGTCGAGGTGGTTGGTGGGCTCGTCGAGAATGAGAATGTCGGGGTTCTGGGCGAGCACGGCAGCCAGGGCGGCGCGCTTCTGCTGGCCGCCGGAAAGGTTGCTGACGAACTGGTCGAGATTGCGGAGGCCGAGTTTCGTGAGTATCTGCTCTACGCGCAGGGCGGCATTGTCGTCGTCGGCCGGCACCTTCGCCATCACGGCTTCACGCACGGAGAGATGGGGCGGGAAATGGGTCTCCTGCTCCAGATAGCCCACGGTGAGGCCGTTGCGGAGCACGATACTGCCCTCCTCATACCCCTCCTTGCCGGCGAGGATATTGAGAAGTGTGGTCTTTCCGGTACCGTTGCGGGCGATGAGGCCGAGGCGCTGGCCTTCGTGAAGCGAAAAGCTGACATCGTCGAGAAGGACGAGGTCGCCGATGCGCTTGGAAAGGTGCTGGACTTCGAGATTGGGATTCACGGGCAGAGGTTTTGGACTGTCCTAAAATATCTTCACGCAAACGGGAGCGGGAACGGAAATCGTCTGACCCGTGGGCGTGAGATAGCCGGTCTTCATGTCGCGACGAAAGACCTCCACGCGGTTGTCATCACGGCAGGCCACGAGAAGGTAGGCGTCGTCGGGCGTGATGAGGAAGTTGCGGGGATGACGGCCACAGTGCTGGTAACCTATGCGGGTGAGAAGGCCGTCGGGGCCTACGCGGAAAATGCTGATGCCGTCGCCGGCAAGGCGATGGGAGGCGTATAGAAAACGACCGTCGGCCGTGAGGTGGATGTCGGCACTGCCGGTGGCTGAGAGGCTGTCGGCGTGGAGCGTCTGCACGACGCGGAGGGTGTCAGCGGAAGGCACGAGGGTGAAGACCTCATCGGAAATCTCGCTGACGAGATAGGCGTGGGAGCGGTCGGCATCCCAACAGAGATGGCGCGGGCCCGTGCCGGGCTTGTATTGGAGGGCCTTCCAGCCCTCGCCGGTGAGCGAAGCCTCGTAATTGACAGGAGCGAAGCGTGTGCAGTCGCAGCCCAGGTCGTTGACGAGCACCTGACCGGAGGGCGTAAAATAGACGGCGTGGGGGTGGGACTGCTCCTGACGGTCGGGGATGAGTCCGTGGCCCTGGAAAGCCGTGACTTCCACGTCACCAAGGCGACCGTCGGCAGAGAGCGGGAAGCGCGAGATGCTGCCGCCCATATAGTTGGCGGTGATAATGGCGGAACTGTCGGGCGTGAAAGTGATGAAGCAAGGTGAAGCCCCACGGGTAGGCTGGCTCTGGAGAAGGCCGATGGTGCCGGCCTCGGCATCAAGGGCGAGGAGGTTGGCAGACGGTGTCTTCTCCTGCGGCTCCTCGCCTACGGAATAGAGGCGTCGGTGGTCGGCAGAGAGGCAGAAGAAGGTGGGGTTGTTGACTTGCGTGTTCTCGCAGACGCTCTGAACCTCGCCGTTGGCGGCATCGAAAGTATAGAGCCGCAAGGCACCGGACGCACTGTCGGTGGCGGCGCTGCCGATGAGGAGATACTGAAAAGGAGAAGTGGAGGCGCAACCTGAAAACAAGAGAGCGCACAAGAGGGAGGCCGTGCCCCACAGCGTACACTGGGCACTATGGTATTCTTCCCTGGAATGGGAAGGGAAGATACGTTTGAAAAAAGAAGAAAGGGACATAATCTTTTTCATTCTTAGAAAAGAATTTAGGTTGGGCGACCTTTAGGCATTATTCCCCTCCCTTTTGGGGGAGGGGTGACGAAGTGCCGGAGGCAGCTTCGGCGGGGTGAGGCTTCCACAGTGCCTTCATACGCTCATCCATCTTGTCTTCCTGCGCGTTGTGGCAGGCGTGCCAGAAGGAAGCGTCCTTAATGTCGTCGGGGAGGTATTGCTGGGGGGCGAAATTGCCGGGGAAGTCGTGCGGATACTTATAGCCGTCGGAATAGCCGAGTTCAGCCATAAGTTGCGTAGGAGCGTTGCGCAAATGAAGTGGCACGGGGAGGTTGCCGGAGCGACGCACCTCTTCCAGGGCCGCACCGATGCCTTTGTAGGCGCTGTTGCTCTTGGGGGAGGTGGCGAGATAGACGGTGGCTTCGGCGAGAGGTATGCGGCCCTCGGGCCATCCTATCTTGTGGACGGCATCAAAGGCGGCGTTGGCCAGAAGAAGGGCGTTGGGGTTGGCCAGGCCTATGTCCTCGGAGGCACTGATGACGAGGCGGCGGGCAATAAACTCGGGATCCTCGCCGCCTTCTATCATACGGGCCATCCAGTATAGCGCCGCATCAGGATTGCTGCCGCGGATGGACTTGATGAAGGCCGAGATGATGTCGTAGTGCATCTCCCCCTGCTTGTCGTAAGCCAAGGGATTCTGCTGCAGTTGCGACGTGACCACCTCATTATTTATTATTATGGGACCCTCGCTGGGCGCGGCGGCACTGATGAGGTCGAGGATGTTGAGGAGTTTGCGGGCGTCGCCGCCACTGTAGCGCAGCATGGCCTCGTATTCTTCCACCTTCACCTCGCGGGAGGAGAGGAAGGGGTCGGTGGTGACGGCCTGATGGAGGAGTTGGAGGAGTTCGTCGCGCGAGAGGGGCTGGAGGGTATAGACCTGACAGCGAGAGAGCAAGGGGCGGATGACCTCGAAGGAAGGATTCTCCGTCGTGGCGCCTATAAGGGTGACGGTGCCGCGCTCTACGGCGGCGAGGAGACTGTCCTGCTGCGACTTGGAAAAGCGGTGTATCTCGTCGATGAAGAGTATGGGTGAGGCCTGCTGGAAGAAACGGTTCTTGGCGGCATTGTCAATGGCCTCGCGCACTTCTTTCACGCCGCTCTGCACGGCAGAGAGGGTGTAGAAGGGTGCATCGAGGGCCTTCGCCACGATGCTGGCGAGGGTGGTCTTCCCCACCCCCGGCGGGCCCCAGAGAATGAAACTGCTGACGCGCTTCTGCTCTATCATCCGGCGCAGAGGAGCCCCGGGGCCAACAAGGTGTTGCTGGCCTATGTACTGGTCGAGTGTGGTGGGACGGAGCCGCTCTGCGAGTGGTGTCATAGTTGGAGCCCCTTTCCGTCAGCGGCACCCGCCGCTGACACCTTCTCCCCATAAGGGAAGGAATAATGCACTAAAGGCTATCGGGGCTAATGAGATTATGAGGTTTCTGAACTTTAGGCTATCTCTCTTCCCCTTGGGGGGAAGATGTCAGCGGCGGGGGCCGCTGACGGATAGGGGCTACTTCTTCACCGCGTTCGTGATCAGGATGGTGATGCTGGTCAGGACACTTGCGACACTGAGCCAGGTGGCTACGGAACGGAAGGAGTTGTCGTTGATGGTGCTCTGGCCGCTGCGGAACTTGTTGGGCTGGACATACACCACGTCGTTCTGCTGTAGGTAGTAGGCGGGCGAGGAGAAGATGTCCTTGCTGCGGAGGTCGAGGTGATAGGTGGTGCGCTGGCCGTTGTCCTCGCGCACGACGATGATGTCGGTGCGTTTGGCCTGAATGTTGAGGTCGCCGGCGGCACCGAGAGCCTCAAGAATGGTCATGCGGTCCTTTGTTATTTCAAAGCGGCCGGGCATTTTCACCTCGCCGAGCACGGTGACGTAGCGCTGGTAGCAATCCACGGTGACGACGGCGTCGTGGAGGAGTTCCTTGCGAAGACCCTGCTGTATGACCTCTGCCAGTTCGGCGCGCGTGAGGCCGGTTGCCTTGATACGGTCGAGGCCGGGGATGGTGATGGTGCCGTCATCTGCCACGGTGTAGAGCGTCTGGTACTGTGAACCGACTATGCCCGTGGACTTATTGGTGATGAGCGCCGTGGTGTAGCGGATAGCCAAGTCGGGGGTGGCGGCACTGTTGACGTTGATAGCCAGTTTATCGCCGGGCTTGAAGGTGAGCAGGCGCTCGGCCTGTGCCACGGCTTGGCCTTCGGCCTCGATGTCCTGAAGATAAATGACGTTCTGCTGCGCGTGGCAGGCGGTGAGAAGGAGCGTGATGAGACATACGCTCGCGAGTTGTATGTAGTGCTTCATAAAAATAGATATTTGCGTAAGGAAAGATTACATTTATGCCTTTGCGGGGCTATTTCCGTATGAGCGTGAGCACCTCCTGCCGGAGCTGCACGTCTTTTTCATAGCAACCGAGGGCGGCTACGGTGGTGGTGACGGTGCCGGGCTTCTCAACGCCGCGCATCTGCATGCACATGTGCTGGGCCTCCACGACGACGACAACGCCCTGGGCGTCGAGGGCCTCCATGACGGCCTCGGCTATCTGGCGCGTGAGGCGTTCCTGCACTTGCAGGCGGCGGGCAAAGACCTCCACGGCGCGGGCCAGCTTGCTCAGGCCGGTGATGTGGGTGCCGGGGAGATAGGCGATGTGCACCTGTCCGAAGAAGGGCAGGATGTGGTGCTCGCAAAGGGAATAGAAAGGAATGTCGCGCACAAGGACGAGCCCTTGGCTGTCGCTTGCGTCGAAGATGGCACTGCGCAGTATTTCGCAGGCGTCCTGCCGGTAGCCGGCGGTGACTTCTGCCAATGCCTTAGCCACGCGAGCGGGGGTTTTCACCAGCCCTTCGCGTTCGGGGTCCTCTCCGATATGTTGGAGGATGGCTTGTATGTGGGATTCTATCATATTCTTAGGGGAGAGTGTAGTCGGGGTCTTGCTCCTTGATAGGAAGCAGCACCTGCGACTTCACTAATTGACATTCGTTGAACAGGGGAGAGCGCCGCATGGCGTTGTAATAGCGTCTGGCAACGTCTATTGTGGGGAAGTCTCCCACGCGGCATACCCAGCGCGGAGCTTTATAGTGGCAATACACGGAAAGTTCCGGGAACAACGTGTGTACCAGTTCGCCTTTTTGCTGGGCTTCCATTTTTGACTTGCGCCCGTTGATTCCCGAATATACCTGTATGCGGTAACCCTGTGCCTTTGTACGGCGCGGACGCTGCACGTTGAGGGTGTCCGTCTCCGGGTAGTCACCTATCAAAGTGCTTTGAGCCCGCATGACTGCCCACTCCCCTAGGGGAGCGGACAGCATGAGAGCAATGATTATCAGTATTTTCTTTGTCATAGCTATAGGGCATTAGAAACTATTGCGGCTATAGATACTGTTGGAGCCATAGAAGGCGTGCCGGTATTACTTCCAGGCGTCGATGATGCCCTTGAAGTCGGGAGCTTTCAGGCTGGCACCGCCGATGAGGCCACCGTCGATGTCGGGCTTCTGGAAGAGTTCGGGGGCGTTGCTGGCCTTGCAGCTGCCGCCGTAGAGGATGGAGGTCTCGTCGGCGAGTTCGGCGCCATAGACTTCGGCCACGCACTTGCGGATATAGGCGTGGATTTCCTCAGCCTGCTCAGCCGTGGCGGTCTTGCCGGTACCGATGGCCCAGATGGGCTCGTAGGCGATGACGATGCTCTTCCACTGTTCGGGAGTGAGGTGGAACACGCTGCCGGCGAGTTCAGCCTTGCAGACGGCTTCCTGCTCGCCCGCCTCGCGCTGCTCCAGGCTTTCGCCGATGCAGAAGATGACCTTCAGGCCTTCGGCCAGGGCGAGATCTACCTTCTCCTTCAGGATTTCGGGGGTCTCATGATAGTATTCGCGACGCTCGCTGTGGCCCAGGATGACGTACTCGGCACCCGTGCTCTTTACCATGGCGGCGCTCACTTCGCCGGTGTAGGCACCGCTGGCCTTGTTGGCGCAGTTCTCGGCGCTGACGGCGATGACGCAGTCCTTCACCAGTTCGCTGACGGTGGCCAGATGGATAAAGGGGGTGCCGATGATTACTTCGCAGTTGGGCTTTTCAGCGGCGAGGATTTCTTTCAGTTCGGTGGCGAGTGCTACGCCTTCCTGCAGGGTCTTGTTCATTTTCCAGTTGCCTGCTACAATGTGCTTTCTCATTTTGTTTTGTTTATATGTTTTAGGGGTTTATAATAATGCGTTTGAACGCTGGGGACTACAAATGTTTGAGGGAGAGTTTCTCCTTGATGACGCCGCCTTTCAGCCTCACGATGCCGGGGTTGGCTCTCACGATGGTCTGCAGCATCTCCTGACTGGCGAAGAGCACGGGGCAGTTGAGGCCTGTGCGGTCCTTAAAATGCTCGGCGGCGGCCTTGTCCTCGGCCATTACGAGGTAGAAGGGCCGTGCCTTGTCGCTGGCTTCGTCCCACAGGCTGTTGAGGCGGTCGCTGTTGCCGGTGTCGGCGCGCTCCTCGCTGGGGATTGTTATAAGCGTCACCTCCTCTTCCAAGGCGAGGATGTCGTCCGTGAGGTCATTGCCTTCGGCGTCGGTCAGGGCGAAGTCCTTGATGGTGGGGGCGGCCAACTCCACGCTCTTTCCGTCCACCACGGCGTATTCGCCCATCATGGCGGCCATCACGTCGGTGCCGGCCTTGTAGGGCGTGAAGTCCACTGTCGGCAGATGCCGCCAAGACCAGATGGCCAGTACGGCCACCACCGCCACGACGACGTTAGCTATCCACGCCCTCAGCTGCCGGCCCGGCAACTGATACATCTCCTCGCGGCGTACATACAGCAGCACGGCGATGAGCGTGAGCCCCACGTTTTTCATCAGCGACTGCATGTTGGTGATGTGCAGGGCACTCCCGAAGCAGCCGCACTCGGGCACGGCATCGGCCAGGGCATTGTAGGCCGTGATGAGGAGCATCGGCGTGATGAACACGAGGAAGCCCGTGGTGGTGCGTCGCTTGCAGGCACCCAGCAGCAGTCCTATGCCCAGCGCGGTCTCCACGAGCGCCAGCACCACGGCGACCGCCGTCACCGGCACGCTGGCCCACGCCGTGTGGACACCCATCAGGCCGAGATAGTCTTGCAGGAGTATCGTCATGCCCAGAGGGTCGTTAGCCTTGGCCAGTGCCGAGGCCAGAAAGGTGAGGCCGGCTACTGTCTGGCTCAGCCACACGAGGGCCGTTAGGAGTTTTCGCAGTACGTTCATGCTGTCGCGAGGATGGAGTTCGGAGGCGGCGTGCCTACTTGGCCTCGCCCAACTGTATCAGGCCGAACACCGAATAATTGAGCATATCCATATAGTTTGCGGCAATGCCTTCGCTGACGCGCGTCTTGCCCTGCAAGTCCTCAATCTGTTTGGTGCGGAACACCTTCATCAGAATCAAGTCCACGTAGCTGCTCACCCGCATCGAGCGCCACGCCTCGCCATAGTCGTGGTTCTTGCGCAGCATGAGGTTGAGGCAGGCCTCAGCCTTCTCGTCATAGAGCGCCGCGGCGCGGTCGTTGGGCAGATCGCGGCCGTCCTCGCTGTCGCCCAGTTCCAGTTGGATGAGCGCCATGAGGCAGTAGTTCACTATGCCGATGAACTCCGGCACGATACCCTCGTCCACCAGCGCCTCACCCGTCTGCTGGAGGGTGCGTATGCGGTTGGCCTTGATAAATATCTGGTCGGTGAGGGAGCACGGGCGCAAGATGCGCCAGGCCGTGCCGTAGTCGTGCATCTTATCTACGAAGAGGCTGCGGCAGCGCCCCATTACCTTCTGAAATTCTTCCTGCGTTGTCATATCTACTTTTTATAATATTCGCGCGCGAGTTTACATATTGCGTGCAAAATTACGAAAAAGCCAGACGATGGCAAAGCAAAAACGTATTTTTCTTCGTTTTTCCTCTTCCGTTTTTCGTTTTTTGTTTTCGTTTTCGTCTTTCATTTTCGTTTTTCGTACCTTTGTACCACCTTTCATGAATTCTTAATTCAAAATTCCCTTCATGTTTTCAGGAATAGTAGAAGCCACGGCCACCGTCGTAGCCATCCGTAAGGAACAGGAGAACCTCCACTTCACCCTTGAGTGCCCCTTCACCGACGAGCTCCACATCGACCAGAGCCTCGCCCACAACGGCGTATGCCTCACCGTCGTCAGCACCGACGGCCCCCGCTATGTCGTCACCGCCATGCAAGAGACGCTCCGCCGCTCCAACCTCGGCCTCCTCCGCATAGGCGACGAAGTAAACATCGAGCGCTCCATGCCCATGAACGGCCGTCTGGACGGCCACATCGTACAGGGCCACGTGGACCTCACCGCCGAGTGCATCCACATCGAAGAGGCCGACGGCTCGTGGGTATTCACCTTCCGCCACGCCTTCGACAGCGCTATGGCCCGCCGCGGCTATTTCTGCGTCGACAAAGGCAGCGTGACCGTCAACGGCGTAAGCCTCACCGTATGCGAACCCACGCGCGACACCTTCAAGGTGTGCATCATCCCCTACACCTACGAGCACACCAACTTCCACAACTTCAAAGTCGGCAGCATCGTCAACATCGAGTTCGACATCCTCGGCAAATACCTCGCAAGGATGCAGGAATTATAACCAAGCCCCACCCCGTCGCGGCTGCTTACGCACCGCGCCACCCCTCCCCCTGCAGGGAGGGGGATATACTCCTAAAGGTCACAACCCCATAACCCCAAAACCTCACAACCCCACAACCTCACAACCTCCGCAGCCACCCTATAGAGGTATCTCCCCCTCCCAGCAGGGGGAGGGGTGGCAGAGCACCGCAGGTGGCTCTGACGGGGAGAGGCTTTAATTATATGACCCGCAAAGACCGCTTTTCATCAGTCCTCGCCTACTACCGGGCCCACCTGCCTGCCACCGAGACGGAACTCAACTACACCACCACGTTCGAGCTCCTCGTAGCCGTGGTGCTCTCCGCCCAGTGCACCGACAAGCGCATCAACCAAGTGACGCCCGCCCTCTTCAGCGCCTACCCCACCCCCTCCGCCATGGCCGCAGCCACGGAGGAGGACGTGCTGGCCTACATCAAGTCCGTCTCCTACCCCAACAACAAGGCCCGCCACCTCGTAGGCCTCTCCCGCATGCTCGTCAGCGACTTCGGCGGCCAGGTACCCTCCACCCTCGAAGAACTCACCCGCCTCCCCGGCGTAGGCCGCAAGACCGCCAACGTCATCCAGGCCGTAGCCTTCGGCAAGGCCGCCCTCGCCGTGGACACCCACGTCTTCCGCGTCAGCCACCGCCTCGGCCTCGTACCCGCCACGTGCACCACCCCCTATGCCACCGAGATGGCCCTGCGCCGCTACATCCCCGAGGCCGACGTTGCCGCCTCCCACTATTGGCTCCTCCTCCACGGCCGCTACGTCTGCACAGCCCGCAACCCCAAATGCACCGTTTGCGGACTACGCGAGATATGTCCCAAGATAGCCACAGCCCCTATCCGTCCGTGACACCTACGGTGCCCGTCCACCTTCCCCCCATAGGGGAAGGGATATACCCCTAAAGGTAGCTGCCCTCTCCCGAAACTAATAATCTTATTATCTCATAATCTTATTATCTAAAAAGATAATTTCTGAACAAAATTTCTTTTAATCACTTTTAATTTCTTTCAGTTCAGAGGGGCACCGTGCCCCTCGCGCCCACCCACAATGAAACGCATTCTTTTTCTCATCCTCGCTCTTTCCTCCCAAAGTTTGATGGCAGCCGGCCCCCTGCGCATCGCCATCCTCGGCGACAGCTACTCCACCTTCGAAGGCTACATGAGCCCCGCCATCAACGAACTCTGGTACTACCCCGCCGACTCCAAGCGCCACAACAAGGCCAACGACGTCGTCAGCGTAGAGCAGACCTGGTGGATGCAAGTCACCGGCCGCCTCGGCGCCACCCTCGTGCAAAACAACTCCTACAGCGGCAGCACCATCGCCTTCCAGGGCTACGCGCGCCAGAAAGAAGCCGCCAACGACGGCCACAGCCTCCGCCCCGGCCATCCCGCCGACTACAGCCCCCGCTCCTTCATCGCCCGCGCCGTTAACATCGGCGACAGCATCGGCGCCCCCGACCTGCTCCTCGTCTTCGGCGGCACCAACGACTCATGGGCCGGCACCCCCGTGGGCGACTACCAGTGGGGCCAGTGGACGCGCGCCGACCTCTTCACCTATCGTCCCGCCCTCGCCCGCCTCTGCCGCGACCTCCGGGAGATGTACCCCGCCATGCGCGTCGTCTTCCTCATCAACGAAGGCCTGCGTCCCGAAATCGTGGAGAGCACCCACGTCATCACGAAATACTACGGCTACGAGCACCTCGACCTCAGCAACATCGACAAGCAAGGCGGCCACCCCTCCCACAAAGGCATGACCTCCATCGCCGACCAGGTGTGCAAGTACCTGAAGGGGGAATAGCCGCCGGGGCTATTTTCTGAAATAAAGAGCCCCCTCCCCGCTCCCCCTTGGGGGAGTGCCTCAGCGCGAGTATAACGCTCGCTGCGAGAACATTAACAACAAAGCGTAGGCCGGTTGTGGCCGGAGCGTAAAAGATTGTTGTTTTTGTTGTATTTGTTGTCTTTAGTAATGGTGAAATAATAAGTTCAGAAGATTTGGATAGGATTTTTGAGCTATTTTTGTGTTGTTCTTGAAGGCGCCCAAATAGTATTAAATTCGGGCCAATGCCCTCGGGCTTGCACGAGGGCTATGCAACTGAAAGGCAGCGCAAAAAGAGCCAAAAAGACAGCCAAAGCTGACGAATGTACTTAGTCGTGAACTTTAGGAAGTTATTTTTTTACCATTACTTATATAAATATTGCTGTCCGCCGGACAACATTGATAAAAAACACTTCATAACGTTTTTTTGAAACTGTAAAAGATTTTGACAAAACGAAAAAAGGAGAAATCGCGGCGAAGTGAAGACAAAATGCGCATAAAGGTGCCCCGCACCCGCCGGTTTCCCATCATTTCGCTCCTTCAGCCCTCTTAATTTTCACTATCTCCCTTTTAATTTTCACTACTTCCCTTTTACCAGAAACTAAAGGAGGACTAGTGCAAATTAAATCAGGACTAGTTCGAATTAAATCAGGACTAGTTCAAATTAAAGGAGGATTAGTTTTCACTGGAACCCGCCGTTTTCCGAAAAAATCACAAAAGGTTCATTTCCCTCCGGCTCTTTTTCGCAACTGAAAGGGAACTAAGCTATCTCGGAAGTATTTTCCCGCGAGTCCTTGCGGCGTTAACCGTTTATAAATGAGCACCGTAACGGCGTGCTCAAATTTCGCATATTTCCGTCCGAGGCCTCGCGCGCTGGCCTCCACGGCCGAAAATCGCCAAGAAAACGTACCGAAATTGTAAAATATTTTGACAAAAAAAATTCAAGTTATGTCCATTTATATGAAACGTTACTTGAATAAATCGGGCTGGACACTTCCGTGCTTTCAGCCCGTTTCGTAGAGGGTAAGCCCAGCATATTGACGACCTTCCATACCACCTGCATTTACTTGATTCATATAAATTGATACCCGTTGTGTAACAATCTGCGAGGGGAATCGGGGCATACATCTACTTTTTTATAGAAAAAGGATGAGGAAGTCAATAAAAAGTCGTACTTTTGCAAATTATTGGGCAACGATTCGTTGAAGAACTATTAACGACAATAAAATAAATAAACAAAAAAATGAAAAAGCTTTTATTCTCAATCCTCGGCGCATTCATGGTGAGCACCATGGCAAGCGCACAGTATGTTAACGTGAAAATGGACGATGGTACTTACGCCAGTTACAAAACCTCTTCGAAGACGGAAGTGGACTTCGGAAAAAAGAAAGGAGCAGAACTGACGCCTTCGGGGTACTATAGCAAGGATGAAGTGGATGCAATGCTTCGTAGGATTGATGAAGAACTTCAAGTCAATCATTATACCCTCGAAAATCATCAGAGGAAGCTTGAAGAGCATGAGGAAATTTTTCGTAAGCATGAGAAAAAACTTGCTGAGTATGAGAAAAAACTTGCTGAGAATGAGAAAAAACTTGCTGAGAATGAGAAAAAGTTAGCCGAATTGGAACGCCGCCTTGAGGCATTGGAGGCAAAGTAACAGGACGGCACAGTGAAAGCAAGCTTTCCTTCTGCGCTGATGAATTCGGTGACTGAACAAACGAAAAATAACGATTAAAAATAAACATATATGAAAAAGTTTTTATTCTCAATCCTCGGTGCATTCATGGTGAGCACCATGGCAAGCGCACAGTATGTTAACGTGAAAATGGACGATGGTACTTACGCCAGTTACAAAACCTCTTCGAAGACGGAAGTGGACTTCGGAAAAAAGAAAGGAGCAGAACTGACACCTGCGGGCTACTATTCCAAGGCAGAAGTGGATTCTATGCTTACGGAGATTAAAGATGTCTTGTTAGGGGACATGACCGTAGAAGATGCAAAAGATTATTTTTTTGAACACTATAGCAACAGTGCATTATCTATGTTTCGAGAACATCAGAACCACCTTGAAGAGATTTGCGAACTTTTGATAGATGTCCGCAATCTCCGCCACATTGAAAAGTATATGGAAGAACATCATCCAGGTATACTTGATAATCACCAGAGATACCTCGAAGAGATTTGCTCATTTTTGATAGATGAACGATACGACGTCAACGACTTTGAACATCATGTATATACTCATGGTAGAGGTGTGCTTGATAATCATCAGAGATTCCTCGAAGATCTTTGCGAACTTTTGATAGATTACCGCGACCCCAGCTACATTAAAGATTATAGGACACGCCATGGTACAGGTGTGCTTGATAATCATCAGAGAGTCATCGGAGATGTTGAGAAACATCAGACATTCATCGAAGATCTTTGCGAACTTATGTCAGGTACACAGGGGTGGTTTGATTTTCCGAATCACTATAAGGACTATTTTCCTTATGGAGTACTTGCATACATTAATCCCAATGTTCGTTATGCCAAAGCCCAAACGACTTCTATTCCTGCCAATGCCGAAGCTGTCTCGTTGAACGAGACATTGGAAGAGAACAAATTCCTCAAGAATAAGATAGCGGAACTGGAAAAGCGCCTTGAGGCATTGGAGGCAAAGTAATAGGACGGCACAGTGAAAGCAAGCTTTCCTTCTGCGCTCGGTTTGTCGCTGGCTCAAGATATCTCCTGGAGGACTTGTTCCATATACTGCCGGGAGGTTGCGGGGAAATCCGCAATGATGAAGTCGGTGACTGAAAACGAAAAAGGAAAAAAACGTATATGAAAAAAATATTATTATCATTACTGATGCTCTGCACGGCAATGAGTGCCTGGAGCCAGGCAACATACTCGACGCAGACCATTACCTTGGATTATGATGACTGCGATGAGAGCTATAAGACGACGGACAGCGGGACGGGTATCTATGTATCAGCCCCCAAAGCCAACGATGTCGACGGCTGTTGGAAAGTAGAAAAGCTTTATCCATTACAAATGGAAGTACCAGACGGCTATGTCATCACCGGAGTTGAGTTCGATTATTTCTCCGAAAGTTACCTCAAAGCCCGCGGTATCAATAGCAGCGGGAGCATCGACAATTGCGACAAGCTGGCATTGAACGGTCAGAGATGGGAACAGAAGGACGGGGCTTTTTCGCGCATCACCATGATAAGGTTCAGATGTATGAGCACGTCGGCATACGTGAGATCCGTAACCATCACCTACCATAAGCATACGTTTACTCATCATGGAGCAGTAGCTGCGACATGCGTGGCAACGGGCATGAAGGAATATTGGGAATGCAGCGACTGCGGGCACATTTACTCGAATGAGAGCGGTGCCAGCGAGGCGACAATGGCTTCGCTCGTCATAGCCGCCACCAACCACAAGGATTCCATGAGGGAAATAGCCGAAGTGCCTGCCACATGTGTTGAAAAGGGAAAGATGCATCATTGGCATTGCGATGCCTGTGGAGGGAATTTCGAAGATAAGGAAGGTAAGGCCCCTTTGACCGATGAAGGAATGGTAATAGACTTTAATCCTACGAACCATCCTGATGCATTGGAGGAACACGCCCGCGTTGAAGCCACCTGCACGACAGCAGGAAACGTGCAGTACTGGCATTGCAACCACTGCAACAAGG